>DASZJU010000572.1:0-16203 GCA_035947815.1 Reyranella sp.
ATGATTGAATGTATCGATGTGAGTGCCGCAGTGGGTATACATCGAGATGCCGTCGCCGGAGTACGCGACGAGCGCGTTGGCATCCTTGCCCTTTTTCATGCTGTCGCCGACGATCTCGCCCTGCGGCGTGTGCGTCATCCAGATCTGGTAGGGCTGGTCTCCGGCCCCGGTCCAGCCGGGCATGCCAATAAAATGATCGACGGAAAGATCGTAGACCTTGGTGGGATCGGCCCGGCGCAGGATCGCCGTTCGCGAGTTCGCATCGATCAGGTTCAACATGCCGACCTCGTCGTCTTCGCCGAACGGGCTTGACGCGACTTTGTGGAATTCGGAGTTGCGGGCGATGATCTTGCCTTTGATCGCCTCGTCGACGTAACAGAGCTCACACATTTTTCGCCCTCCTCCTTGCATCGCCGTCGTTTCCGGTCGAGGGTAATGCAAAAACCATGCTTGTCTCAGGACGAGGCCGGCGATCCGCCTTGCATCGACGTCACATTGTGATTTTGATAGGCGCCTCGGTGCCTGCCGCATCTGTGCGCCTTAGTACAAAGACACGTTCATGCCGGTCAGCTTCCAGGAAATCCGGGATGCCTTCGAGTTCGTCAGCGCAGGCCGCGGCCTTGGCGAGCATCGGGCTTTTCTGTGCAAACAGTCGGGCAAAATCTATTGGCATTCCGACTGGTCCGAGCTGGACGATGAACTACCGGACGACATCGAAGATGATGAGAAGTACCTGGAGATACCGGACAAGCAAGAGCTCGATCTCGGCAAGCCCCTCGCGCTGGACTTCGCCCGGCAAATCCTGCCGGAAGACCTTGACGAGGTGTGGCGAATGTTCCGCAGGAGAGGAGCTTATGCCGGCTTCAAGCGCCTGCTGGCCCGCCGGGACGTACTCGAGCAATGGTACGATTTCGAGGAGAAAGCGACGGTGCGTGCGCTGCGAGAATGGTGCGAGCTCAATTCGATAGCACTCGCCGACTGACCAGAGACCTCTTGTGATCAGGCAAATCGTGGCATATGTCTCTAGCATATGCTTGGAGGAGCTCATGGCCGAACAGAGACACGTCAGGCTGTTCCGCAACGGCCGCAATCAGGCGGTCCGCATCCCGGTGGAATTTGAACTGCCCGGCGATGAAGCGATCATGCACCGCGACGGTGATCGTCTGGTGATCGAGCCGGTGCGCAAGCGCGGACTGGTCGCCTTGCTCAAGACGATGAAGCCGATGGCCGAAGATTTTCCTGAAGTCGACGATCCCGTGCCGGCGCCGGAGAACGTGCTTTGACCCGCTACATGCTGGACACGAATATTATTTCCGACCTGATCAGGAACCCGCGGGGCAGAGCGGCGAAGCGGATCGCCAGGGTGGGCGAGGACAATATCTGCACCAGCATCATCGTGGCGGCCGAGTTGCGCTACGGATGCGCAAAGAGCGGTTCGAAGCGGCTGCTCAAAGCCGTCGACGACCTGCTCGGCGAGATCCACGTGCTGCCGTTTGAGGTTCCCGCCGATGCCGAATACGGCGGAATACGCTCGGAACTGGAAACGGCTGGAAAGCCAATCGGCGGCAACGACCTGCTGATCGCCGCGCACGCCCATGCGATCGGCGCCACGATCGTGACCGCCAATACCGACGAATTCAAACGCATCCGCGGCCTAAACGTGGAGAACTGGCTGGCTTGAGAAGGTCGCCGGACGATGAGAGCTTTGCATCGGAGAGGTCGAACCTCCGACTCCCAGACTCGTAGTTAGGAGTGATCATAGCGCCATTCTCGTCAACTCGCGCCGGTGAGCCGCAACGGCGCGTCAAGCGTCGTGTCCTGGGCTCTGAAATAGAGAAAGACCGGGATGCGCGGGGAGCGGCCGACACCGGGCTTTTCGGCGCTGAGCTGGATCCGGTGCGAAGGATTGTCGGTGAAGCGAAAGACACCCTCGGCATCCGTCTTCACCCGCTCCTTCTCCTCGTAGGTCGTGAAGTTAAAAATCCAGAGCGACACCGTCGCATCGGCCACGGGCCGACCGGAGGAGTCGGTCACGCGGCCGATCAGCAGGCCATTATTGTGGGTGGCGACATAGACGTTCCAGAGGACGATCGCGAGCACGATCGCGCCCGGCACCAGCACGAAGCGGTTGAGCAGGATGGCGCGCCAGCCGCTCATGCCGTCAGCCCTTGGTCGCGCCGGAGGTGAGGCCGCGGATGAACTCCTTCTGCGCCAGCAGGAAGAGCAGCAGGCCGGGCGCCAGCACCATGACGCAGAAGGCGTAGAGCGCGCCCGTCGTGTCCTCCTGATAGGACAGGAAACGCGCCAGCCCGAGCGGCAGGGTCTGCATGTCGGCCGAGCGCGTCATGATCAGCGGCCACAGGAAATTGTTCCACGACCAGATGAAGGCCAGGATGACGTTGGTGGCGATGGCCGCCTTCGACAGCGGCATCATGATGTGCCAGATGATGCGCCATTCCGACAGGCCGTCGATTCGCGCGGCATCGATCAGCGAGCGCGGCACGGCATCGAAGCTCGCCTTGAAGACGAAGATACAGATGATGGTCGAGCATTGCGGCAGGGCGAGGCCGAGCCAGGAATCGAGCAGCCCCAGTTTTCCGGTGATGAGATAGGCCGGGATGATGGTCGCCTGGAACGGCACCATCATGCAGCTGAGGAACAGCACGAGGACGACGTTCTTGCCGCGGAAGCCGTGGCTTAGCGCATAGCCCGCCATGGCGTTGAAGACGACGTTGCCGGCCACGGCGATGGCCGAGACGGCGACGCTGTTCAGGAAATAGCGGGCGAACGGGATCGCGTACCAGACATCGACGTAATAGAAGAGGTTGGCCCTGGCCGGCAGGATAGACGGCGGGTAGGCGTAGATGTTCTCGCCCGACACGCTGGTCTTCAGCACCCAGTAGAACGGCACCAGCATGACGAAGCCGGCCAGCAGCAGCGCGAAATGGATCGGCCAGCGCGGGTAGCGGTTCATCACTCGGTTTCCGCCGCGCCGACATTGCCGCCCGCCAGGCGATTGGCGGCCCAGGTCGTGGCCAGCAGCAGCGCGAAGAAGACCACGGTGACGGCAGCGGCATCGTCGAACTTGGTCTGCACGAAGCCCAGCTTGTAGATGTAGGTGACGAGGATCTCGGTGGCGCGGCCGGGGCCGCCGCCGGTCATCACATAGACCAGGTCGAAGCTGGTGATCGAGTTCAGCATGCCGATCACGAAGGCGAGGAAGAGCGAGGGCCGGAGCAACGGCAGGGTGATGCGCCGGAAGCGATGCACGGCGCCGGCACCGTCGATCGCCGCCGCCTCGTGCAGCTCGTGCGGGATGTTCTGCAGGCCGGTCAGCAGGATGATCATGTAGAAGCCGAGGATCTGCCAGGTGTTGGCGACGATGACCGACGGCAGCGCCCAGGTGAAGGAGTTGAGGAAGGGGATCGGCTTGTCGACGAGATCGAGCAGGCGGGCCGTGTAGTTGATGAGGCCGACTCGCTCGTCGAACATCCAGCGCCAGATGATGGCGACCGCGACCGTCATCAGCGGATAGGACAGGAAAATGATGGTGCGATAGACGTCACGGCCGCGGATGTCGGCATTGACCAGGAGGGCCAGTCCGAGCGCGACCGCGATGCCGAGCGGGGCGCTGACGATGACGATCAGGGTGTTCCACAGCGCCTGCCAGAACACCTCATCGTACAGCAGGTCCTCGTAGTGGTCGAAGCCCGCCGGCTCGGCCGCCTTGAGCGGCGACCAGTATTGGAACGACAGGACGAGATTCCAGACGACCGGAATGATGCGGTAGAGCAGGAAGATCAGGAGCGACGGCGCGAGGAAGCACCAGAACAGCAGCGCCCGCCGCGTCTTGTGGCGTACGACCCCCTTCGCACGAGTCCGCGCCGTGTCGATGACCGTAGCCATTTATTTTCTGTCATCCTGAGCGAAGCGAAGGATGACGGAGGCGGGCCTGGAGGCCCGCGGTCCGCATGACTCCACGCCTCAGGCTTTCCGCGCCAGCAGCCGGTTGACCACGCGCTCGGCGTCGGACAGCGCGGTCTTGGCGTCCTTTCGGCCCAACGCCGCGTTCTGGATCTCGGGCCAGAACGCGTCCTTCAGCTCGGCGTCGTAGGGCAGCGGCCAGTTGCCGGTGAGCTTGTCGGTATGCTCGGTCTGGGTGCGCAGCACTGATGCGGCGAGCGGCTCGGTTTTCTCCAGGGTCGCCAGGCCCTCGGTGTCGGCTACCGTGTTGGCGGTGAGCACGCTCCGCGTCTTGAAGAAGGCCGACGCGCATTTGTCGCTGGTCATATATTTGATGAAGCTCCAGGCGAGGTCGGGATTCTTCGAGCCCTTGGAGATGGCGAAGCCGTGGTTGGTGGGTGTCGACCAGAAGCCCGGCACCTGGGCGGCGCCCAGCGTCTGGTCGTTGATCCACGGCCCTTGGCCCTTGACGAAGAAATAGGACGCCGAGTGCGCGTGCAGCATGCCGACCGTGCCGGAGGCGAAGGCGCCATTGGGCTCGACCCAGCGGCCGGTCCACGAGATCTTGTTGATCCCGCCCGACGCCGTCGCCTTGGCGAGCTGCGCCAGCGCATCGATCGCCGGCGGCGTGTTGAAGGCCGCCTTCTTGCCGTCGGGTGAGAGCAGCTCGACGCCGTTCATCTTGAACAATGGCCAGTAGAGCCAGTCGAAGTTGAGCGTGAGGAAACCGGTCTTCTCCGCCTTCGCCATCTTCTCGGCGAAACCCAAAAGCTCGCCGAAGCTTTGCGGCGGCCCGGCAAGCCCCGCCTCCTTGAACATCGTCTTGTTGTAATAGAGCAGCGTCTTGGCGACGTAGAACGGCAGCAGGTAGGTCTTGCCCTGGTAGACCCAGCCGTTGAGGTAATCCGCATTGAAGCGCTTGGCGACGTCGGGCTCCTTCTGCAGATAGGGCGTGAGGTCCACAAGCCCGCCCTTGGCCGCGTAATCGACCCAGATCGCGCCCTGCAGGTCGACGATGTCGGGCGGCGTGCCGGCGACGATCTGCGTCTGGTAGAAGGCCGGCAGGTCGGGCCCCTTCTTGTCGAGCCATTCGATCTCGACGCCGGGGTTGGCCGCCTTGAAGTCGGCGAACTCGGTTTTGAACAGCTCCTGCTGGTCGGCGATGTTCCAGGTGAGGATGCTGAGCTTCCTGGTGGATTGGGCGCGAAGATAAGCCGGCGCGGCGAGAGTACTGGCGCCTGCAAGGGCGGCCTTCACGAGCGATCTGCGTTTCATCGTCCCCTCCATTTGTTTCTGGCACTTGTTTTTGGCGCTTGTTTTCAGAATCTTAGCGCGATCTCCCTGCCCTCCGCCACGGCGCGCTCGGCTTCAGACGATGATGCGATAGGCGACCATGTCCGAAAACCGCCAGACCGAGACGGCGTCGATCACCATTGTTCGCCGCCAGCAAGGAGACACGATATGGCAACGCTTCGAAAGGAAATTCCCGTGGCGAGCGGCGCCACCCAGGCGTGGCACGCACTGCGCGACTTCGGCCAGGTCCACACCAAGGTGGCGCCGGGCTTCCTGACCGACCTCAAAATGGACAATGGCGATCGCATCGTCACCTTCTTCAACGGCCTGGTGGCGCGCGAGCGGCTGGTGACGCTGGACGACGCGGCGTGCCGGCTGGTCTATGCCGTGGTCGAGGGTCGGGCGAGCCACTACAACGCCGCCATCCAGGTCTTTCCCGAAGGCGACGGCAGCCGCGTGGTGTGGACGATCGACCTCTTGCCGGACGAACTAGCGCCGGCAATCGGCGGGATGATGGATCAGGCGGCCAAGGTCATGAGCAAGACGCTGGCGAAGGGGTGACGCCAGCCCTTCCTCCCCCGTCATACGGGAGAGGTGCCCGAAGGGCGGAGGGGGAAAGCCTCAGTAACGGCCTCTCAAGTTCCAGATCCGAAACTTTCGGGGATCATCCTGTTGCTTTCCCCCCTCCCTACCCTCCCCCGTATGACGGGGCAGGAAATGATCAGGCGGCGTCCTGCTTGGGCAGCACGTCCTCGTACTTCTTGAAGCCCGGCAGCTGCTCGACCCGGCCCATCCACGCCTTGACGTTGGCGTAGGGGCCGAGGTCGATAGCGCCTTCCTCGGCATAGGCCGCGTCGCCGTAGACCGCGACGTCGGCGACCGTGGGCTCGTTGCCGACCAGGAAAGGCGATGTCGCCAGCGAGGCATCGAGCACCTTCAGCGCATCGTTCGCCAGCCCGGTGTAGAGGTCGTAGACGTTGTCGTCGGCCTTCATGAAGCCGCGCTTGATGGCGCGCGGGCGATAGACGTTGGGCGCCAGCCGATCGAACTCCCAGAACAGCCATTCGCGCACCCGCGCCTTCTCCTCAGCCGTCTTGCCGCCCATCTTGCCGAACTTGTCGGCGAGATAGAGCAGGATCGAGCCGGACTGGCAAAGTTTCAGATCGCCGTCGACCAGCGCCGGCACCTGGCCGAAGCGGTTGATGGCGAGGTAATCCGCCTGCTTGTGGGCGCCGGCGCGCAGATCGACGTGCTTGTAGGCAAAGGCCTGGCCCATCAGGGACATCGCCAGCCCCGCCTTGTAGGTCGGGCCGCTCAGCCAGATGCCGTAAAGTGTCAGCTTGGACATTTCTCTCTCCCTCGATTGAACCCAGGATCGCACCATCGCACTTGAGCGCAGGACCGTTAAGCCTGTATGAGCGGACATGAAGATTTCGGCGCGCGACATCGATCACCTTTCGTTGACCCTCTCCGATCCGGAGGCCACCGCCAGCCGGCTGCTGCAGCTCGGCTTCAACCTGACGCCGGAGGGCGTGGAACCGCGCTGCATCTGCTTCCAGCCCGACCAGGACGACGTGCCCAACTATATCGAGCTGCTGCAGGGCGATCCGGCGATCGTCGCCCTGGCCCTGAATGTAACCGAGCTCGAGGGCGAGGAACGCACCCACGCCTGGGAGACCGAGGACGGCTTCGAGGTCGATGCCGGCGTCGTGGTCGGCGAAAGCGGCGGGCCGCTGCCCTGGTTCCCGGTGCGCCACGAGACGCCCGACGCCTTCATGGAGCCGGAATGGATCGTCCATCCCAACGGCGCACTCGCCATGATGGCAATCCATGCGGTGGCCGAGGATCCACGGGAGGTCGCCAAAGCGCTGGAGGCCGGTTGGGGCGGCAAGATCGAGGAGATCCTCGAGGGCTGCATGATGGTGAAAGCGGGGTCGGTGGAACTCCTGATCTGGTCGCCGGCCGCGTATCAGAGCGAATACAAGGCGCTCGAGGTCATGGCGCCCCAGGCGCTCCCGGCCGTGGTCGGCGCCACCATCGCCATCGAGCGCGCGCGGCCGCTGCAGGCGCTGCTGCGCGCCAACAACGTGGCGTTCGCGCTGGGCGACGGCGACCGCGTGCTGGTGGCGCCCGAGCAGGCCGGCGGCCTGATGCTCGAGTTCATGCCGCAGAACTGAACGGCGTGTCAGGCGACCGCCGGCAGCACCAGCTCTGACATCAGCGCGTTGGCGATACGCCGCTGTTCCAAGCCCGGCTTGCGGTAGTTGCCGGCATTCATGGCGACGGCGAGGTCGAGCGCCGGCACGAGGAACAGACGCTGGCCGCCCCAGCCGACCGCGAAAATCATTCGTTCGGCATGAGGCGGCGTGCCGACCGGCAGCTCGCCGAGATACCAGTGCCAACCGTAGCGCGCCGTGCCCTCGATGGTGACGGCGGGCGTCGTCGCGCGCTGCAGCCAGTCGGCCGGGACGATCTGTTTGCCCTGCCAAGCGCCATTGGCCAGCACCATCTGACCGACGCGCAAAAGGTCAGGCGGCCGCATGCGCCCGCCTGAAGCCGCGCGCGGCTCGCCGTTACGGTCGATCGACCATTCGGTCGGCCCCAGGCCGAGCGGATCGAACAGCACGCGCCGCGCATAGTCCGTGAGCTTCTCCCCCGTCCCCTTGGCGATCAGGCGACCGAGCAGCGCGGTGGCACCGCCGCAATAGGTCCATTTTGAACCCGGCTCGGCGACGATCGGAAGAGACAGGACGTAGCGATAGCGATCAGGCGCCGCCTCCATCTTGATTTCGCTGTTGCGCGGGTCGCTGTACGGGAATGTGATCTCGTCCCATTCCGTCCCCATCGTCATGCTGAGCGCGTGGGCGACCGTGATGCGGTCGCGGCCCGGCTGGCTCGCCAGGTCGGGGTACTCGGGGAACTGGTCGTAGAGCCTGGCTTCCGGCGCCGGCACCCTGCCGTCGGCTAGAGCGATGCCATAGAGCATGCCCACCATGCTCTTGGTCACCGAGCGCAGATCGTGCAGCACGGTCGGCCCGAACGTGACATTGTCGAGCGGCGTTCCCCAGCTTTCATCGTCGCCCACGCCGTAATACTCGAACAGGGAGCGACCGCCGCGCGACACCAGCAGCGCATGCAAGCCGGACACTCGCCCGTCGCGCTGCATCTCAGCCAGACGCGCGGCGAAATCACCATCGGCTGCAACCGCCTGCTTTGCTCCTGCCATCATGAGCGTTGCTCCCATGCCGAGAATCGCCTGACGGCGATCGAATGTGCTTCGGGTCATCATGTCTTCTCCTTCCTGGGGGACCGGGACTGCGGGGCGATGCGCGCCTGCAGGTCCGAATCGAGCACGAAGCGCCGGCGCACCGCGGCGTCGAGCTTGTGGACGTGGCGCTCGGCCTCGTCGATATGCTCGACCATGAGCTTGCGCACGCGCTCGACGTCGCCGCGCCGCGCCGCCGCGAGCAGGCGCTTGTGGGCGGCCACGTTGGTGTCGCCGAGCTTCTGGAAGGCCGGATGAGTCGGCTGGTCGCCCATCGCCACGCCATGGCGCAACAGGTGATTGATCACCTGGCACATGAAGCGCAGCAGCATGTTGGGATTGGCGGCGGCCAGCACGTCGTGGAAATGCAGGTCCTCCTGGCGCTGCATCAATGCTTCCGCCTTGCTCGCAGGCTGGGGCGCGCAAGTCGCGATGCTGCGCTCCAGCGCCGCGAAGTGCTCTTCCGTCAGGTGCGGCACGGCGCCGGCGGCGAGCTCGGGCTCGAGCAGGCGGCGCACGGCGTAGATCTGCGCCACATCCATTGCGCGGAAGAAGAGATAGTTCTGCAGGAGCTGGAAGGCGCGCTCCAGCGGCACCTCGCCGATCGTGGCGCCGCCCGCCGGGCCGGTCGACATGGTGACGAGG
The DNA here is from genome assembly GCA_035947815.1 of Reyranella sp. GTDB lineage: Bacteria > Pseudomonadota > Alphaproteobacteria > Reyranellales > Reyranellaceae > Reyranella. Next base: position 9,167 of record DASZJU010000572.1, read on the forward strand.
CCCTGCACTTCGAGCGACTTCAGGGCCTCGCGCGCGGTGCCCTTGCTCACCCCGAACAGGGTCTGCAACTCGTCTTCCTTGGGCAGCTTGTCGCCCGGACCCAGCCGGCGCTCGGCGATCCAGCGCTTGATCTCCTCGACCACGAGGTCGCCGCGCTTTTGTGAACGCAGATTGGGCGGGCGCGGGTTGGCGTCATATATCATCCACCCTATTTATTATAATAAATAGGGTAATGTCAAACGGCGGGAATCGGCTCCTTGAACTGCAGCGGCATGAGCTCGCGGCTGTCGCCGCCGCCGTCGCGCCAGCGGCCCGGCGTCATGCCGGTCACGCGCTTGAAGGCGCGGGCGAAGGCGGGCTCCGACTCGTAGCCGATGTCGGCTGCGATTCTCGCGATGCCGTCCTTGCCGTGGCGCAGCCTGTCGGCGGCCATCTGCATGCGCCAGCTCGTCAGGTAGTCGATCGGCGGCCGTCCCAACAGGCCGTTGAAGCGCTCGCCCAGAACCGTGCGCGACGAGCCGGCCTCGCGCGCCAGGGCGTCCGCCGTCCAGCGCCGGGCGGGGTCGGCGTGCAGCAGCTGCAGCGCGCGCCCGACGAGGGGGTCGCTGAGCGCGGCGAGCAATCCCTTGCTTCCGGTCGGCAGCCGGCTGGCGTGGCGACGTAACACTTCGACGAACAGCAGTTCCATCATCCGGCCGAGCATCGCCTGTGTGCCCGGGGTCGCTGCTTCCACGAGGTGGGCGATTTCGCCCACCGTGGCAGCAAGCCGGCCACCGACCGTGCCGGCGCCGGCATGCTCGACGAGCATTTCCGGCAGCGAGCGGAACACCGGCGTGAACAGCTCGGCCGATTCGAGGAAACCGCAGACCAGCCGTGTCTCCTGCCCGCCGCCGCCGTAATCCACCGTCCACACCCCTTCGATCGGACCCTGGCGGATGAGGTTCGGGTCAAAGACCATGTCCGGCGCCGTGCCCTTATAAAACCTGTGCTGATCGGCGAACGGCAGCAGAACCAGATCGCCGGCCGCGAGCTGCCGCCTGCCGCCGCTCGCCGTCTCGATCACGCAATCGCCCTCGGCCACGAGGTGAAAGACGCTGATATGGCGCAGATGCGCCATCGGCATGCGCGCGTCGTAGCGTTTCGGCGAGACGATCCCGAACGGCGCAGTGAGGCGCGCGCTGAGAAAGACCGCGCCGGTCAGGCGCACCGAGCGCAGCATTTCCGAGAGGGCATCGGGCTCCGGCGGCGCGGCCGCGGGAGCCGGCGCTTCGGCACAGGACGGCGGTGTCTCGATCATTGTCCGAAACTCGCTCACTAATAATATCTCCGCACGCATCGGGCGGCCCTTCTAGCCCATCACGATCCCTTCAATGGGGCGCTGAGCGGCGACGGCTGTCCGATTCACGCCAAATAAGGAGCGATGACATGACCGACAAGCATATCGGAACCTGTTTCTGCGGCGCCGTGGAGGTCGAGGTGACGGGTGCACCCGAGGCGATGGGCTACTGCCATTGCCGTTCCTGCCGCTCCTGGTCGGCCGGACCGGTGAACGCCTTCACCCTGTGGAAGCCCGAGAACGTGAAAGTCACCAAGGGCGCGGAATTCGTCGGCAAGTTCATGAAGACGCCGGTGAGCGACCGCAAGTTCTGCACCAAATGCGGTGGCCATCTCATGACCGACCATCCGCCTCTCGGTTTGACGGACGTCTACGCCGCGACGATTCCCAGCGTCGACTTCGTGCCGGGCGTCCACGTGAACTATTCCGAGACAGTGCTGCGGATGAAGGACGGGCTGCCCAAGCTCAGGGACTTCCCGGCCGAGTTGGGCGGGTCGGGCATCGCGGTGCCGGAGTAGAAAGATCTTTCCTCCCCAACGGAGTTGGGGAGGAAGTTCTACGCTAGAACGCCGGGACCGGCGCCTGGGGCACGTCCTTCCAGAAATCGGGGTCGTGGCCGAAGAACAGCTTGGCCCCGCCCTTCTCCAGCGCTTCGAGGCGGTCGAGCGACGCCAACATCTGCTCGCGGTCATAGACGAAGCGCGGCAGGCGACGCTCGCGCAAGGTGCGGCAGAAATAGCAGGCGTCGCCGGTCAGCACGATCTCGCCCTTCTCGGTGCGCACCTTGAGCGACTGGTGGCCCGGCGTGTGGCCGTAGGTCGGAATGCACACGACGCTGCCATCGCCGAACAGGTCATGCTCGCCCTCGACCTGCTTCACCGGATGGCCGTGGTCGAAGTCGGCCTTGAAGAAACCGACCTTGGCCGCCGTCTCGGGATCCTGCGCCGCTTGCCATTCGCGCCGTTGCACGACCATGGTGGCGTTGGGAACCAGCTCGTTGCCGCCAGCGTGGTCGAAATGCAGATGCGAATTGACGATGAAGTCGACCTTGCCGGGATCGCGGTCGATCGATTCCAGCCGCGACTTCACGTCGTCATCCGGACCGTACTGCTCGAAGCCGAAGAGGCGCGCCACCCGCTCGCCAAGACGCCCCGCGGCGTCGGTGCGGCATTGTGGGTGCATACCGGTGTCGAACACAGCACGGCCCTTGGGATGCTCGATCAGGTAGGACGGGATCGGCAGCGCGACCGGGCCGTCCTCGCCTTCGATCATATCCTTCAGCCGGCCGACCAGGCGGCCGCAGGTCATGGCATAGAGCTTCGCCGTCATGATTTCCTCGCGTGCTGGGCCCAGCCTAGCACAGGCACGGAACCGTGGCGCCGCGGCGGTCGTTCTCGCCGGATGCCCTCAAAAGCCCGCCTGCTGCTACACTGATCGACATGTCTGCCACCATCGAAAGCTATGGGCTGATCGGCGATTGCCAGACAGCCGCCCTGGTCGGGCTCGACGGCTCGATCGACTGGCTGTGCTGGCCGCGGTTCGATTCGGACGCCTGCTTCGCCGCCCTGCTCGGCAAGCCCTCGCACGGCCGCTGGCTGATCACGATTTCGGGCGAGGCCATCGAGGTGTCGCGGCGCTACCTCCCGGACACGCTGGTCCTCGAAACCACCTTCAAGACCGAGACCGGCACCGCCTCCCTCATCGACTTCATGCTGCCGCGCGGACGCACGTCGGATCTGATCCGCCTGGTGCGCGGCGTCGAGGGCGAGGTCGCTATGTGCATGGAGCTGGTCCTGCGCTTCGGCTACGGCGCCACCATCCCGTGGGTCAGTCGGCTCGAGGACGGCACGATGCGCGCCGTCGCCGGCCCCGACATGGCGGTGCTGCGCACGCCCGTCACGCTGTGGGGCGAGAACTTCATCACCCGCGCGATGTTCACCATCGCCAAGGGCCAGACCATGCCCTTCGTGATGAGCTACGGGCCTTCGCACCTGCCCGTGCCGGAGCCGGTCGATCCCGAGGCCGCGCTCGAGGCCTGCGTGTCGTTCTGGTCCGAGTGGACGAGTGCCACCAAGGCCGATGGCCCGCATTCCGAAGCCATCAAGCGCTCGCTGATCACGCTCAAGGCGCTGACCTATGCGCCCAGTGGCGGCATCGTCGCGGCGCCCACGACATCGCTGCCCGAACAGGCCGGCGGCCCGCGCAACTGGGACTACCGCTACTGCTGGATCCGCGATTCGACCCTCACCCTGCTCGCCCTGATGAACGCCGGCGTCTACGACGAGGCGACGGCATGGCGCGACTGGCTGCAGCGCGCCGTCGCCGGCGATCCCGCCGACATGCAGATCATGTACGGCATCATGGGCGAGCGGCGGTTGATGGAATGGGAGGTCGGTTGGCTGCCGGGCTATCTCGAGTCAAAGCCGGTGCGGATCGGCAACGCCGCCTCCACCCAGTTCCAGCTCGACGTCTATGGCGAGCTCATGGACACCTTCGAACAGGCGCGCAACGGAGCGCTGGCGCCGCCGGAGAGCGCCTGGAACCTGCAGGTCGAGCTGATGACGCATGTCGATCAGTATTGGTCCCAGCCCGACTACGGCATCTGGGAGACGCGCGGTCCGCCGCTCCACTTCGTCTATTCCAAGGTGATGGCCTGGGTGGCCTTCGATCGCGCCATCAAGGCGATCGAGCGCTACGGCCTGCCCGGCCCGGTCGATGAATGGCGCGTCACGCGCGCCCGGATCCATGCCGAGATCTGCGAGCACGGCTTCGACAAGGAGCGCAACACCTTCCGCTCGGCCTATGGCGAGACCACCCTGGACGCGAGCCTGCTGCTGATGGCCCAGGTTGGCTTCATCGCGCCGAAGGATCCGCGCTACATCGGCACGATCGAGGCAATCGAGCGCGAGCTTTTGGTCGACGGCTTCGTCAAGCGTTACAATACCCACGAAACCGACGACGGCCTGACACCGGGTGAAGGCGCGTTCCTCGCCTGCAGCTTCTGGCTGGCCGACGCCTACGTCTCCGTCGGCCGGCAGGGCGATGCCGACAAGATGCTCAAGCGGCTGCTGTCGATCCGCAACGATCTCGGGCTGCTGGCCGAGGAGTACGACACAGCCAACGGCCGCCTAATCGGCAACTTCCCGCAGGCCTTCTCGCATGTCGGCCTGATCAATACCGCCTTCAACCTGACCCGCGCCCACCGCCCGGCCGAGCAGCGCGCCAAGGTCCACGGCTCGGGCGTGCAGGCGCCGACAGAGCCCAAGAAGCCGCAGCGTCCCGGCCGCGGCCACGAAAAAATGGCCGAGCCGGGCGGGCACCACGTCAGGCGTCGAGCGCCTTCTTCAAAAGCTCGTTGACGGCCTTAGGATTGGCCTTGCCGCCGGTCGACTTCATCACCTGGCCGACGAACCAGCCGAACAAGGTGGGCTTGGCCTTGTAGGCCGCGACCTGGCCGGGGTTGGCGTCGATCACCGCCTTGATGGCGGCCTCGATGGCGCCGCTGTCGGTCACCTGCTTCAGCCCGCGTTCCGCAACCAGCGCCGCGGGATCCTTGCCGGTCTCCTCCATGGCGACGAACAGGTCCTTGGCGATGCGGCCCGAGATCGTGCCGTCGGCAATAAGATCGAGCAGCTTGCCGAGCGCGGCGGCGCTCACCGGAGACTCGGCAATCCCGACTCCACGACGGTTCAGCATGGCGAAGAAATCGCCGGTGACCCAGTTGGTCGCCTGCTTGGCGTCGCGTCCCTTGGCGACCGCCTCGAAGAACTCGGCCGTGTCCTTCTCCGCCACCAAGACGCCAGCGTCGTAGGACGAAAGGCCGTAGTCGTGGGTGAAGCGATTCTTCCGGGCGTCGGGCAGCTCGGGCAGGCTCGCCTTGATCTTCTCGACATAGTCCTCGGTCAGGATCAGCGGCAGCAGGTCGGGATCGGGGAAGTAGCGGTAGTCGTGCGCGTCCTCCTTGGAGCGCGTCGAGCGAGTCTCGCCGCGGCCGGGATCGAACAGGCGCGTCTCCTGCATGATCTTACCGCCGCCTTCGATGATCTCGACCTGGCGCCGCGCCTCGTACTCGATCGCCTGTCGCACGAAACGGATCGAGTTCACGTTCTTGATCTCGCAACGCGTGCCCAGTTCGCCCCCCGGCTTGCGCACCGAGACATTGACGTCGCAGCGCATGGAGCCTTCGTCCATGTTGCCGTCGCAGGTGCCGAGATAGCGCACGATCGAGCGCAGCTTGGTGAGATAGGCCGCCGCCTCGTCGGCCGTGCGCATGTCGGGCTTGCTCACGATCTCCATCAGCGCCACGCCCGACCGGTTCAAATCGACATAGGTCTGGCTGGGATGCTGGTCGTGCAGGCTCTTGGCGGCGTCCTGCTCGAGATGCAGGCGCTCGATGCCGATCGTGCGCGTCTTGCCGTCGGGCAGGTCGATCTCGACCACGCCCTCGCCTACGATCGGATCCTTGTACTGGGAGATCTGGTAGCCCGCCGGCAGGTCGGCATAAAAGTAGTTCTTGCGGTCGAACACCGAGCGCAGGTTGACCTTGGCGTTGAGCCCAAGGCCGGTTCGTACGGCCTGCTCGACGCAGCGTTCGTTGATCACCGGCAGCATGCCGGGCATGGCGGCGTCGACCAGCGACACCTGGGTGTTGGGGTCGGCGCCGAACGTGGTCGGCGCGCCGGAAAAGAGCTTGGCGTCGGAGATCACCTGGGCATGGACTTCCAGCCCCAGGACGATTTCCCAATCGCCAGTTTCGCCTTTGATCAAAGACATCTTCCGCCCAGTGGTTAATGCGATGCGAGGGGTAATTAGGGCCTGGATTGGAGAATGTCCACATGTCGGAACATCCAGGAGCGGCCTGGCCCGGCTCGCGTCACCTGGGCGGCGTCCACAGCGCCAGGAACCGTTGCACCACGGCGGCCGAATTGTCCGATGCCAGCTGGAAGAACGTGCGCAGCTCGTTGCCGCCCTGGTCGCCGCCAGCGAGATCGGAGAGGCTGCGAAAGGCGATGAAGGGCACGCCGTTGGCGTAGGCGACCATCGCCACCGCGGCGCTCTCCATGTCCAGCACCTGCGCCTTGAACGTCGCGAACACGTACTGGCGGAACTGGGCATTGTCGACGAAGGTCTGACCCGATACGCCGTTGCCGCCCACGAGCAAACGCGGCGCATGGGTCAGGCAGGCCTGCTCGGCCGTGCAGCGCTTGACCTCGACAGCGTCAATCCTGTCCGCGGCGGCCAGCATGCCCGGATCGGCCTCGAACCAGAAGCGATACTCCATCCTGCCTCTGGCACTGCGCACACCGACATCCGTCGGGAAGATCATGCCGTAATTGGGATACGGCGTTTTTATCCAGGACGGCGGCTGGAATTTGCCGTCCACCTCGCGCGCGAACACGGCCTCGAGATACTGGCCCCAGCGTCCGGCCGCCACGACATCGCCGATGTGCAGTCCCGGGTCGACGCCGCCGGCAATGCCGCTCACCACGATGCCGGTGATGTCGAAGCGTTCGAGCGCGAGCTGGGAGGTCATGGCGGCATTCACCATGCTGACGCCGCTCAGGAACAGCACCACCTTGCGGCCGGCGAGCGTGCCGGTGACAAACTCCACGCCGTTGGCGTAGTGGCTCTTCGCCTCGCCAATGTTGGCCTTCAGCGCCTTCCATTCCGGCTCATAGGCGGACATCACCGCGATGCGCGG
>DASZJU010000573.1:0-4755 GCA_035947815.1 Reyranella sp.
AGGCGGGTCGGCCCGCCGCGATCTGGGGCAAGCTCAATTCCCTGGTCGATGCCCAACTGATCGATCGGCTTTATGCGGCCTCGAAGGCCGGCGTGCAGATCGATCTGGTGGTCCGTGGCATCTGCTGCCTGCGGCCCGGCATGCCGGGCTTGAGCGAACACATCCGGGTCAGGAGCATGATCGGCCGCTTCCTCGAGCACGCGCGCATCGTCTGCTTCGGCAATGGCAAGCCGTTGCCGTCGCCCGATGCCAAGGTCTTCATCTCGTCGGCCGACTGGATGCCGCGCAACCTCGACCGCAGGGTCGAGCTGCTGTGCCCGGTCGAGAATCCGACGGTGCACGAGCAGGTGCTCGACCAGATCATGGTCGCCAACCTCAAGGACGACGGCCAGAGCTGGATCATGGCGCCGGACGGTTCCTACGGCCGCCCGCATCCGGGCAAGGAACCCTTCATCGCCCATCACTATTTCATGACCAATCCGTCCCTGTCCGGCCGGGGCAGCGCGCTGAAGCTGAGCGGCGCGGTCCCCCGGCTGGTGCTCCGCTCCTGAGGCTCGTCTTCCAGGAACCGGCAGCGGACGTCTCGGCGCCGTCCGCGGCGCCTCGTCGCGCCAGAATCGCCGCTGATTTCCCGCGCGGTTTCGGCTAGAGGGAGCGCGCATGGACGGCGAAACGACCGCAGACGCCCCGGCTTCGGAGTCCCCAACCTCGGGCGGAACCATCGGCAAGGGCCGCGTCGGCATCATCGACGTCGGCTCGAACTCGATCCGTCTCGTCGTCTACGAGCGGGCAAGCCGCGCGCCGCTGCCGGTATTCAACGAAAAGGTGCTGTGCGGCCTGGCCCGCGGCCTCGACGCCACCGGTCGCCTCAATCCCGACGGCGTCGAGATGGCGCTGGCCAACATCGACCGCTTCACGACGCTGGCGCACAACATGAAGGTGACGTCGCTCGACCTGCTGGCGACCGCCGCCGTGCGCGACGCCGCCGATGGCGAGGACTTCATGCGCGAGCTCGAGCGGCGGCCGGGCATAAAAGCCCATATCGTGAGCGGCAAGGACGAGGCGCGCTTCTCGGGATTCGGCGTGATTTGCGGCATGCCCGACGCGTCGGGCGTGATGGGCGATCTGGGCGGCGGCAGCCTCGAGCTGGTGGCGCTGGGGCAGGGCCGGCTCGGCGCCTCGAGCACGCTCCCGGTCGGGCCGCTCCGGCTGATGTCGTCGGGCAAGAGCGATCCCAAGAAAACTGTGCTCGATGCCATCGAGAGCGTACGCTGGTTGCGCGAGGAGACGGGCAAGACCTTTTATGCCGTGGGCGGCGCGTGGCGCTCCTTCGCCCGCCTGCACATGGAGCAGGCGGGCTATCCGCTGCACATCATTCATCACTACGAGGTAGCCGCCGAGGAGGTGCGCGCCGTGGCGCGACTGATCGCGGTGCAGAGCGCCAAGTCGCTGGAGAAGATGCCGGGCGTGTCGCGCCGCCGCGTCGATACCCTGCCGCTCGCCTGCCTGGCGCTCGACCGGCTGCTGGCCGCGCTCAAGCCCAGGACCGTGGTGTTCTCTGCCTTCGGCCTGCGCGAGGGCTTCTACTATTCGCGGCTGAGCGAGGCCGAGCGAGCGCGCCATCCGCTGATCGCCTTCGCTGAGGAGCAGGGGGCGGACTGGCGGCGTTTCGATCTCGCGCCGTCCGAGATCTTCGACTGGCTCACCCCGGTCTTCGCCGGCGAAAGCGATGACGACCGCGTGCTGCGCACCGCCGCCTGTCACCTGAGCGACATCTCGTGGAACGATCATCCCGACTATCGCGCCGAGCAGGCCTATATCCGCGTGCTGCATCTGCCGGCGCCGGGCATGAGCCATCGCGAGCGCGCTATCCTGGCGATGACGCTCGCCTATCGTTACAAGAGCGACCCCAAGTCGGCGATGCTCGACACCGCGCTCAGGCTGTCCGACGGCAGGGGACGCAGCTTCGCGCGTCGCCTCGGCGCCTGCCTCAGGCTCGCCTACAACCTCTCGGGCGGCGCGCCCGGCCTGTTGCCGCAGATCCAGCTCCGCCGCACCGATCGCGAGCTGCGATTGATCGTAGCCGCCACCGCCAACGGCAGCCTGGGCGACGTCACGGCGCGGCGTCTCGAGAGTGCGGCCGAGGCGTTCGACCTCAAACCGATGATCGTGAGGGCCTAGACGGCCAGGGAAGCACTCCGATGGAACGGCGAGTCGAGGTTTTCTTTTACGGGCTTTTCATGGACGCCGATGCGCTGCGCGAGAAAGGGTTTCATCCCGCCAACGCGCGACAGGCCAGCGTCCAGGATCTGGCGCTCCATCTGGGAGAGCGCGCTGGTTCCTGATCGCGGCGGTCGTGTCCATGGCATGCTCATGGACCTGACGCACGCCGAACTGGATCGGCTCTACGCGGAGCCAAGCGTGCAGGCCTATCGGCCCGAACCTGTCATTGCTTCGCTCATGGACGGCAGCATCGCCGCCGCCCTGTGCTTCAATCTTCCGGCCGTTCCGGCCGAGGTCCAGTCCAATCCTGAATACGCGGGCAAGCTGCGGATCGTGGCAAAGCGGATGGGCCTCCCCGAGACCTATGTCGCGAGTATCTAGCGCGCCCTGGAGCACGTACCGATCGCGTGGAATCGCGTCATTGCTGGGGCGCGTGCGTTTACAATCGGAATAGATGCTAGTCCGCCGCCGTGGCCTTGGCCGGAGCGATCGGGATGAGCTTGGCCTGGTCGCCCGCCAGGGACAGGGCCAGGCGGCCTTCGATCAGATCCACGGCGTCCGCGCCGAACACCTCGCGGCGCCAGCCCCTAAGTGCCGCTATGTCGCGCTTGCCCGCGGCCAGGCGGTCGAGCTCGTCGGCGCTGGCGACCAGCCGGCCGGCGACGCCCGCCTGCTCGGCCTTGAGGCGGAGCAGAGTGCGCAACAGGTCGACGACGGCGCTGGGTGCGCGCAGTTGCTCGGGCGGCTTGTCGCGCGTGGGCAGCTCGGCATCCGGCACCTTGCGCGCCCGCTCGATCGCCTCCATGAGCTCGCGGCCCTGCCAGCCCTCGGCGAAGCCGCGGCCGAGCCCGCGCGTCATGGCGAGGTCCTCGGTCGTCTTGGGCGCGTGGCTCGCGATCTCAAGCAGCTGCTCGTCGCGCAACAGGCGCTGGCGCGGGATGTCGATGCGCTGGGCCGTGCGCTCGCGCCAGGCGGCCGCCTCCTTCAGGGTGCCCAGCAGGCGGGGCGAGGCGCCGCGCGGCTTCAGCCGGCGCCACGCCTGTTCGGGGTCGGCGCGGTAGGTCGCCGGATCGTTCAGCACCGCCACTTCCTCGGTGATCCAGGAGAGGCGCCCGGACTTCTCGAGCTGGCGCCGGAGCTTCTCATAGACGACGCGCAGGTGGGTGACGTCGGACAGCGCATAGGAGATCTGCCGCTCGCTGAGCGGCCGGCGGCTCCAGTCGGTGAAGCGGCTCGACTTGTCGATCTTGGCCTTGGCGAGCTTGGTGGCGAGCGATTCGTACGACGCCGCCTCGCCATGGCCGCACACCATCGCCGCGATCTGGGTGTCGAACAAAGGCTGCGGCACCTCGTGCATGCGCAGGTAAAAAATCTCGAGGTCCTGGCGCGCCGCATGGAAAACCTTCAGCACTTTGGCATTGGCCATCAGCTCGTCGAGCGGGCCAAGGTCGATGCCTTCCGCCAGGGCGTCGATCGCCGCCGCGTCATCCGGGCCTGCCACCTGGGCCAGGCAGAGCTTTGGCCAGTAGGTGCGCTCACGCATGAACTCGGTGTCGACGGCGATGAATTCGGTCGCGGCCAGGGGCTTGCAGAAGGCCGCAAGGTCGTCGGTCGTGGTGATGAGTTTCATTAAGATTTCTCTATAGCGGGCCCGGCCCGCTGCGGCAAAGCCGGACCGCCAAAAAGCCCCGGTTGGCTTGACTTGGCCGGCCAATCCGTGCCTTTTGCCGGGCCATAAAAGCCCGGAAAATCAGTAATGTCTTCTGTCTACCGAACCCATACGTGCGGCCAGTTGCGGCCCGAGCAGGTCGGCCAGCAGGCCCGCCTGTCGGGCTGGGTCCAGCGCAAGCGCGACCACGGCAACCTGCTGTTCATCGACCTGCGTGATCACTATGGCGTGACCCAGGTGGTGGTGGACGTCTCCAGCCCGATCTTCAAGATTGCCGAGTCCGTGCGCGCCGAGAGCGTGATCACGGTGAGCGGCAAGGTGGTGGCGCGTGAGGCGGCCACCGTGAACCCTCGGCTCGCGACTGGCCAGGTCGAGCTCGACGCCGCCGAAATGGTCGTCCAGTCTATGGCCGAGACCCTGCCAATTCCCGTACATGTCGAGAACGACACGACGCCCGAGGAGCTCAGGCTCAAGTACCGCTTCCTCGACCTGCGCAAGGACAAGCTGCACAAGAACATCGTGCTGCGCAGCCAGGTCATCGCGTCCTTGCGCCGGCGCATGATCGAACAGGGCTTCATGGAGTTCCAGACGCCGATCCTGACGGCCGACAGCCCGGAGGGCGCGCGCTCCTACGTCGTGCCGAGCCGGCTGCATCCCGGCAGGTTCTATGCGCTGCCGCAGGCGCCGCAGATGTTCAAGCAGCTCCTGATGGTGTCGGGCTTCGACCGCTACTTCCAGATCGCGCCCTGCTTCCGCGACGAGGACGCCCGCGCCGACCGCGCGCCGGGCGAGTTCTACCAGCTCGACTTCGAGATGAGCTTCGTCACCCAGGAGGACGTCTTTGCCGCCATCGAGCCGGTGCT
>DASZJU010000574.1:0-5726 GCA_035947815.1 Reyranella sp.
TTCCCGACCCGCAGCCACACCGTGGCGGCCCAGGGTGGCATCTCGGCCTCGCTCGGCAACATGGGTCCGGACGACTGGCGCTGGCACATGTACGACACCGTCAAGGGCTCGGACTGGCTGGGCGACCAGGACGCCATCGAATACATGGTGCGCGAGGCCATCCCGGCGATCATCGAGCTCGAGCACTACGGCGTCCCGTTCAGCCGCACGCCCGAGGGCAAGATCTACCAGCGGCCGTTTGGCGGCATGACAACCGAGTTCGGCAAGGGCATCGCCCAGCGCACCTGCGCCGCCGCCGATCGCACCGGCCACGCCATCCTGCACACGCTCTATCAGCAGTCGCTCAGGAACAACGCCGAATTCTTCATCGAGTATTTCGCGCTCGACCTCATCATGGACGAGGGCGTGTGCCGCGGCGTCATGGCCTGGAACCTCGACGACGGCACCATCCACCGCTTCCGCGCCCACAAGACGGTGCTGGCGACCGGCGGCAACGGACGCACCTATTTCACCACTACCCAGGCGCACACCTGCACCGGCGACGGCAGCGCCATGGCGCTGCGCGCCGGCCTGCCGATACAGGACATGGAGTTCATCCAGTTCCACCCGACGGGCGTCTACGGCGCGGGCTGCCTGATCACCGAGGGCGTGCGCGGCGAGGGCGGCTACGTCACCAACTCGACCGGCGAGCGCTTCATGGAGCGTTATGCGCCGTCGGCCAAGGACCTCGCCTCGCGCGACGTTGTCAGCCGGGCGATGACCGTCGAAATCCGCGAAGGCCGCGGCTGCGGCCCCAACCACGACTACATCGAGCTGCATGTCGAGCATCTCGATCCCAAGGTGATCCACGAGCGCCTGCCTGGCATCGCCGAGACGGCGCGCATCTTCGCCGGGGTCGACGTTACGCGTCAGCCGATCCCCATCCTGCCGACCTGCCACTACAACATGGGCGGCATCCCGACGAACCTTCACTGCGAGGTCGTCACCGTGAAGGACGGCGATCCCAACGTCGTAATTCCTGGCCTGATGGCGATCGGTGAAGCGGCCTGTGTCTCGGTGCACGGCGCCAACCGGCTGGGCTCCAACTCGCTGCTCGACCTCGTGGTATTCGGCCGTTCCGCCGCCAACCGCGCCGCCGAGCTGGTGACGCCGGGTGAATCGCACAAGCAGATGCCGCATGCCGGCGAGGAAGCCATCGCCCGCTTCGACAGGCTCCGCCATGCCTCGGGTGGCACCGGCACGGCGCAACTGCGCCTCAACATGCAGCGCACCATGCAGAATGACTGTGCCGTGTTCCGCACCCAGAAGAGCCTCGACGAAGGCTGCGACAATATGGACAAGGTGTTCGCCGGGAAGGGCGACGTCCGCGTGAAGGACCGCTCGCTCATCTGGAACTCCGATCTCATGGAGACGCTGGAATTCGAGAACCTGATCGTGCTGGCGCAGGCGATCATCCGCTCGGCGGCCAACCGAAAGGAAAGCCGCGGGGCGCATGCCCGCGAGGACTATCCCGAGCGCGACGACAAGGAATGGATGAAGCACACGGTGATCTGGGTAAACGAGAGCGGCAAAACCCGCATCGACTACCGGCCGGTGAAGCTGCAGCCGATGTCCAACGACGTTCAGTCGTTCCCGCCGAAAGCCCGCGTGTATTAGGGCACGCGTGTACTAAGAGACGCCCGAGAGTTTCGAGAGGAAGCGATGGCTGAGTTCAGATTGCCCGCCAATTCCAAGATCGGCGTCGGCGAGACCTACAAGGCGGCAGCGGGGACCAAGAACATCAAGGCGTTCAAGGTCTATCGCTGGACGCCGGACGACGGCAAGAACCCCTCGCTCGACACTTATGAAGTCGACATGGATACCTGCGGCCCGATGGTCCTGGACGCGCTGATCAAGATCAAGAACGAGATCGACAGCTCGCTCACCTTCCGCCGTTCCTGCCGCGAGGGCGTGTGCGGTTCGTGCGCCATGAACATCGACGGCACCAATACGCTGGCCTGCACCAAGTTCATCTCCGACGTGAAGGGCGACATCAAGATCTACCCGCTGCCGCACATGCCGGTGGTTCGCGACCTGGTGCCCGACCTCACCGTGCCCTATGCCCAGCTCGCCTCGATCGAGCCGTGGCTGAAATCGACCAGCCAGCCGCCGACCCGCGAGCGCCTGCAGTCGCCCGAGGAGCGCGCCAGGCTCGACGGGCTGTGGGAGTGCATCCTGTGCTTCTGCTGCACGACCTCGTGCCCGTCCTACTGGTGGACCGGCGAGCGCTATCTCGGGCCGGCCATCCTGCTGCAGGCCTACCGCTGGCTGGCCGACAGCCGCGACGAGGCCAAGGGCGAGCGGCTCGACCAGCTGGAGGATCCGTTCCGGCTCTACCGCTGCCACACCATCATGAATTGCACCAAGACCTGCCCCAAGAGCCTCAATCCGGCCAAGGCGATCGCCGAGATCAAGAAGATGATGGTCGAACGGACAATTTGATCGGCCACCCGTCCAACAAAAGGCGCGCCAGTAACCCGGCGCGCCTTTTGCTATGCTGCCCCCGCAAACATAAGAACAGGGGCTTCAACAATGTTTCTCAAACCTCTCGCCGCTGCGGCGGCGCTTTCGGGCGTGGCAGCATTCGCCTCAATGCCGGCGTCGGCCGGCCAGACCTTCGACGCCGTGAAGGCCAAGGGCTTCGTGCAGTGCGCGGTGAACACCGGCCTGGCGGGCTTCTCCTTCTCCGACAGCCAGGGTAAGTGGACCGGGCTCGACGTCGAGCTCTGCCGGGCGATCGCCGTGGCGATGTTCGGCGATAGCGAAAAGGCCAAGTTCACGCCGACCACGGCGCAGCAGCGCTTCGTGGCGCTGCAGTCGGGCGAGGTCGACGTCATCACCCGCAACGCCACGCAGACCCTGCTGCGCGACACCTCGCTCGGCTTCAACATCGCCGGCGTCAACTTCTACGACGGCCAGGGCTTCATCGTGCCGACCAAGAGCGGGCTGAAGAGCGCCAAGGAACTGAACGGCGCCACGATCTGCGTGCAGCCCGGCACGACGACCGAGCTCAACCTCGCCGACTATTTCCGCAAGAACAAGATGACCTTCAAGCCGGTGCTGATCGAGAAGCTCGACGAGCTCTTGCAGGCCTACGCGGCCGGCCGCTGCGATTCCTACACGACAGACGCTTCGGGGCTGGCCGCGGTGCGCGCCGGCCAGCTCTCCGGCAAGGGCGAGCACACGATCCTGCCCGAGCGCATTTCCAAGGAGCCGCTCGGCCCGCTCGTGCGCCACGGCGACGACCAATGGTTCGACCTCGTCAAATGGACGCTGATCGGCATGATCGAGGCCGAGGAGTTGGGCATCACCTCGCAGAACGTCGACGAGATGCTGAAGAGCGACGATCCGGCCATCAAGCGCTTCCTGGGGGTCACGCCAGGCTACGGCAAGGCCGTCGGTGTCGACGAGAAGTGGATGTACAACATCGTCAAGCAGATCGGGAACTACGGCGAGAGCTTCGAGCGCAATGTCGGCACGAGCACGCCGCTCAAGCTCGAGCGCGGCCAGAACGCGCTGTGGACCAACGGCGGCCTGATGTACGCGATACCGTTTCGCTGATCGTTGGGGGGCGCGCTACCCCACCCGCTCGAATCGCATCTTCTTGATGCGGCCGGTCGACACTTCCAGCGCCACGATGCGGCCGGCGCGGTCGCGCACCAGATGGGCAAGCTGGCTCACCGTGATCCAGCTCCCCGGCGATTCGATCTCGACCGTGTCGGCGTCGATGCCGCGCACCGGCCACGGCGCGCCGCTCGCGATCAGCGGCCCGCCGACGGCGGCGGCCCATTCCTCGCCGCCGCGCCTGATGTCCCAGATGGCGCCTGTATCGGCCGAAACGTAGCGTCCGGCGATCGCCGCCGGCACGGATTTGCGCCGTCCGAGCTTTTTGAAGGTGAGCACGCTGCCGGCGCCGAGATCGACTCGAACGGTTCCTCTTTGCCCACTTTTCAGGGCGAATTCGAACGAGCCGCGTTCGGCCGCCAGCCAGCCGTCGGTACGGCGGCCCAGCACGAAGGGCAGCCCGTTCTGGGTCACCGTCGCCTCGCCGTTGCGCCATGCCAGGTCGAACAGCGACGGCTCTTCGGCGTTGAACCAGGTGCCCGACAACGGCTTGATCTCGGCCTCGCTGACGGCGGGCAAGGCCGGCTTCAATCGTTTGTCGCCTTCCAGCGCCAGCGTTGCGATGGCGCGCGCCTGCCGCCCGGGATCGATACTGCCCAGATTGGCGATCACCACGACGGTGAGCTCTGCCTGTGGCACACGCAGGAATTCCGTACGAAACCCCGGCCACAGGCCGCCATGACCGACCGTGGCAAGGCCGCGCAGATCATCGGCCTGCACGCCGCGGCGATATTTGTTGGCATGGCCGCCGCTGAGCGGTGCCGCGGCCGCCAGTTGCGCCGGCAGGTTTTTAGGCGAAAGCGCCGGCTGGTCGAAATGTCGGCTCCAGATCAGGAGATCCTCGACGGTCGAGGTGAGGCCGCCCTCGCCGCCCTGCGGATAGGCGTGGGCGGCGCGGCGGAAACCGCTCTCGGAATCGCCGAGATAGCCCGTGGCGAGACCGGGGATCACCGTGTCGACCTCGTGCACCAGCAGGGTGCTGGTCATGCCGAGCGGCCCGAAGATGCGCTCGGCGAGGAAGTCGCCCAGCTTTTTGCCGGCGAGCTTCTCGATGATCAGGCCGAGCAGCAGGAAGTTCGTGTTGCTGTAGAGGAAGCGGCTGCCCGGCGCGAAGTTGAGATGGTTGTTGCGCAGGCAGGCGGCCAAAAGGTCTTGTGGCCGCGCCGGCTTGTCGAGGCCATGTCCGCCCAGCCGCAGCAGCTCGAGGAAATCGGGCAAGCCGCTTGTGTTGCGCATCATCTGGTCGATGGTGACAGCCAGAGGCTTGAGGTCGCCGAGATACTTGTGCGGCGGATCGGAGAGCTTGAGCTTGCCTTCCTCGGCCAGCATCAGCGCGGCGCTGGCCGTGAACTGCTTGCTGACCGAGGCGATACGAAAGCGCGTCCGCGGCTGGATCGGTACGCCCAATTCGATGCTGGCGAGGCCATAACCCTTGCACAGCTCGATGTCGCCGCCCCGCATGACGGCGACGACGGCGCCCGGCGAGCCAGGCTTGGTGTAACGGGAGAACAGCGCGTCGACGCGGCGTTCAAGGGCGACGGATCCGATCGATTTCGACATGGAAGGCAGTCAAGCCAAGCGGCTCGCGCTTGTAAAGCCGAGGCGCTACCGTGCAGCGAACACAGGAGGAACGCGCGAATGGAGCGCCGCTTCGTCAAAGTCGAGAAAGGTCTGGGACCGCAGGGCCGCATCGCCGTGGTGCGCTTCGACCGCGGCGACAACATCAATGCGCTGAGCCAGCAGGCGATGCGCGAGCTGCGCGACGTGCCGCGCGCTTTCGAGGACGACCTTTTGACCTCGGTCGTGATCCTGAGCGGCGGGGCCAAGGCCTTCTCGGCGGGCTTCGACCTGAAAGATCCGGAAGGTCGCCAGCGCGATGCGCTGTCGGTCGGCGAGCGCATCCATCGCCAGCGGCTCGGCCCCAGGATGTGCAAGGCCTGGCAGGAGATGGACCAGGTCACCATTGCCGCCATTGAAGGCCATTGCATCGGTGGCGGTGCCGCGCTGGTCGTGTCGCTCGATTTTCGCACCTGCGGAAAGAGCGCGCATTTCCGCATCCCCGA
>DASZJU010000575.1:0-7008 GCA_035947815.1 Reyranella sp.
CCGATGCTGGGCGATGTGGATGGATTTCACGCCCGGCCGCACCGGCTTCAGGCGCTGGCATTCGGTGACGGCCGCCTCGGGCACGTTCTCGAACTCGTAGGTGATCACGTCGACCTGGCCGGCGAAGCGGGCCAGCGCCGCCGTGTCGTCGTAGGCGCCGCTCACATGGCCGGCCGCGACGTCGCCCGCGATCGAATGGTCCTCGGGGGCATAGACGATGCAGCGATAGCCCAGCCGTGCCGCGGCCAGGGCGGTCATGCGGCCCAACTGGCCGCCGCCCAGGATGCCGATGGTCGAACCCGGCGGCAGGGTCTTGGCAGGGCTCATTTCTAGCGGTGAGGGACGGCAGGCGTGTCCGCAGGCGCGCGTGCCACCGCCTCGGTCTGGCGGGCCCGCCAGCGCTCCAGCGCCGCCATGATCTTGACGTCGCCAAGACCGACGATACTGGCGGCCAGCAAGGCTGCATTGACCGCACCGGCTCGTCCTATCGCGAGCGTGCCCACCGGGATGCCGGCCGGCATCTGGACAATGGAAAGGAGACTGTCCTGGCCCTTCAGTGCCGCGCTTTCGACCGGCACGCCCAGGACCGGCAGCGGCGTCAGGGCGGCGGTCATGCCGGGCAGGTGGGCGGCCCCGCCGGCCCCGGCCACGATCACCTTGAGCCCGCGTCCCTTGGCGGCCGAGGCATAGGCCATCATGCGCTTGGGCGTGCGATGGGCGGAAATGATGCGGGCCTCGAAGGGCACGCCCAGCGCTTCCAGGGTCTCGGCGGTGTGGCGCATGGTCGTCCAGTCCGACTGGCTGCCCATGATTAGGCCGACCGCCGGTTTACGGGACGGGCGGCGTTTGGCTGAGGATTTGGCCATGCTCAGGCGATGATATCGGGAATCAACTGGCTTTCCAGCTTGAGGATCTGGTCCTTCAGCCCAAGCTTGCGCTTTTTCAGGCGCTGCAGCTGGAGCTGATCGAAGGGCGGCTTCTCGATCAGGCGGTCGATCACCTCATCGAGGTCGCGGTGTTCGCTCCTCAACGCTTCCAGTTTGGCCTTGATCGCCTCGGCGTCCAGCGGATCCGAAGTCCGGTTGCTCATGGAGGGCGCACTCGTCCAGGCGGGCTAGCCACGTCGTCCTGCGCCGTGTACCCCTTCGCCCGCTCAAAGGGAAGCGCCCAAGGTGTCGGATTTCCTGCCCCATCCGTTCTGGAATTTCTCGCTCGAACTCTATGCCGGCGAGGGGGTGGCCCAAGCCTGCCTCGATCTGCAGGAGCGGCGCGGCTGCGACGTGAACATATTGCTGTTCTGTTGCTGGCTCGGCGCCTCGGGCCGACCGACCCTGACCGCCGACCGGCTGCGCACCATCTTGCGGGCAAGCGACATCTGGCAAGCTGAGATCGTGCGCCCGCTGCGCCAGGTCCGGCGATTGCTCAAGGACCGGCCGTGGCCAGAAGCGTTACCCGAGACCGTCGACGCCGTGCGTCGGCGCGTGGCCGACGCCGAGCTCGCGGCCGAACATGCCGAGCAGATCAAGCTCGCGAGCCTGCACACGCCGCCGGCCGACCGCGACCGTCCCCTCGAAAAGCGCCTGCGCGCCGCCGTCGGCAATCTCGGCGTCTATGCGGTGTGCCTGGGCGTCGTGCCCGACGACAAGGACCGCGCCGCGGTGGTGGCGTTGATGAGGGCCACCTTTCCGATGCTGGCACCCGACGAAGTCACGCGCGCCGTAGGAGCCTAGCCTCCCCAACGAAGTTGGGGAGGTGCCCCGCAGGGGCGGAGGGGTCATGAGCCCTGACGCTACAGCCCATGACCCCTCCGGCCTTCGGCCACCTCCCCACGCTGCGCGTGGGGAGGCAAAGACCATTCAGCTCCAGCGCTTGACCTTGCCGGTGTCGAGATCGAACAGGTCGAGCACGCGGCCGACCGTGTGGTCGATCACGTCGTCGAGCGTCTTGGGATTGTTGTAGAAGGCCGGCACCGGCGGGGCGATGATGGCGCCCATCTCCGCCAGCGTCGTCATGTTCCTGAGGTGGATGGCGTGCAGCGGCGTCTCGCGCGCCAGCAGCACGAGCTTGCGGCGCTCCTTCAGCACAACATCGGCGGCGCGGGTCAGCAGGTTGGAGGTGATGCCGTGGGCGATCTCGCCCAGGCTGCGCATCGAGCACGGCGCCACGATCATGCCCAGGGTGCGAAACGAGCCACTCGATATGGCGGCCGCGAGATCGTCGATCCTATGGGCAGTGCTGGCGAGGCGCCGCACCTCCGCCACCTTCAGCCTGGTCTCGTGGGCCAGCGTGACTTCCGCAGTGCGCGTCATCACCAGATGGGTTTCCACCGGAAAATTCTTCAGCGCCTGCAGGAGCCGCACGCCATAGATCACGCCGGAGGCCCCGGAAATCCCGACAACGAGTCGCGATGGTTCAGCCATGCTGACTATCTTACCGCGTTATTCACAGGCGGTGGAAAATGGTTGATTCGGCGTGACTCCTCCCAATGTCGGAGTCAGAGTTTCCCGTCCGCAACAATCTCGGAGGTCGCCCGTGAGCACAGTGGACCACATCGAAGCGCTCAAGGCCAAGCACGCTTCCCTTGAGCAAGCGATCCACCACGAGAACACCCGGCCGCATCCCGACGACGATGCGATCTGCAGCCTCAAGAAGCGAAAACTGCAAATCAAGGACGAGATCGTCCGACTGACCGCGTCCAGTACGACCCACTAATCTCGCCACTCGCGGCGCGGATTCAGCCCAGGCCGGCGCTGCGGGCCAGTGCGACCGCGCCGCCCGCCGCGCGGATCCGATCCGCGCGATTCAATTCAGCTTGTGCAGGTTGACGGTCCAGGAGACCGGGCCGAACGCGCCGCGCGACGTGCCGCTGCACTGGGCCACGTCGTCGGCGCCGCGCCGGCAGACGAGCTGGTCGGCGTACCAATGCGAGCCGTCGTTGCAGGTCGTGTCGCCGTCGCGCAAGCGCAAGACGCCGCCGCCGTCGAAGCGCGACTGCGCGCGTGTCCGGCAGGCGGTGCGGCCGCGCCGCCATTCGAGCTGGCCGTTGCCGGTTGCGTCGAAGCAGTAGGACGAAATGCCGGGCTGCGTCTGTATCGTCTCGTGGCGGAACGGATCGGTGCGCCAGCAGCCCGCCATGAACGAGTAGTCGCTGGTGGGCGCCGACGGCAGGCGCAGCCGATCGTCGTTGGGCCGGGCGGGCCGCGGCGGTGGCGTCGGGGCAGGCGCGGGCTTGGGAGGTTGCGGGGGCGGAGGCGCGAGAGCGACCTGGGGCGGTGGCTTGGGGGCTTCCGGCGGTTTGCAGTCGGCGATGCGCTTTTTGAGCTCGGCTTCGATCAGCGACAGCTCGGTCTTCAGCATGCGGCCGCGCGACTCCTCGTTGGAGAAGGCGGCCTTGAGCGCCGGCTTCGGATCGGGCGCGGGCTCCGCCGCCGGCGGCGCGTCCGGCCCCTCGCGCGTGGCGAGCGCCAGGGCCGGATCGGCGGGCAGCAGGCCGCGCAGCAGCCAGGCACCGCCCAGCAGCAGGAGCAGGAGCGGCAACGCGGCCAGAAGCGTGCGCGCCCACGGAATGACCGTGCTCGTGGGTCGCAGCGCAGGCAGCGCCCGTACGGCTGCCGGGGCGGCGAGGACAGGACGGTGCGCGGCTGGACTGGGCGGCGGGGGGCTCGGCAGGGCGGCCGGCAGCAGCGTGGCGGCCGCCTCCTTCTCGTAGCCCCAGCAGACGATGACCGGCCTATCGTTCACCATGAAGACGAACGAATCGGCCGGTGCCCGGGCGGCGAGCTGCAGGGAAAGGCCGACCAGGCCCATGTCCTCGCGCGGGCCCGCGCTGGCGAACTGATCGCCCAGGCGGCGGATATCGGCCAGGGAGCGCTCGACGCCGGTGAGCACCTCTTCCTTGCGCGCGGGATCGAGGGCCGACAGCGGCTGCACCGCGCCCGGCCAGCTTGCGTACCAGTCGATCGCCTTGCCGTCCTCGTGCAGCTGCGGTTCGGCCAGAAGATCGGCGGCGCCGTCCCCCAGGCGGCGGCGCACGACCCGGCGCAGTTGCGGCGCCGAATTGTGCAGCGGTTCGCCGCGCACGCCCAGGGGGCGCACGCCGCTTCGCGTCGTGACGATCAGCGTGGTTTCGCCAGCCATATCAGCCTGAAAATAGCCCGCGGATTATGGCGGGGCGATGGTGTCGGAAGAGGGGTGTCTAGACCGCTTTCGCCCATTCGCGCAGGACGAATTTCTGCACCTTGCCTGTCGATGTCATGGGCAGGTCGCGGAACACCACGTAGCGCGGGCATTTGTAGGAGGCGAGGTTGGCGCGGCAGTGGGCGACGATCTCCTCCGCGGTGGCCTTGGCGCCGGGCTTCAGCATCACGAAGGCGCAGGGCGTCTCGCCCCATTTCTCGTCGGGCTTGGCCACCACGGCGGCGTTGGCGACCGCCGGATGCTCGATGATCACGCCCTCGACCTCGATGGTCGAGATGTTCTCGCCGCCCGAGATGATGATGTCCTTGGAGCGGTCGCGCAGCTCGATGTAGCCATCCTCGTGCAACACGCCCAGGTCGCCGGAATGGAACCAGCCGTGCTCGAACGCGTCCCGCGTCGCCTGGGCGTTCTTCAAATAGCCTTTCATGGTGAGATTGCCGCGGAACATGACCTCGCCCATGGTCGCGCCGTCGCGCGGCACCTCTTTCATCGTCTCGGGATCCATCACCGTGACGCCGTCCTCGGCGGCATAGCGCACGCCCTGGCGGGCCTTCAGTTGCGCGCGCTGGTGCGACGGTAACGCGTCCCAGTCCTCGTGCCACGAGCAGATCGTCGCCGGGCCGTAGACCTCGGTCAGCCCATAGACGTGGGTGACGCGGAAATTCTCCTTCTCCAGCGCCTCCAGCACGGCGGCAGGCGGTGGCGCGGCGGCGGTCATGAACTCGACCTTGCGGCTGAGCGACCGGCGCTCCTCGGCCGTGGCGCCGATGATGAACTGCATGATGATGGGTGCGCCGCACATATGGGTGACGCCGTGCTCGGCGAGTGCCGCGTAGATCGTCGCAGCGCTGGCGCGGCGCAGGCAAACCGACGTGCCGGCGACCAGCGCCAGGGTCCACGGGAAGCACCAGCCGTTGCAATGGAACATCGGCAGGGTCCAGAGATAGACCGGATGGATGCCGAGCGCCCATTGCGTGGCGTTGCCGTAGGCCGACAGCGCGCCGCCGCGGTGGCTGTAGACCACGCCCTTCGGGTTCCCGGTGGTGCCCGACGTGTAATTGAGCGAGATCGCGTTCCATTCGTCAGCGGGATAGTCCCAGGCGTGGTCGGCATCGCCGGTGGCGATGAACTCCTCGTAGGTCGTGTCGCCGATCTGGGCGCGGTCCTCGCATGCCGGATCGTCGATATCGACCACCAGCGGCTGGACCTTGGCGATCGCCAGCGCCTCGGTCACGACGCGGTGGAACTCGCGATCGACCAGCAGCACCTTGGTCTCGCTGTGGTCGAGGATGAAGGCCACCATCGCCGCATCGAGCCGTGTGTTGAGCGAGTTCAGCACGCCGCCCGACATCGGCACGCCGAAATGCGCCTCGTACATCTCCGGGATGTTGGGCGCCATGATCGCCACGGTGTCGCCCGTGCCGATGCCGACCTTCTCCAGCGCCGAGGCGAGCTGCCGGCAGCGCGCATAGGTCTCGGCCCAGCTCTGGCGCCGCGAACCGTGCACCAGCGCGATGTAGTCGGGATAGACGCTGGCGCTGCGCTCGATGAACTGCAACGGTGTGAGCGGTGCGTAGTTCGCCGGAGTCTTGTCGAGGTCGCGTTCGTAGATGTTCTGCGACAGCAGGGCGGCCTTGTGCGGTGCCGGACGCGCCGAAGGCATGCGAGCGACCGAGGGGCGGTTCTTGACCGGCCGGCGAAGCGCGGGCCGGATGACAGGCTTGGGCACGATCGGTTTCTTGGCCTTCGTAGACTTCCTCGCGACAGGCTTCCTTGTCTTCGGCGCCTTGCGCCTGGCCGGCGTCTTGCGCTTGCCCGATCCCTTCCTGGATTTGCCCTTGGCCATGCTGTCTTTCCCGTTGCCCGCTCGACTTGCCTGTCCGCCGCGGCGCACTTTCACACAAAGGGCAGGGTCTACTCCAGTTTGATATCGAGCTCTTTCGACAGCACAGCGCCGTTGCGCTGGACGTGACGGGAGTCACATTCGCCTTCGCCGCTTCGCCGTATCGTACGGATAATGCAATAATCGGATCACGGCGTTGCAAGGCCGCGGGAGGTTCTGAAATGGACAGTCCGGTACGGCAACCAGTGCTGAGTTCGGGCCAGCAGCGGTTTCTCCTGAGTCTCGCCGCCTGCATCGTGCCGGAAAGCGCCGGCGCGCCAACGCAGGTGACCGACCCGCTCCTGGCCGCGGTCGACGAAGAACTGCAACCGCGTCCGCGCCTCCAGCAGCTCGAGTTCAAGCTGCTGCTGCTGGCGATCCGCTGGATGACGGTGCCCTTCACCCTGCGCCGGTTCGAGCGCCTGCCGGCGGAGCGTCAGGTCGCCTGGCTGCGCTTTCTCGAGAGCGCGCCGCTCACCCTGCTGCGGGTCGGCATCTGGGGCCTGAAAACCCTGGTTTTCCTCGGCTACTACACCCAGGACGGCGTGCTGCGGCGGATCCTCTATTTGCCGTCGAAGGAGGACGGCAATGTGCGCCTGCACCGTCGGCAGCTGCCGTCGGCCGGCTGAGCCATGGATGCCGAGTTCGACATCCTGATCATCGGCTCGGGCGCCGGCGGCGGCACCGTCGCCAGCGCGCTGGCGCCGCTCTGCGCGGAGGGCGCGCGCATCGCCGTGCTCGAATGGGGGCCGCACTTCAACGACGACGAGTTCACCGGCCGCGAACTGGAAATGGCGGAAAAGCTGTTCTTCGATTCCGGCGCGATCGGCAATCGCGATCAAACGCTGAACGTCGCCTGCGCCCGCGGCTACGGCGGCTCGACGCTGGCCTATACCGGCACGTCGATCGAAATCCCCCAGCACTCGCTG
>DASZJU010000576.1:0-10741 GCA_035947815.1 Reyranella sp.
CTGCGGTGCTGCTGGAGGGTGGCCCAGTAGGTCTCGGCGATGGCGTCGGGATCGAGCAGGCTGTCGGGGCTGTTGTCGGGCACCGGCCGCGCGGCGCTCCTGATGCCGCCGTCGATCACGAAATGCGCGACATGGATGCCCTTGGGCGAAAGCTCGCGCGCCATCGATTGCGCCAGCCCGCGCAGGGCGAACTTGCCCATGGCGAAGGTGGCCGACAGCGCGAAGCCTTTTACGCCCGCCGTGGCGCCGGTCAGGAAGATGGCGCCATGGGACTTGGGCAGCATGCGGCGCGCCGCCTGCTGGGACACCAGGAAGCCGCCGAAGGCGCCGATCTCGATCGCCCGCTTGACGTCGTCGGGCGGCAGGTCGACCAGCGCGCCGCGCACGCGGGCACTGGCGTTGTAGACCACGACGTCGGGCGTGCGCCCCTTGGCATCGAGGGCAGCAAACAGGCCGGCAACTTCCTTCTGATCGGCGGCGTTACAGGCATGAACCTCCGCGCCGGTCTCCTTCGCAAGGGCGGCCAGCTTGTCGGTCTGGCGGGCGGCCAGCGCGACGGCGAGTCCGTTTTTGGCCAGCAAGCGGGCCAGCGAGGCGCTGAGCCCCGGGCCGGTGCCGACGATCAGCGCAGAGCGGTATTTTGGCTTTTCCATCAGGGTCTCCTCGTTGCCGGCGATTCGACGCGGGTATAGGCTGTTGCACAATTCAGTTATTCTAAGCCTTCTTAGAGGGAAGGAAGCCGCCATGGATCAGGCCCAGCCTGTTGGCCGTATCGACGTCATCTCCGACGTGATCTGTCCCTGGTGCTATGTCGGCAAGCGCCAGCTCGAGCGCGCCCACGACCTGCTGGAGAAGCAGCACCTGCGCTTCACCGTCGCCTGGCATCCGTTCCAGCTCAATCCCGACATGCCGCGCGAGGGAGTCGATCGCGCGCAATACCGCATCGCCAAGTTCGGCAGTCTCGAGCGCTCGCAGCAGCTCGACGAGCGCATCACCGAGACCGCCGCCTCGGTGGGGCTGGAATTCCATCTCGATCGGCTGACCCGCACGCCCAATACGCTCAACGCCCACCGCCTGATCCGCTTCGCCGGCCAAAGGGGCCTGCAGGACGGCGTCGTCGAGGCGCTGTTCGAGGGCTATTTCTGCAACGGCGCCGACATCGGCGACGACACGGTACTGGCCAAGCTCGGCGAAGAGGGCGGCCTGGACCGCGATGAGGTGGAGACGCTGCTATCGTGCGAGGCCGGTCTCAAGGAGGTCGCGGCGGCCGATCGCATGGCGCGCAATGCCGGCATCCAGGGTGTGCCGAGCTTCGCGTTGCAGGGCCATGTGCTGTTCTCCGGCGCCGTGCCGGCCGAGGAAATGACGCAGGCCTTCCGCCACGCCTGGGACATCCTGAAGAACCGCGCGGCTTGAACTCCTTGTCCTCCCCAACGAAGTTGGGGAGGCGAAGAGCCTAATTCGACCCGCCGCGCGTGGTCATGGTCGGCGAGGAGATCGGTCCCTTCACCGTCACGACATAGTCGGCAGGGCCGCCCTTGCCGGCATTGAGCGAGATCGTCGTGTCCGTCGTGGCGGCGATCACGCTGTTCTGGCTGGTGATCAGCGCGACCGCGTTCTGGCCCTGCACCGAATGGTTTTGCAGGGTCACCAGGTTGCCCGCCAGCACGAGCTGGCCGGTGACGGGACTCTGGCGGTTGATGAAGCCCGCCAGCATCGCTGAAGCCAAGCCCATCTCCGTGCTGAACAGGCTGCCCACGCCGGTGGCGAACGAAGCCAGACCCAGCGAGCCGCCCGTGACGGCCGGGTAGAGATAGCCGCTGACCTGCCCGCTGCCGCTCAGCGAATTGCGGATCTGTTCCGGCGTCGTGCCCGCTCCCTTGAGCTCGATGTTCATGACGCTGATCTTGCCGTCGACCGAAATCATCAGGTTCTGATTGCCGAACGTATTGGTGCCGGCCGTTCCGCGCAGCATCTCGCCGAGATAGATGCCCTGCAGGCTGCCCAGGAGGTCGAGCGTCAGCGCGTCCTTGGTGGCATCGATGGTGCCGTTGAAATCGACGGCGCCGCCGTAGAATTGGCCGGTGAGCTTGGCGATCTTGAACAGGCCGTTCTGCAGGCTCGCCTGCATATCGGCGTAGGTGATCTTGAGCGAGGCCATGGCCACCGCACTGGTCTCGAGGGTCAAGGTGGCGTCGAAGGCGCGCAACGCCGAGAGATCGATCGGCTTGCCAGTCGCCGCGCGCGGCGGCGCGACCGGCACGGGCAGCGCTGCCGGCGCCGCCGCAGCGGGTGCCGCTGCAGCGGCCGTCTGCACCGGTGCCGGCGGCGGCGGGCCCTCGGCAACGCCCAGCCAGTGGTCGAAGTCGAGCGTGCCCGGGATTCGCAGATTGGCCGTGATGTTGGGACGCTTGCCCAGGGTGGCATCGATGTGGCCCGTCATTGCGGTGCCGACCGCCGTGAGATTGCCGTCGAAGATCACGTGCTGCGCGTCGCCCTTGAAAGCGCCGGCAGCGTCGATCGCGCCGGTGCCGGCGCCCGGACGGCCCGTCGCCACCGCGAGCAACCGGCTGGCATCCTGCGTCTGCAACGCGAAGCTCGAGAAGTCGAAGCGGAAATTCTGGCCGAGCGCCAGCGCGCCGGTAGCGTGCATCGTGCCGCCCAGCAGGGTCGCGGTGGCGCCGCGCAGGGTGATCGCATCCAGCGTGCCGGCCACGCCGCCGCCAGCCGATGCCGCACCGATCTTGCCGTTCGCAAATTTCGGCAGGCCGGCGTAGTCGATCACCTTGTCGGCGTCCGGCAGCGTGGCGTTGAAGGTGATGTCGAAACGCGGCGCGGTGCCGAAATCGCTGACCGAGCCCTGGACGTCCATCTTGGCGCCCAGCAGGTCGGCGACCTTGACGGTGTTGAGCTTCAACAGGTTGCCCTGCACCGATACGTCGCCTTCGACGCCACCGAGCGTCTCCTTGCGGAACACGAGCTTGGCCACCTTGGCCTTGAGCCCGAAGACGGGCAGCGTCTTGTCGGGCGGCGACGGCGCTGGCGGAACGAGCGTCGCCGGCTTGGTCGCTGCCGGCGCGGTAGTGACGGCGGCCGTCGCGTCCGCGGTCGGCGCGATCGGTACGGCAGGCTGCCCGGTTGGCATGTAGGCGTCGAGGTCGAAGCGATCGAGCTGCAGCGTGGTCACAGCCGTCAGGGGCACCGCGAAGGTGACCGCACCGCTGCCCTTGGCCGGCTGGCCGTCGAGATCGATCGCGAGATCGGTGATCTGCAGACCGTTGGCCGCCGAGGCGAGCTTGCCCTTGAGGTCGAGCTTCTGCAGCTTGTCCGCCGGCACGCCCGACGTATCGATGCCGAGCCAGGCGAGCGTGTCGCGGAGCTTCGGCCCGGCCACGCTGATCTCGCCGCTGGCTTGCACGACGCCAGGCGCGGGCTTGGCCGGCGCATTCGCGGGCGCCAGTGGTGCGGTTGCGTTGGCCTGCAGCACCATATCGCCCGGCAGCACGGCCTTGAGCTGCGGCACGGTGATCACGCCCTTGTGGATGTCGAGTGCCAGCACAAGGTCGCTGACCGTGCCCTTGCGATAGAGGACTTCCGTGATGGCGAGCGACAGCGCGACGTCCATCTCCACGGGAAATGGCGAGAGCGACGTGGACTTGGCCGGTGTCGCGGGCTTGGCGGCGGCCTGCGCCGCCGGGGTAGGTTTGGCGGCCGGTGGCGCCGGGTTGGGTTTGGCGGCCTGCGCCGCCGGGGCGGCCTTGGCGGACGCGGGCGCCGAAACCGCAGGTGGGGGCGAGGTCTTTGGCGTCGAAGGCTGGAAGGCTCCGGGCACGGCAAGCAGCGCCAGCCATTTCTCGGCGTCGATCTTGGCCAGGCTCACATGGCCGGTGAGCGATGGCGCCTTGCCCTCCTCCAGGGCCAGCGTGCCCGTCGCCGTCTCGCTGCCCATCGACATCTTGAAGTCGGTGAGGGCGAGCCGGGTCGGCGTGTATTCAACGCCGCCGTCGAAGGTGAAATTGCCCACGACCGAGGCGTCGAAATTGGGTTGCGCCTGGCCGGTGGCGCGCACGACCGCGGCGATGAAGTCGGTCAACGCCCCGGTCGACACCGCGAGGTGTCCCTTGACGTCGGCGTTGGCGCTGACCTCGCTTACGGTTCCGTTGAAGTCGAGCGTGCCGCTCAGCACCTTCAGGCTGAACGCGGTCGCATGGCCGTCCGCCTGGGCCGCGCCCAGGCTGAAGTCGAGCGACAGCGGCACGCCGTTCACGGTGGCGCTGCCGGCGATCGAGAACGGGCCCGCCAGCGAGCCGACCGATGCCGTGGCTGCGACCTCCTCGGCTTTGAACGTCTGGCCGCTTTGCGGATTTGTGTAACTGATCGTGCCCTGCACGATGCGGAGCTCGCCGACCGCCAGATGGAAACCGGCGGCGGGCGCGCCTGCCGGCTGGGCGGCGCCGGCGCCCGGCTGGAACTGCCAGTTGGGCACGCCGTTGGCGTCGGTCTCCAGCACGATGCTGGGCTGGTAAAGCGTCACCGATCCAACCTCGACCCGGCCCATGAGCAGCGCCAGCCAGGACGGCGAGGCACCGATCCAGCGGACGTCGATCATCTGCGCGCCCGTGGCGCCCACGGCATTGGCGAAATGAACCTGCTGGGCGCTGACGCGCGGCACCGGGAAGACCGAGAGCTTCATCGGCCCGTCGATCACCAGCTCGCGGCCCGTCGCGGCCTTGACGGCTTCAATCAGCGACGGCTTGTAGGATTCGACATCGACCAGATAGGGCGTCGCCGCGAGGGCAACCACCAGCGAGCCGAAAAGCGCGGCGACCAACCAACCGATTCTTCTGCGCACGGACATGGCCATAACCTGTGGTAACGCACCAGGGCGCCAGAGGATGCCACCCAGACGAGCCCGCGACAGCAAGTGGCCGGGTCTGCTAGCCTTGGGCAAGAAACGACCACGAGGACGCGCCGAATGAACGATCTAGCCTTCGGCTTCCAGGCCGCGCCGGCCAGCGACATCCACAAGCCCGACCAGGCGCTCTACCGCGAAGTCATGGAGGATTGCGCGTTGGGCTGCAAGCTGGGCTTCGACGCTGCCTGGCTGCTCGAGCACCATTTCAGCGATTATTACCCGACCCCGAGCCCGCTGCTTTTCATGGCGCACATCGCCGCGGCCTTTCCCGACCTCTCGCTCGGCACCTCGGTGCTGGTGCTGCCGTGGTACCATCCGCTGCGGCTGGCCGAGGAGATCGCCATGCTGAACAGCATGACGCGGGGCACGCTCCATCTCGGCATCGGGCGCGGCACCGCCAGGATGGAGTACGACGCCTACAACGTCGATATGAACGAGGCCCGCGCACGCTTCGCGGAATGCTACCGCATCGTCGAGAAGGGACTTTTGGGCGCGCCCTTCACCCACGACGGAACATTCTGGAAGATCGACCGGCCGATTCGTCTGCGGCCCGAGCCGGTGGCGAAGAAGGTGCGCTTCTACGGCGCCATCGGCAGCCCGGGCAGCGCCGAGGTGATGGGCGATCTCGGCGTGGCGCCGATCTGCCTCTCGACCTTTCCCGACAAGATGCTGGTGCGGATCCTCGAGCGTTGGCGGGCGCGGGCGGGCGCCGCGGCCAAGGACGCGATCCTGCCGATCTCGGTAAAAATGTTCATCGCCGACACCGACGAGGAGGCGCGCGCGCTCGGCCGCCGCTATTACCCGCCCTACTTCGACCTGCAATGCACCCACTACGAGTCCGACGCCAATCCGTGGGCCGACATCCCCGAGTACCAGGATTTCAGCCGCATGTTCGCCAACCTGCGCAAGCTCACCGACCCGGCCGAGCTCGGCCCGTTCATGGATTCCAACCTGGTCGGCAGCCCGGCCACGATCTGCCGGCGCATCGACCAGCTGGCGGCGCTGGGCTTCAACTACTTCATGGTGTCGTCGGCCACGCCCGGCACGCCGATCGAGCTGCGCCAGCGCATGATGACCCGCTTCGCCGAGGAAGTATGCCCACGCTACTCGCGCGCGATGCGACAGAGGCAGGCGGCTTGAAGCTGGGAGCGCGCCACTCCGTGGCGCTCTTCATCATGCTCTTTTGGACCGCGAGCCTCTGGCTCGCTCATGAGCGAGCGGGACGCTCGCGGTCCAGAAGATCATGAGCTCCACTGGAGTGGCGCGCTCCCAGCCATGATCCTCTAGGCTGCCGCTGCCTTCCCCGCTAAAGTACGACACGACGCTGCGGCTCGACACGCGGCGCGTCTGGGAAGGGAACGACAATGCGTCCGATCGTGTTGCTGGGCGGCCTCGCGGCTGCCCTGATGTGTTCGAGTGGCCTGGCGCTCGCCCAGAAAAGCGGCGGCGTGCTGAAGATGTATCACCGCGACAATCCGCCCAGCGCCTCGATCCATGAGGAGGCGACCAATTCGACGGTCGTCCCCTTCATGTCGGTGTTCAACAACCTCGTCCTCTACGACCAGGGCAAGCCGCAAAACAGTCCGCAGGACATCGTGCCCGATCTCGCCAAGTCGTGGAGCTGGAGCAATGGCGGCAAGGACCTGACCTTCACGCTGCAGGAAGGCGTGAAGTGGCATGACGGCCAGCCGTTCACGGCCAAGGACGTCGTCTGCACCTTCGACCTGCTGACCGGCAAGGGCGAGGACAAGCTGCGCCGCAATCCACGCCGCCCGTGGTACGGCAATGTCGACGCCGTCACCGCCAACGGCGATCTCGAGGTCACGGTCCATCTCAAGCGGCCGCAGCCCTGGCTTCTCTCGCTGCTGGCCTCGGGCTACTCGCCGATCTATCCCTGCCACATCCCCGCGGCGCAGATGCGCACCAAGCCGATCGGCACGGGACCCTTCAAGTTCGTCGAGTTCAAGCAGAACGAAGGCATCAAGCTCACGAGGAACACCGAGTACTGGAAAAAGGGGCGGCCCTATCTCGACGGCATCGAATTCACCATCGTGCCCAACCGGGCGACGGCGATCCTGAGCTTCGTCTCCGGCCGCTTCGACACCACCTTCCCGTGGGAGGTGACGATACCGCTCCTGAAGGACATCAAGGGCCAGCTGCCCAGCGCGATGTGCCAGGTCACGTCGCTGAACAACACCACCAACCTGATCCTCAATCGCGACGCGGCCCCCTTCGACAATCCAGACCTGCGCAAGGCGTTGCAGCTCGCCCTCGACCGCAAGGCCTTCATCGACATCATGAACCAAGGCGACGCCGAGCTTGGCGGCACCATGCAGCCGCCGCCGGACGGCGTGTGGGGTCTGCCCAAGGAGATCTTTGAGGCCGTGCCAGGCTACGGCCCCGACGTGCGGAAGAACCGCGAGGAGGCCCGCGCGATCATGAAGAAGCTGGGCTACGGGCCCGACAAACACCTGGCGCTCAAGATCGCGACCCGCGGCATCTCGCTCTACAAGGACCCGGCGGTCATCCTCGCCAGCCAGCTCAAGGAGATCTGGATTGACGCCGATGTCGACATCGTCGAGACATCGCAGTGGTTCCCCAGGATCGCGCGCAAGAACTACCAGATCGGCCTCAACACCACCGGCAACGGCGTCGACGATCCCGACCAGAACTACTTCGAGAACTTCGCCTGCAAGTCGGAGCGCAACTACACCGGCTACTGCAATCCCGAGATCGAGAAGCTGTTCGACGTGCAGTCGGCCGAGGCCGACATGGAAAAACGCAAGAAGATCGTGTGGGAGATCGACCGCAAGCTGCTCGAGGACGGCGCGCGGCCGGTGATCATGTGGAACCGCGCGGCGATCTGCATGCAACCCTACGTCAAGGGCTACGTGGCGCAGGTCAACAGCGTCTACAACGGCTTCCGCTTCGAGGACGTCTGGCTCGACAAGTAGATCAGGAACCCCGGCGCCGCAGTTTTTGCACGGCCTCGTCGAGCGCCGACAGGAAACGCGAGCGGTCGCGCGGGCTCATCGGCTTGGGGCCGCCCGTCACTTCGCCCATGGCGCGCAAATTGGACATCAGTTCGCGGCTGGCCATCGCCATGCCGATCGATGCGTTGGTGAACGGCACGCCGGTATTGCCGATGACGTTGGCGCCCATCTTCAGGCTGCGATCGGCGAGCGGGATGTCGGCGGTGATCACGATGTCGCCCGGCCCGGCGCGCTCGGCGATCCAGTTGTCGGCCGCGTCGAAGCCGTCGCTCACGACCACCAGCTCGATGCGCGGGTCGCGCGGCACGCCGAGGTAGGAATTGCTCACGACATGGACCTTCAGGCCGTAGCGTTCGGCGACCCGATAGATTTCGGCTTTGACCGGACAGGCATCGGCATCGACGTAGATCGAGGTCATTGCGGACAAGCTCTCACTACCCTCGCGCAGGAACAAGACCGTGCAAGCGAAACGCCGGCGGCCCTTGCGGACCGCCGGCGCATCTCGATCGAGTCGAACGCAGTTTAGCGGGTCTGGTTAGCGAGTCTGGGGCGAGATGACGTTGCCGCGCGCGTCCAGGCGGTTGCCCTGGGCGTCGTAGCGGAAGCCGTACTCGTCCCTGAAGGCGGTCTGATGCGGGCCGCTCTGCATCGGCATCGCCTGCGGCGCCTGCGCCATGTCCGAGTCCATCCGGTTGTGATGAACGGGGCGCGCTGCGCCGGCATTGGTCCGGTCGCCCGGCTGGGCCACCCAGTCGTTACGACCGATCAGCGGATGGCCGTAGGGGTCGAGCGGTTCATTGCTCGGCATGGCCTGTGGCGGCATGGGCTGGGGCTGGGCATAGGTCTGCGCCTGCGCGTAGGAAACGGAAGCGCCGGCGGAAGCAATCAGAGCGAGGGCGAGCAATGTGCGCTGCATAGGAATCCTCCTTGCATGAAGTGGTGCTCGTTCAACGCCTCATCATCACGGACGGTTGCCGATTAAATTCGCTCTTGCCCCTAGCTCAATACGGCAATCTTCTTGCGTTCGATCAGCTTGAAATCGATGGCGGCGCCCAGGCCCGGTCCATTGGGCACATGCACCAGCCCGTCACGGCCGACCACAATGTCCTGTTCCAGGCCGTATTTTTGCGCCGCGTCGGGCAGCAGGACCTCGAAGAACTCGGTGTTTCTGAGCGAGGCGATGACGTGCAGGTTGGCGACGTTGTTCAGCGAATTTCCGCCATGGTGCACTTCATAGTTCATGCGAAACGACTCGGCGAGATGGGCGCCCTTCACCAGGGTCGTAATCCCGCCTTTGACCGCGACATCGCCACGTAGAAAGTCGGTGGCCTGCAGCATGATCCAGGGCTGGTAAGCATCGAGGCCGGTAATGGGATATTCCGTGGCAAGAATGGGGATCGAAAGCTGCTGCTTCAGCTTCACGTAATTGTAGATGTCCTGGTCGGCGAGCGGGTCCTCGTACCAGTGGAAAGCCAGCGCCTCGGCGGCGCGGCCGACCCGGACGGCGGTCGGATAATCGTAGGACCAGGTCGAGTCGAGCATGATGGTGTAGTCGCCGACCGCCTTGCGCACCGCCTCGCAGACCTTGATGTCTTCCTTCCAGCGCGTCGGCGGATGGATCTTGTAGGCGGCCCAGCCATGCTCCTTGAATTTCTGCGCCTCCTCGGCATAGGCGGCGGACGAGGCGAGCACGGCGGAGCTGGCATAGGCCGGCACCGCCTCGCGATAGGTGCCGAGCAGGCGATGGATCGGCTGGCCGACCGCCTTGCCCAAAAGGTCCCACAGCGCCACGTCGACCGCGCCGATGGCGCGCACGCCCGCCGCGCGCTGTTTCTTCCAGAGGTCGACGACGAGCGCTTCGCGATGCAGCGGGTTCCGGCCCATCAGCACGGGCTTCAGGTGCGTGATCAGCCCCTGCCCGTCGGTGGTCGCCGAATTCGACGCCGAACCGAGGAAGGCGTGGCCTTCGACGCCGTCGTCGGTGGCGATGCGCAGCAGACCGAGCGCGCTCGAGCCCGCGAACCTGCTGTGCTGGCCGTATTGCGTCGGCGGGATGTCGTCCCAGGCAAAGAGCGTGAGCGTGACGTCGGTGATCTTCATGGCGTTGTCTCCGTTTTGCTCCCCTGGGAGATCAGTATAGACTGCCGCCATGTCCGACAAAGCCCGAGCTGAACTCGCCCCGACCGGCGTCCTGCGCGCCGGCATCAACCTCTCCAACTTCCTGCTGGTCACGGGTCGCAGTGAGAAATCCGAACCGGTCGGCGTCGCACCCGACATGGCCAAGGAGATCGCCGCCTCGCTCGGCGTGCCCGTCACCTATGTGCCTTTCAAGTCGCCCGGCGAGCTCGCCGACCAGGCGGGCAAGAACGTCTGGGACATCGGCCTGATCGGCGCCGAGCCACAGCGCGCAGCGGTGATGACCTTCACCGCGGCCTATGTCGAGATCGAGGCGACCTACATGGTGCCGCCGGGCTCGCCCCTGAAGTCGATCGCCGACGTCGACAATAAAGGCGTGCGCATCGCCGTGTCGGCGCGGTCGGCCTATGGGCTGTGGCTGGAGAACAACATCAAGAACGCGACCCTGATGCCGATCAGCGGGCTCGACGGCGCGTTCAACAAGTTCCTGGAAGACAAGCTCGACGCCCTGGCGGGCCTGCGCCCCGGCCTCCTGAAGGACCTCGCGAAGCACCCGGAACTCAAGATCCTCGACGGCCAGTTCACCGCCGTGCAGCAAGCGGTCGGCTGCAACAAACCCGCAGCCGAAGGCGCGCGCTATCTCGCGGAGTTCGTCGAGAAGGCCAAGAAGTCGGGCCTGGTCGCAAGCCTGATCGAG
>DASZJU010000577.1:0-6839 GCA_035947815.1 Reyranella sp.
ATCGACGACATCATGCTGGCGGCCGGCCTGACGCGGGGCGCCTTCTATGCGCATTTCGCCTCGAAGGACGATCTGTTCGCAGAAGCCGTCCGCGCCGGCCACGGGCTGCTGAGCCGGCTGCGGGCCGGCGAGCCGCCGGCAGTGCTAAAGGCCTATCTCGACAAGGCGGAGCTCGCAGCCACCGTCCAGGGCTGCACCCTGGCCGCCCTGCCCGGCGACGTCGCCCGCGCACCGCTCGCCGCCCGGCTGGCCTACGCCAACGTCCTCTACGCGACGATTGCCGAATTGGCGCGAAGCAAGAAGCGCAAGCTCGATGCCGATGCCACGGTGGCGGCGATCCTGGCGGTCGGCGCCGTGACCCTGGCGCGGGCCTCGGGCGACACGCGGCTCAGCGACTGGCTGCTGCGCTGTGCCGAGCGCGCCGTCCTGCCACTCATAAAGGGGCCCCTGCTCAAGCCGCGAGCTTCGCCAGCGAAGAGACGATCGAGGTCACGCCGGAAAGCCGCTGGCGCTCGTCGGGCCAAACCCGCTGCACGATCACGCGGTGGTCGGGCCTGA
Organism: Reyranella sp.; assembly: GCA_035947815.1. Taxonomy (GTDB): domain Bacteria; phylum Pseudomonadota; class Alphaproteobacteria; order Reyranellales; family Reyranellaceae; genus Reyranella. Next base: position 559 of record DASZJU010000577.1, read on the forward strand.
GGCGGACCAGCGGCGCGTTCTTCTGCAGCCAGTCGATCAGCCTTTCCGGCCGGGCGAACTTGTTGTCGTGCAGCGACACCACGACAGCCTTTTCGCCGGCGTCGATGCGGTCCACGCCGGCGGCGCGGCACAGCAGTTTCAGCGCCACCGTGTTCAGCAGGAACTCCGCCTCGGCCGGCATCTTGCCGAAGCGGTCGACCAACTCGGCGGCGAAGGAATCGATCTCGCCCTGGTTGGCCAACGCACCGATGCGGCGATAGAGACCCATGCGCACCGAGAGGTCGGCGACGTACTCCTCCGGGATCAGCACGGGGATGCCGAGATTGAGCTGCGGCGACCAGTCCGACTGTTCCGCCTCGTGCGCCCGGCCGCGCGCCGCCGCGACCGCCTCCTCGAGGAGCTGCTGGTAGAGCTCGATGCCAACTTCGCGGATGTGGCCCGACTGCTCCTCGCCCAAAAGGTTGCCGGCGCCGCGGATATCGAGGTCGTGGCTGGCGAGCTGGAAGCCGGCGCCCAGCGTATCGAGCGTCTGCATGACTTCGAGCCTCTTGGACGCCGCCTCGTTCAAGGCGCGGCCCGGCGGCACGGTGAGATAGGCATAGGCCCGCGTCTTGCCGCGGCCGATGCGGCCCCTGAGCTGGTAGAGCTGGGCCAGGCCGAACATGTCGGCGCGGTGGATCACCATGGTGTTGGCGTTGCTGATGTCGAGCCCCGATTCGACGATGTTGGTCGACAGCAGCACGTCGAACTTGCCGTCGACGAAATCCTGCATGGTGTTCTCGATCGCCGTCGGCGCCAACCGGCCATGCGCCATGGCCATGCGGATCTCGGGCACCAGCTCGCGCAGCTCGACCGCGACCTGGGCCAGGTCCTCGATGCGCGGGCAGACATAGAAGGTCTGGCCGCCGCGATATTGTTCGCGCAGCAAGGCCTCGCGTATCGTGACGCCGTCGAATGGCGTGACGAAGGTGCGCACGGCCAGGCGGTCGACCGGCGGCGTGGCGATCAGGCTCATGTCGCGCACGCCGGTCAGAGCGAGCTGCAGGGTGCGCGGGATCGGCGTGGCGGTGAGCGTCAGCACATGGACATCGGCGCGCAGCTCCTTCAGCCGCTCCTTGTGGGCGACGCCAAAATGCTGCTCCTCGTCGACGATCAGCAGGCCGAGATCCTTGAACTCGACGCTCTTGGCCAGGAGCGCGTGGGTCCCGATCACGATGTCGAGCATGCCCTCCTTCATCGCCTGCCGGGTGGCCCTGGCTTCCTTGGCGCCGACCAGGCGCGACAGGCGGCCGATGCGGACCGGCAGGCCCTGGAAGCGCTCGATGAAGGTGCGGTGATGCTGGCGGGCCAGCAGGGTCGTGGGACCGATCACCGCCACCTGCTTGCCCGAGAGGGCGGCGACGAAGGCCGCGCGCAACGCCACTTCGGTCTTGCCGAAGCCGACATCACCGCAGATCAGACGGTCCATCGGCTTGCCCGACGACATGTCCTCCAGGACGTCGGAGATCGCTTGCAGCTGGTCGTCGGTCTCGGCATAGGGAAAGCGGGCGCAGAACTCCTCGTAGAGGCCGTCGGGCGGGCTCATCGTCTCGCCGCGGCGGATGGCGCGTTCGGCCGCGATCTTGATCAGCCGGTCGGCCATGTCGGCGATGCGCTGCTTCAGCCTGGCCTTGCGCGACTGCCAGGCGACGCCGCCCAGGCGGTCGAGCGGGGCCGCCTCATCGCCCGCGCCGTAGCGACTGAGCACGTCGATGTTCTCGACCGGCACGAACAGCTTGTCGCCGCCTTCGTAGGTGAGCCGCAGGCAGTCGTGGCGCGCGTTCTGGATTTCCAGCGTTATAAGGCCCTCGTAACGGCCCACGCCATGTTCGCGATGCACGACCAGGTCACCGTCGCTGAGCGCTGAGGCCTCGGCGATGAAGCGCTCCGAGGGGCGGCGCTTCCTGGCGGGACGCGACAGGCGGTCGCCTAAAATGTCCTCCTCGCCGATGACTTCTAGTCCATCCAGCACGAAGCCATGCTCGAGCGACCAGACAGCGACGCCGACCGCGCCCGGTGGCAGGCCGAGCACGGTCGCCTGATCGGGCACCGGGACCGGCGTCGTGGCGCCATGCTCCTGCAAGAGGTGCTGCAGGCGGCTCGCCGAGCCCTCGGTGTAACCTGCGATCACGACCCGGCGGCCGGCGGCGTTGGCGGCCTTCACATGCTCGGCGACCTTGTCGAACAGATTGACGCCCTGCGCCATGCGCGCCTGGGCGAACCCCTCGTGACGGCGACCGTGGAGGTCGATCGTGTTCGGCGCATCGGGGGCACCGTCGAAGCTGGTGAACTGGGCGGCCGTGTGACCCGCCAGAAGCCGCTCCCACTCCGACGGCTTGAGGTAGAGGCGTTCGGGCGGCACCGGCTTGTAGTCGGCGCCGCCGCTCATGCCGCCCTTGCCGCCGGTCTTGCGGCGGGCGTCGTAGTAGTCGGTGATCAGCTCGTGCCGCGCCTGCAAGGCCTCGGCGATCTGGTGGTCGGCCGTCACGATCGCTGCCGGGCAATAGTCGAGCAGCGTTTCGAGGTGCTCGTGAAACAGCGGCAGCCAGTGCTCCATGCCGACATGGCGCTGACCGGCCGACACGGCCTCGTAGAGGATGTCGTCGCCGGCGACATTGCCGAACAGCGCGCGATAGCCGCCGCGGAAGCGCGCGATGCTGTCCTTCGTCAGCAGCACCTCGCTCACCGGCAGCACGACGACCTCGTCGCGCATGCCGGTCGAGCGCTGGCTCATGGCGTCGAACGAGCGGATCGCCTCCAATGTGTCGCCGAACAGGTCGAGGCGCAGCGGCTCGGCGGTGCCGGGCGGAAAAAGATCGACCAGGCCGCCGCGAACAGCGAACTCGCCCGGCTCCATCACGGTCTCCGACCGGCCGTAGCCGTTCTCGCCCAGGAATTTGGTCAGCCAGGCGACGTCGAGGGTCTGTCCCTTGCGCAGCACAACCGCTGCCTCGGCATAGAGGCTGCGCGGCGGCACCTGCTGAAGGGCAGCCCCTGCCGACGCCAGCACGATGCGCGCGGGCGTGCCGGGCTTCTTGGGCGCGGCCAGCCGGGCCAGGGTCTCGAGCCGCTCGGCCACGATGTCGGGATGCGGCGACAGGCGGTCGTAGGGCAGGCAGTCCCAGGCCGGGAAGACCAGCACTTCGCGCTCGGGCGCGAAAAAGCGCAGACCGTCCTGCAGCCGCTCCAGGCGTTGGCCGTCGCGCGCCACGTGCAGGATGTCCTGCCCGCCGGTGGTGCGCGCCAGCTCGGCCAGCGCCAGCGAATCGGCGCCCTCCGGCAGTCCGGCGACGGTCCAGCGGCCGGGCTTGCGGTGGAGGGCCGCCAGGGTTTCGGCAAGCGACTTCATGGGTGGAGGGGCGCGCATTCTTCTGGTCCTCCCCGCGCGAAGCGGGGGGAGGTGTCCGCGCAGCGGACGGAGGGGTCATGGGGCATCGACAAAGAGCATGACCCCTCCGGCCCTTCGGGCCACCTCCCCACGCTTGCGCGTAGGGAGGCATTTGAACCAGCAAAGAGTTCAGCCGACGAAGCCATGTCCTAAAACCTCACGCGAAACGCCAAGAGCCTGCGCAGCACCGGGGTATCGGCCTCGGGGGGGATTGCGGCCTGGCCCGAGACCCAGTCGAAGATGTCGTTGTCGCCCGTCGCGAGCAGGCGCTCGTACTGATCGAGCTCGGCGGCATCGAACGTGGCGATCTCGGCACGCGCGAATTGCCCAAGGAGGATGTCGTTCTCCTTGTTGCCGCGGTAGACGCTGCGATAGAGCAAACGCTTGCGCCTTGTCTCGAGATCCGCCTCGCCTGCCATGTTTTCCCCAGGTCCGGCCCGAAAAGGGGCGTAGCATATAGGCGGCGGCGATGGCGAAGTCACGCGGCCCGAAAGCCTAGCATCCATGCGTCCGCAGAGCCTCACGCCCCTGTTCGCCCAAGTGACATCGCTGCCCGGAATCGGGCCGCGCTGGGGCAAGCTCGTCGAGAAGCTCGCTGGGCCCCTGGTCGTCGACCTGCTCTGGCACCTGCCCTTCGCCGTGGTCGACCGCCGCAACGCACCCGAGGTCGCCAAAGCCAAGGCGGGCGAGATCGCCACCCTCACCGTCACCGTCGACGAACACCTGGTGCCGCGCAATCCGCGCCAGCCCTATCGCGTCTGGTGCAGCGACGAGACTGGGAGGCTTTGCCTCACCTACTTCAACGGCCGCGAGGACTACCTGAAGAAGCTGCTGCCCGTGGGTGAAGTCCGGGTGGTGAGCGGCAAGGTCGACCTCTACCAGGGCGAGGTGCAGATGACGCACCCCGACCACGTCGTGCCGCTCGACCAACGCGACTCGATCCTGCGTGTCGAGCCGGTCTATGGGCTGACCACCGGCCTCACCCAGCGGCCGATGCAGAAGGCGATCGCCGCGGCGGTCGAGCGCACGCCGGCGCTAACCGAATGGCAGGACGCGGCGTATCTCGCGCGCAATCGCTGGGCCGATTGGAAATCCTCGCTCGCCCGGGCGCATGCGCCGGCCGAGGAGGCCGACCTCTCGCCGATGCATCCGGCACGCGCTCGCCTCGCCTTCGACGAGCTTTTAGCAAGCCAGCTCGCGATCGCCCTGGTCCGCCATCACAACCGCAGCATCGCCGGGCATGCCACCAAGGGTGACGGCCGCCTGCGCAAGTTGACCTTGGCGGCGCTGCCGTTCGAACTGACGCCGAGCCAGCACACCGCGGTCGGCGAGATCGAGGCCGACCTGGCCAAGCCCGAGCGCATGATCCGGTTGCTGCAGGGCGATGTTGGCAGTGGCAAGACCGTGGTCGCCTTCCTCGCCATGCTGATCGGCGTCGAGGCCGGCGCCCAGGCGGCCCTCATGGCGCCGACCGAGCTTTTGGCCCGCCAGCATCACGCCACCATGGCGCCGCTCGCCGAGGCCGCCGGCGTGCGCCTGGCGCTGCTCACCGGCCGCGATAGCCAGAAGCAGAAGAAGGAGACGCTCAAAGGCCTGGCCGACGGCTCGCTCCATCTGGTGGTCGGCACGCATGCGCTGGTCCAGGAGGAGGTCGAGTTCGCCGACCTCGCCTTGGCCGTGGTCGACGAGCAGCATCGCTTCGGCGTGCACCAGCGCATGGCGCTGTCATCCAAGGGCCACGCCGTCGATCTTTTGGTCATGACCGCCACGCCCATCCCGCGCACGCTCATGCTCGCGGCCTACGGCGACCTCGACGTCTCCAAGCTGATCGAGAAACCGGCCGGCCGGCAGCCCATCGACACCCGCACCATCCCCTTGGAGCGCATCGGCGAAGTCGTCGACGGCGTCGGCCGCCAGATCGCGGCGGGCGGGCGCGTCTACTGGGTGTGCCCGCTGATCGAGGAATCGGAGGAAGTCGACCTCGCCAATGTGGAGGAACGCTTCGGCCAGTTGAGCGCGCGCTTCCCTGGCAAGGTCGGCCTGCTGCATGGCCGGCTGAAGGGCGCCGAGCGTGAGGCGACGATGGCGGCGTTCGCCGACGGGCGCCTGTCGGTCCTGGTCGCCACGACGGTGATCGAGGTCGGCGTCGACGTGCCGGCCGCCACGGTCATGATCGTCGAGCATGCCGAGCGCTTCGGGCTGGCGCAGCTTCACCAGCTGCGCGGCCGGGTCGGCCGCGGTGCCAAAAAGTCGACCTGCCTGCTGCTCTACGCCCAACCGCTCGGCGAGACCGCCAAGGCCCGGCTCGCCATCATGCGCGAAACCGAAGACGGCTTCCGCATCGCCGAGGAGGATCTCCGCCTGCGCGGCGCCGGCGAGCTTTTGGGCACGCGCCAGAGCGGCCTGCCGGACATGCGGCTGGCCGACCTCGCCGCCCATGCCGAACTGCTGCAGGCCGCCCGCGACGATGCGCGGCTGGTGATCGATCGCGATCCCGATTTGCAGTCGGAGCGCGGCGCGGCGCTCAGGGCGCTGCTCTATCTGTTCCGGCGCGACGATGCGGTGAGAACACTAAGAGCAGGTTAGGGCCACGCTAAATTGTCATCCTGAGCGCAGCGAAGGATCTCATGCCCGTGGCAAGCGGCAATGAGATCCTTCGCTGCGCTCAGGATGACTGAAAGTTTGACCTCACGGCCTTTCTCTTCGCCTACTACCCGAGCTGCGCCACGTAACTCCGCAACGCCTCGCGCGCGGCCGCGACGTCCTTTTCGGCATCGGCGCGGCGCTTGGCGATCGCTTCGAGCTCGGTCTCCTGCTTGTCGAGCGTGGCCAGATAACGCCGCTGCAGGTCGCT
>DASZJU010000578.1:0-9409 GCA_035947815.1 Reyranella sp.
CCCTCGCCCAGCTTCATGTAGTGGCCGCTGCGCAGCGACGCCGTGGCCTGGCGCAGATCGACCGTGACCTGCTGCCGACGCCCGGTGCGCGCCTGCCACAGACCGGCGGCGGCGAGCCCGGCCGCCGCCGCGGTCGCCGCCCCTGCCAAGCCGATGCGGAACGGCGTCGGCAGCACGGGATCGCTGCCCCCGGTGAAGGCGACGGCGGCGGCCTGGTCCTCGGACCATCCGACAACCGGCAGAATCTTGCGCAGGACCTCATGCGGCATGGCGGTGACCTCCCTCTTTCAGGCTCCCTCGAACGCGCATCGTGCTTGATCTTGCGGTCACGACAAGCTCTGATTGATGGACGATTTTAGCAAGCCTCACCGAACCGGACAGGACGAACAACATGACCGTCGACAATCCGAACAACCAGTGGATCGGCAAGCGCACTCCCCGCCCGGATGGCGCCGACAAGGTCACAGGCCGCGCCGCCTACGCCGCCGACACCAACATGCCCGGCATGATCTGGGGCAAGGTGCTGCGCAGCCCGCATGCCCATGCCCGCATCAAGTCGATCGACACCTCGAATGCCGAGGCGCTGCCGGGGGTCGAGGCCGTGATGACGGCCAAGGACATCGTCGATTTTCCGGTCGCCAAGGGCCCGGTGATGCTGGGCATCCAGGACATGCGCTGGATGTGCCGCAATGTCATGGCGCGCGACAAGGCGCTGTTCCACGGCCATCCGGTGGCCGCCGTCGCCGCCACGTCGCAGACTATCGCGGCGGAAGCGCTCAAGCTGATCAAGGTCGACTACGAGGTGCTGCCCTGGGCAATCGACGTCGAGGACGCGATGAAGCCCGGCGCGTCCATCCTGCACGACCATATCAAGTTCCAGGACAAGCCCTCCAACATCGCCGGCACGATTGAGCACAAGAAGGGCGACGTCGAGGCCGGCTTCAAGCAGGCCGACGTGATCGTCGAGCGCAGCTTCAAGACCGAGGCCGTGCACCAGGGCTATATCGAGCCGCATGCCTGCCTGGTCAGCGTCACCAACGGCAAGGCCACGATCTGGAGCTCGAGCCAGGGCCAGTTCATGGTCCGCGCCATGTCCGCCCTGCTGACGGGCATGACGCAGAGCGACATCCGCGCCATCCCCGCCGAGATCGGCGGCGGCTTCGGCGGCAAGACCATCATCTACCTCGAGCCGCTGGCGCTGGTGCTGGCCAAGAAGTCGGGCAAGCCCGTCAAGATGGTGATGTCGCGCGAAGAAGTGTTCCGCGCTTCCGGCCCGACCTCGGGCTCGATGAGCAAGGTCAAGATCGGCGCCAGGAAGGACGGCACGATCACGGCCGGCCAGGCGACCTACTGGCTGCAAGCCGGCGCCTTTCCCGGCTCGCCGATCCGCGGCGCCGCCGGCTGCGCCTTCGGGCCCTACGACATCGAGAACGCCCACACGTTGGGCTACGACGTCGTCTCCAACCGCTCGAAGGTCGCGGCCTACCGCGCGCCCGGCGCGCCGATCGGCGCCTATGCCGTCGAGTGCGTGCTGGATGAGCTTGCCGAGAAGATCGGGATGGATCCGCTCGAGCTCCGTATGAAGAACTCCGCCAAGCAGGGCACCAAGGCCGTGCACGGTCCGGTCTATCCGGTCATGGGCTACCAGGAGACGCTGAAGCAGGCGATGGCCCATCCGCACTACAAGGCCCCGCTCAAGCCCAACCAGGGCCGCGGCGTGGCGAGCGGCTACTGGTTCAACGCCGGCGGCGAATCGAGCGCCCAGATGAGCATCAACGAGGACGGCTCGGTCGTGGTGATGACCGGCCATCCCGACATCGGCGGCTCGCGCGCCTCGACGGCCAACATCGCCGCCGAGCTTTTAGGCATCGACCACAGCAAGGTGCAGGTGCTGATCGGCGACACCAGCAGCATCGGCTTCTCCAACCTGACCGGCGGCAGCCGCGTCACCTTCGCCTCCGCCATGGTGGTGACGCAGGCAGCGGAGAAGGTCATCACCCAACTGCGCCAGCGCGCGGCCAAGATCTGGAAGATCGATCCCGACGCCATCACCTGGGACAACGGCGAAGCGAAGCCCGCCGGCGACAATGCCGGCAAGTTCGATCCGCTATCGCTGGCCCAGCTCGCGGCCCGGGCGACCGAGACCGGCGGGCCGATCGGGGCCGGTGCCTCGACCAACACCGCCGGCGCCGAGGGCGGCTTCAGCACGCATATCTGCGACGTCGAGGTCGACCGCGACACCGGCCGCGTCTGGGTCACGCGCTACACCGCGTTCCAGGATGTCGGCCGGGCGATCCATCCCGACTACGTCGAGGGCCAGATGCAGGGCGGCGTCGCCCAAGGTATCGGCTGGGCGTTGAGCGAGGAGTACATCTACGACAAGAACGGCAAGCTCGATAACGCGGGCTTCCTCGACTATCGCATGCCCGTCACTTCCGACCTGCCGATGCTCGACACCGTCATGATCGAGATCCCCAACCCGAAGCATCCGCAGGGCGTTCGCGGCGTCGGCGAGGTGCCGCTGGTGCCGGTGATGGCGGCGGTCGCCAATGCCGTCCACGGCGCCCTGGGTCTTCGCCTCGACAGCCTGCCCATGTCGCCGCCCAACGTGCTGGAGGCGCTGGACGCGGCGGAGCCGCTGGCGAAAGCAGCCGACTGACGCTCGCGCGGGTCAGCGCTTCGCGTAAGCGTAAGGCTAACTGCCCAAGGTCGGGCGCCGTTGCCGCGGCGCGTGTCGACAGAGCGATGCCTTGACTCCTTTCCGCATCCGACTAAGGCTCACGACAGTTCGGCCGCATCGATGAGCCGGAAAAAAGAACAGAAAGAATAGGGAGAACGTCCATGAATCCGACTTTCAACCGGCGTGTTGCGTTGATCGGCCTGGCGGCCGGAGCAGGCGCGCTGGCGACCGGCAATCTGGCCCGGGCGCAAGGCGGTTCCTACAAGGAGGCGCCTGCTTTGGCCGAGCTGGTCAAGGCCGGCAAGCTGCCGCCGGTCGAGCAACGCCTGCCCGAGAAGCCGCTGGTCGTGCCGGTGGTCGAGAAGGTCGGCGAGTATGGCGGGGTGTGGCGCCGGGCCTTCCTGGGGCCAGCCGATGCCAACAACTACGTCCGCATCGTCTACGACGCGCTGTTCCGCTTCTCGCCCGACGGCGCCAAGATCGAGCCCAAGATCGCGCTCGGGGCCGAGCCCTCGGCCGACTACAAGACGTGGACGATCAACCTGCGCAAGGGCGCCCGCTGGTCGGACGGCCAGCCCTTCACCGCCGACGACATCCTGTTCTGGTACAACGACGTGCTGCTCAACAAGGAGCTGACGCCGAGCCTGCCGGGCTGGATCAAGAACCCCGACGGCGCGCCCGCCAAGGTCGAGAAGGTCGACGATTACGCGGTGCGCTTCACCTACACCGCTCCCGCGACCCTGTTCCTGACCGCCGTCGCCAACCAGGACGGTGCGGACCGCACCTTCGCGATGTTCCTGCCCGCGCACTACCTCAAGAAGTTCCACCCGGCACACGCCACCAAGGAAGACATCGACAAGGCGGCCCAAGCCGCCGGCTTCAAGACCTGGACCGAGCTATTCGCCAACAAGAACGCGCCACCGGAGAACCCGGAGCGGCCGACCATGGCGGCGTGGGCGCCGGTGACGCGGGCGAGCGACCCGGTCTTCACCCTGCGGCGCAATCCCTACTACATCGGCGTCGACACGGCCGGCAATCAGCTGCCCTATCTCGACGAGGTGCGCTTCACCTACTTCGCCGACGTCCAGGCGCTGAACCTCGCGGCCATCGCCGGCAACTTCGACATGCAGGAACGCCACATCAACATGACCAACTACCCGGTCCTGAAGGATCAGGAGAAGACCGGGAAGTATCGCGTCATCGCCTGGCCGACCTTCGGCGGCGCCGATGCGGTGATCGCCATCAACCAGACCTATACGGCCGATCCGGTGATGGGCAAGGTGATGGCGACCAAGGATTTCCGAGTGGCGCTGTCGTTGGCGATCAACCGCGACCAGATCAAGGAGAGCGTGTTCCTGGGCCTCGGCGAGGCGCGCCAGGGCGTTCCCGCGCCGTGGCATCCGTATTATCCCGGCGACGAATGGGCGAAGAAATACACCGAGTTCAAGCGCGACGAGGCGAACAAGCTTTTGGACGGCATCGGCCTCGCCAAGAAGGACGCCCAGGGCATCCGCCTGCTGTCCAACGGCAAGCCGGCGACCATCGAGATCAGCGTCGTACCGGCCTTCGGCGCCTGGCCTGACGTGGCGCTCCTGGTGGCCAAGGACTGGGAGGCGGTCGGCATCAAGACCGTCGTGCAGGTCCGCGAACGCGCGCTGCACTTCAAGATGGGCGAGAACAACGAGCTGATGGCCGAGATCTGGAACGAGGACACCAGCGCCTTCCCCTATACCGGCAACGCCAAGGTCGATCCGCGCAACGCGCCGATCCTGACCATGGGGCCACTGTGGCGCCGCTGGTATGCGACCGGCGGCAAGGACGGCGCCGAGCCGTCGCCCGAGATGAAGCGCATCGTCGAGATCGTCGACAAGGCGCGCACCGTCGGGCCGGACGAGCAGGTCAAGCTGTCACAGGAGCTCTACCGGAACTGGGCCGACAACGTCTACGAGATCGGCACCATCGGGCTCACGCCTATGGTGCAGGGCGTGGTCGTGGCCAACGTCAAGTTCCGCAACGTGCCCACCACGCTCGGCAACGACTGGCCGCTGCGCAGCCCGGGCAACGCCCGCACCGAGCAGTTCTACTTCGCCAAATGATGCGGCCCGCCTCCCCCGTCATACGGGGGAGGTGCCCCATCATATGGGGCGGAGGGGGAAGGCCACAGTCGAGGTGCGCGACAGTTTCAGATCATGACGTCTAACAGTTCGAAATCGCCTGTGAGGCCTTCCCCCTCCGGCCCTGCGGGCCACCTCTCCCGTATGACGGGGGAGGCAGGTAGGCCATGATCCTTTACATCGTCCAGCGGCTGGCCCTCCTGCCGCTGCTGATGCTGATCTATTCCTTCGTCATCTTCGCCATCATCCAGGCGCCGCCCGGCGACTTTCTAAGCGCCTATGTCGCCACGCTGGCGTCGTCGGGCTCGTCGATCTCGGCCGACCAGATCGCCGCCCTGCGCCACCAGTACGGGCTCGATCAGCCCTTCGTCGTGCAATACCTGCTGTGGATGCAGAACCTGTTCCACGGCGATTTCGGCCTGTCGCTCGAATACCAGCGGCCCAACGCCGACCTTATAGGGGAACAGATCGGCCTCACCATCGCGCTGGCGCTGTTCTCGTTCGTTCTGACCTGGGCGATCTCGGTGCCGGCCGGCATCTATTCGGCGACCCATCCGCGCTCGCTAGGCGACCATGTGCTGACGGTGATCAACTATGTCGGCGTCGCCACGCCCAATTTCATGCTGGCGCTGATCCTGATGTGGGTCGCCTTCGCCTATTTCGACATCAGCGTCACCGGCCTCTATTCGCCCGAGTTTGTCGACGCACCGTGGAGCGTCGCGCGGGTGCTGGATCTCTTGGGCCATATCTGGCTGCCCGCGCTGGTGCTGGGCATCGCCGGCACCGCACGCCTCAGCCGCATCATGCGCGCCAACCTTTTGGACGAACTCAACAAGCCCTATGTCGTGACCGCGCGCGCCAAGGGCATGAAGGAATGGCGGCTGGTGCTGCGCTATCCCGTGCGGCTGGCCTTCAACCCCTTGGTCAGCACCATCGGCTGGTACCTGCCGGCACTGTTCTCGGGCAGCCTGATCGTGGCCACCGTCATGAACCTGCCCAACATCGGCCCATTGCTGCTGCGCGCGCTGATCAACCAGGACATGTATCTCGCCGGCGGCATCCTGCTGATTTACTCCTTCCTCACCATCGTCGGCACCCTGCTGTCCGACGTCCTGCTGGCGCTGATCGATCCGCGCATCCGGGTGGAGAAGTAGGATGACCGACACCGTCGCAACAGTCGCGGGCAAGGACGCCGAAGACCGCGTCGCGGTCGCCTCCAACTGGCGCCTGGTGTGGTGGCGCTTCCGCCGCCATCACCTGGCGATGGCCAGCGCAGGGCTGCTGATCTTCCTCTACCTGATCGTCCTGGTACCGAATTTCTTCTCGACCCAGGACCCCGAGCGGACCGACGCGCGGCAGGCCTTCATCCCGGTGCAGATGGTGCATCTGTTCGACGATGGCGCACTTTCGCCCTGGGTGCCCACCATCGTCGGCAAGCGCAACCCGACGACGCTCCGCATGGAATGGGTGACCGACCCGCAGAAGAAGGTGCCCGTGCGTTTCTTTGCGTCCGGCTTTTCCTACCGCGTCTTCGGCCTGTTCGAGACCAACCAGCATCTGATCGTCCCCGCTGACCCGACGCAGCGCATCTTCCTGCTGGGCTCTGACCGGCTGGGGCGCGATCAGTGGTCGCGCATCATGCACGGCACGCAAACGTCGATGACCGTCGGCCTCGTGGCGGTGGCGCTCAGCGTCATCCTGGGCGTCGTGCTGGGCGGCATCTCGGGCTATGTCGGCGGCAAGACCGACCAGGTGATCCAGCGCTTGATCGAGCTGCTGCAATCCGTGCCGACCATCCCGATCTGGCTGGCGCTCAGCGCCGCCCTGCCGCGTGACTGGACGCCGATCCAGGTGTTCTTCGCCATCACCGTGATCCTGTCGCTGGTCGGCTGGACGACGCTCGGACGCGAAGTGCGCGGCCGCTTCCTCGCCTTGCGCGAGGAGGATTTCGTGCTGGCCGCCCGCCTCGCTGGCTGCTCGCGCATGCGCATCATCCTGCGCCACATGGTGCCGACCTTCCTGAGTCACATCATCGCGACAAGCTCGCTCGCCATCCCAGTGATGATCATCAACGAGACCTCGCTCTCCTTCCTGGGCCTCGGCATCCGCCCGCCGGCCATCAGCTGGGGCGTGCTGCTGCAGGAGGCGCAGAACATCCAGACCCTGGCGCTCGCCCCTTGGCTTCTGACCCCTGCCCTCGTCGTCATCGTGGCGGTGCTCGCCTTCAACCTGGTGGGCGACGGGCTGCGCGATGCCGCCGACCCCTATAGTCATTGAGGAAGCGGTGAACGCCGACGCCAAAATCCCGCTGCTTTCGGTGCGCGACCTCCGCGTCTCCTTCGCGCTCGACGAAGGCCTGGTGCGCGCTGTCGACGGCACCAGCTTCGACGTCATGCCCGGACAAGTGCTGGGCATCGTGGGCGAGAGCGGCTGCGGCAAGAGCGTGACGATGAAGGCGATCCTGCAGCTGGTCGAGCGGCCGGGACGCATCACCTCGGGCGAGATCCGCTTCCGCCGCCGTCCGCCTGGCCAGGAAGAGGGCGGCGAGGTGGTCGACCTCGCCCGCCTGCCCCCGCGCGGCTCGCTGATGCGCGACATCCGCGGCGGCGAGATCGCGCTCATCCCGCAGGAACCAATGGCCGCCTTCAGCCCCGTGCACACGGTGGGCGATCAGGTCATCGAGGCCATCCTGCTGCACAGCCACCGCTGGACCGGCGAGCGCAAGCTCACCAGGCGCGAGGCGCGCGACATCACGGTCGGCCTGTTCCGCGACGTCGGCATCTCGATGCCGGAGCAGCGGGTCGACGCCTACTCCTGGCAGCTCTCGGGCGGCCTGCGCCAGCGCGCCATGATCGCCATGGCGCTCAGCTGCAAGCCGCGTCTGCTGATCGCCGACGAACCGACCACCGCCATCGACGTCACCACCCAGGCCCAGGTGCTGGCGCTGCTGCGCGACCTGCAGGCCAAGTACAACACCGCCATCATCTTCATCACCCACGACCTGGGTGTGATCGCACAGATGGCGAGCTACGTCGTCGTCATGTATCTCGGCCGCGTCATGGAGCAGGGGCCGGTCGACGACATCTTCCACGCCCCCAAGCATCCCTACACCAAGGCCCTGCTGCGCTCGATCCCGAGCCTCTACGGCGAAACCCGCGTGGCGCTGCCTGTCATCAGCGGCTCGCTGCCCCACCCCTTCAACCGCCCGCCCGGCTGCCCGTTCCATCCGCGCTGCCCGCAGGTGATGGAGCGCTGCTCGGCCGCCGTGCCGAGCCTGCAGCCGGTGAACGACCACCAGCTTGCGAGCTGCTTCCTCTACAACGACGAGGTGGAGCCGCAATGAGCGACACGCTCCAACCACTGCTCCCCCAACCGTTGCTGGACGTGCGCGGCCTGCAGAAGTTCTTTCCCATCACCAAGGGCTTCCTGCAACGCACCGTGGGCCACGTGCGCGCCGTCGACGGCGTCGACTTCACCGTCAACGAGGGCGAGACCCTGGGCCTGGTCGGCGAAAGCGGCTGCGGCAAGACCACCGCGTCGCGCTGCATCCTGCGCGCCATCGATCCGACCGGCGGCGAAATCCGCTACCGCACGCGCGCCGGAAAGGTGGTCGACCTCGCCACGCTGAAGCCGGCCGAACTGCTGCCGTTGCGCGCCGAGATCCAGATGATCTTCCAGGACCCCTTCGGCTCGCTCAACCCGCGCATGAACTTGCTCGACAATGTCGGCGAGCCGCTGCTGGTGAATGGCATGGGCAATCGCCGCGAACGCGCCGATCGGGTGGCCGAGCTGCTGCGCCTGGTCGGCCTGCGGCCCGAATTCATGCACCGCTTCCCGCATGCCTTCAGTGGCGGCCAGCGCCAGCGCATCGGCATCGCCCGCGCGCTCGCCACCAACCCGCGCCTCGTCGTCGCCGACGAGCCGGTCTCGGCGCTCGACGTTTCGGTCCAGGCGCAGGTGCTGAACCTGCTGCTCGAGCTGCAGTCGCGTCTGAAGCTCACCTTCCTGTTCGTCGCCCATGATCTCTCCGTCGTGCGCCACATCTCCGATCGCATCGCGGTGATGTATGTCGGCCAGCTCGTCGAGCTGGCGCCGACCGCCGAAATCTTCCGCCAGCCACAACATCCCTACACGGCCGCCCTGATGCGCGCCGTTCCGGTCCCTGACCCCCGGGTGCGCGGCACCGACAGCATCCTGGGCGGCGAAGTGCCGAGTCCCGCCGCGCCGCCGTCAGGCTGCTACTTCAATCCGCGCTGCCGCCACGCCATCGCGCGCTGCCGCGTCGAGGCGCCCGAGCTCCGCGAAATCTCGCCCGGCCATTTCACGCGCTGCCACCTCGCCGGGGAAGTCGCGTTGTGACCTTCTAGATTCTTTGGAGCGAGGTTACAGGCGGGTCCACCATGAATATTACCGGAGCTACCCGAGTGATGCCGTCATGAGCGGCCGCGCTTCGTTGCGTGAGCAGGGCGAGACAATGCGCCGGCGCCTGTTCGGCGGCGACGACGACGGCGCTCCGGCGCTCATGCGGACGCTCAACAGCGAGGCGAGCTACGGCGCGATCTGGAGCCGGCCGGGCCTTGCGCTCGATGACCGCATGGTGTGTGCGCTCGCGGCG
>DASZJU010000579.1:0-10453 GCA_035947815.1 Reyranella sp.
ACCGCCCTTCAGCCCGTCGCCGATGCCGAGATAGCCGAACAAATGGTCGAAGGACCGGTTCTCGAGCATGAGAACGACAAAATGATCGAACAGCAATTTGGCCATGGTCTGCCCCCTTGAGCTCGTATCGTCCCGAATGGAGCTCTCTGTGGTTGCAAGTTATATTACTTCTTCTCTTCAATTAAGTCATCCAGCGAGCTCGTGACACAATTTTGACGCGCGCCAGCCGACGACGGGACGGTCCAAGCGTCGTTGCGCCCTTCTGACCATTGCCGACGACAGACCCGTCCGGAGGCACGCCGCCTCAGGTTGTGGGGTTGGATAAATAGCTGACTGTTCCGCAACCTCGGGCCCTGCGCGGCGTTCATGGTGGGCGGCCCACTCGCTCGGACATTCGCCGGCGAATGACGGCCACGTCGCTTACCAAAGGAAACCCATGTCCTCCTCCATCCGGCCGATCCCGGGGCTTGCCCCCGTTGTGCGTTCGCTCGCCATCGCGTCCCTGCTGGGCGCGACCTTCCTCGCCGGCTCGCTCGGCCCCGTGGCCGCGCAGACTCCGGCACAAAAGCCCCCGGCCGCCGAGGCCGCCACCAGCAACAAGCCCGAGACCGTCGAGCAGCGCATCACGACGCTGAAGGCCGCGCTCAAGGTCACGCCCGACCAGGAAGCCAAGTGGGGCACTGTCGCCACGGCGATGCGCGACAATGCCACCGCCATGGACAAGCTGGTGACGACCAAGCGGGCTATCTCTCCGGCCAGCATGAGCGCGGTCGACGACCTGACGACCTATCAGGAATTCACCCAGCTCCGCCTCGACGGGCTGAAGAACCTGAACTCGGCTTTCAAGTCGCTCTACAACTCGATGCCGGCTGACCAGCAGAAGAACGCCGACCAGGTGTTCATGAAGTACGGCAGCGCACCGGCGAAAAGCTAGGAGGCCAAAAGTGACCTACATCAAGCATACCAAGGCCGCAGCAGGCCTCGCGCTGGGGGCGATGGTCGCTCTTGCCGCCCTGGCCAGCCCGGCCAGCGCACGCTGGAACGGCGACGGCCAGTGGCAGCAGGACAACCGTCAGTGGGAGAACCACTACTACGGCAACAGCTATCAGCCCCCTCCGGTGGTCTATAGCACGCCGTACAACTACGGCTACCAGCCGCCGCCGGTGTACTACAACGGCAATACGCCGGGACTTTCGATTCGCCTCTTCTAAGCAGGCTCACTCACGCAGGGAAACGGCGGGCACTTCCAGCCCGCCGTTTTTCGTGCGCGGGCAACGCTGGGCCGATGCCCGGCGTTTAGTCGGATCATCCTTGCAATGGAGAATCGCCATGGCCAAGCGCCCGCCTGTACCGCCGGCAAATCGAAGCCCCAAAGGCCCTGGCTCCGATCCCAAGATCACCCCCGACGACAAGCAGCGGGACGATCCGAACGCCAACCAGCGCGAGCAGGGCGATCACGCCAACGTCAGCCAGAACACGACCAACCGGGGCCATCATCAAGGCAAGGGTTAGCGCGTCGGGCTCGAGGATCGCATCCCCGAATGGAACTCTACCCTCCGATCGTCCTGGCCCAGGCAGCGGCCGTCTCGCCTACTTTTCGCAGATGATCGTCCGCCGAGAAGCCCGATACGCGCTTGCGCGGTTTCAGATCATGGTCGCCGTCTTCCAGCCAGAGGATCTCGATGGTCTTCGAGAGCTGGTAGGTCGAGACCTCTTGGCGGCTGCCGAAGGGATCGCGGGTCCCCTGCACGATGAGGGCCGGCGTCGTCATCTTCGCAAGATGAGCGGTTCGCAGCTGCTCGGGCTTGCCGGTTGGGTGGAAGGGATAACCGAGACACAGCAAGCCGGCGATGCGGCCGGCGGCATGAAGATCGTCGGCGATCATGCTGGCGATCCGCCCACCCATCGACTTGCCGCCGATGATCAGCGGGCCTTTGGCGCCAAGCGCGTCGATCGCGGCGAGGTATTCCGGACCGAGCTTTTCGGCGCGGGGCGGCGGCTTTCGGCCGGCCGCGCTGCGGCGGTTGGCCATGTACTCGAATTCGAAGCGCGCGACACGGAAGCCCGCTTCCGCCAGCGCCTTCGCGGCCGCCGTCATCGTCGGGGTATCCATCGGGCCGCCGGCGCCGTGCGCCAGGAGGATCGTGTGTTTCGCCTGGGCCGGGCCATCGATGAGGAATTTTGTCGCCATGGGCCTCAATGGGCGTGTTGATGGCCAGAGGCGTGATTTTGCGGTGCTGCCCTGGCTTTCAGCTCGGCGTGAAAGCGACCCATCTCGCCGAAGAGCTGCAGGACGTTGAGCGGTTCCGTTGCCCCGAACTCGCGGTAGAGCGAGGCGACGTTCACCACCATGCGCTCGGGATCGCCCCAGCCGGCGAAACGATCGAGCGCGATGTCGCGCGCCGCGGCGAAGACCGGCATGCCGGCGTCGAAGCGCTTGCGCGCCTCCTGCTTGATGTAGAGAAGATAGTCCTTCATCGCCTGCACGCCCGCCTTGTCGGTGATGGGGCCGTGGCCCGGCACCACGGTCTCGACGTCCCAGGCGAGGATGCGATCGCAGGCGGCCACCCAGTTGTCGACCGGCCCGGCCCACAGAACCGGATGGCCCTCGACGAACAGGATGTCGCCGGTGAAGACGGTGCGGTCCTGCGGCACGTGGACCAGGATGTCGCCCCGTGTGTGCGCCGGCCCGACGTTTTTAAGCAGCACCTCCTTGTCGCCGACTTTCAGCTGCAGTTCGTCCTCGAACACCCGCGTCGGCAGCGTGTTCTTGACGTCGTCCCACTTGAACTTGCTGCCCATCACTTCATGGAGGAAGGCGCCCGCCTCGCCGAGCTGGCGCCAATTGCGTTGCATGGCCGCCAGCTCCTCGGCCGGCCGCTCCTTCATCTCCTCGGCGCAGGCGCGGGAGGCGATGATCTCGGCGCCCGCTACAAGCTGGTTGCCGAAAGTGTGGTCGCCGTTGGCATGGGTGTTGACCAGGCGACCGATCGACTTGGCCGCCGGCACGGCGGCCCGCATCTGCCCCAGCATCTCGCCGGTCAGCGCAAGGTCGAACAGCGTGTCGACCAGCAGGGTCTGGTCGTGATCGACGATCAGCCCGGCATTGCTGAAACCCCAGCTGCCGTCGGGCTGCAGGTAGGCAAAGCAGCCAGTACCGAGATCGTGCAGCCCCTTGGTGTACTGCCATTTCGACATGTTGCCCTCCCACGTCCGATATCATCAGACCTTCACGGCCGAGGCCTGGTAGATCTCGTCGATGGAGCTTGCCAGCGCCGCGTCGAACGCCGCATCGCTCATCGAATGGCTGAGCCCCTCCGTCAGGGCGCGCGAAAAGCTCGCGATCATGCCGTGATTGCGGGCGAGGCGGCGGCAGGCGTCGGCCCGCGTGTAGCCGCCGGAAAGCGCCACGACCCGGGCCACGCTCTTGTGGTTGACCAGCGGTGAATAGAAATCCGGCACCTCGGGCAGGGTGAGCTTGAGCATCACCTGTTTGTCCGCCGGCAAGGCGTCAAGTCCCTTGATCAGTTCAGCGCGGAGAAGGGCTTCGGCGCCGGCTTTGTCGGGACTCTTGATCGAGATTTCCGGCTCGAGGATCGGCATCAGCCCCTGCGCGGCGATCTGTGCCCCAACCTCGAACTGCTGGGCTGCGATTGCCGCGATGCCCGCTTTCGAGGGCAGGTTGATGACCGAGCGCATCTTGGTGCCGAAGATGCCGAGCGTCACCGCGCGGGCGAGCAGAGGATCGAGCCCCGGCATCGGCTTCATCAAGCTGACGCCGTCTTTCTCGGCCTCGAGTCCCTTGTCCACCTTCAGGAAGGGCACCACGGTGCGATCCTCCCACAGAAAAGCGGGGACTGGTTTTCCTCGCACTGCTCCATCCATCGTGGCTTCGAACAGGATGGCCGCGACGATGCTGGCGCCGGTGAAGGAAGGCGCCGTCATGATGCGCACGCGCATCTCGTGCATGAGCCTGAACATCTCGGCATCGCCGCTATAGGCGCTGTCCGGGATGCCGTAGAGGCGCAGAGCGCCGGGCGTCGAGCCGCCGCTCTGGTCAAGAGCGGCGATGAAGCCGTCCTTGCTGGAGATCTGCGTCCTCATCTTGTCGTCGGCTATGATTGTCATCCCATCCCTCCGTGGCAAATCCGGCAATATCGGATCAATGACCCTGCTGGCGAAAAACCACATCAACTAGTTGGGTAATCGACGCAAGCGGATTGAGCACCCCACAGCTTTACGAATTCCATCGTCCGCGGCAAAGCATCACCCCTAAAGCAATTCGCCCCCGCAGGTATTGTATGCCGCGCTGCAATCTTTATCGTTCAAGGTTGGGACGCTGCGCAAATAAGCGATGCGGAACCTGCAAGCCAGGAGGAAATCAATCAATGAGTGACAAGATCAGGCTAACCACGCCCCGCCGCAAGTTCCTGACCGCGACCGCGGCGTTGGGTGGCCTGCAGCTTACCAGCCCTTTCATCATCAAGGCACGCGGCGAGACCCCCGTTAAAATCGGCTTCATCGATCCGATCACCGGCAGCCTGTCCGCCCTGGCGGTCAGCGAAGTCGAGGGCGCGAAGTGGACGGTCGAGCAGATGAATAAGAAGGGCGGCATTCTCGGGCGGCCCGTCCAACTGCTGGTCGAGGACAGCGCCAACGATACCGGTACCGGCGTGCAAAAGGCCCACAAGCTGATCGAGCGCGACAACGTCGATATCATCATGGGCGACGTGAACTCCGGCATCGCCTACGCGATCATGGGCGTGACCAGCGACAAGAAGGTGTTTCACATCGTGCCGGGCGGGCACACCGACCCGATCACCGGCAAGGATTGCAAGTGGAACACCTTCCGCACCTGCAATACCACCGCGATGGACGCCTCGGCCGTCACCGGCGAGCTGGTGAAGCGCTTCGGCAAGAAATGGTTCTTCATCACGCCCGACTATGCGTACGGACAGACGCTGCAGGCCAACTTCGTCAAGAAGCTGACCGAGCTCGGCGGCACCTGGCAGGGCGACATGCTGCCGATCGCCAGCTCCGACTTCTCGGCCACGCTGATCAAGGCCAAGGCCTACAAGCCGGACGTGCTGCTGAACAACATGGGTGGCTCGGCCCAGATCAACTGCATGAAGCAATTCGTGCAGTTCGGCATGAACAAGGACATGGCGTTGGGCGGCGCGCTTTTCGAGATCGAGTCGGTACGTTCCGTGCCGAAGGAAGCCCAGACCGGCTGGTGGACCATGGAATGGTACTGGGACCAGCCCAACGTGCCGGAGGTGAAGAAGTTCGTCGATGCGATTTCCCCCGCGATCGGCGGCAAGATGCCGACGGCGCGGCACTGGATGTCGTACGTCTCCCTGCACGCCGCCCGCCTGGCGGCGGAAACCGCGAAGTCGCTCGACGCCGTCAAGATGGCGCATGCGCTCTCCGATCTGGAGCTTCCCCCGGAGGTGTCGCTGATGTCGGGCAAGATAAAGTATCGTGCCGGCGATCATCAGCTCATGAGCGACATCTATGTCGGTCAGGTGCATCCGCCGGGCCCGGGTGGTCCCGACGATCTGTTCAAGATCGAGTCGATCGTGACGGGCGAGCAAGCCGCCGGATCCGCTGAATCAACGGGCTGCAAGATCACCTGGCCTTCGTAGGCCGATGGCGATGCGCCGCGCGGGGCGATCCGCGCGGCGCCTATCTTCGTCCTCCAGTTCCGGGTCAGGTACATGCTGCAACTCGTCTTGTTCAACCTCACCAACGGGTTGATCGTTGGTGCGTTCTACGTGCTGATGGCGCTTGGCCTCTCGCTGATCATCAATCTCAGCAACGTGGTGAATTTCGCGCACGGCAACTTCCTCGCCATTGGCGGGTATCTCGCCTTCACGCTGACGCCCTATCTCGGCTTCTGGGGGGCGCTGCTGGTGTCGCCGTTCCTGACCGCGATCTTCGGCTACATCATCGAGAAGGTGCTGATCCGGCATGTCTATGCCCGCAATCACATCTACAGCCTGCTGCTGACGTTCGGCCTCGGCTTCATCCTGCAGGACGCCTGCCGCTTCATCTGGGGTCCGAGTCCGTTGCCGCTGGGCATTCCCGATATCCTGTCGCTGCCGATCACGCCCGACCTGTTCTTCGTCACCTGGTACCGGGTGTTCATGGTCGTCGTCGTCATCGTTGCAGTCGGCGGCCTGTTTGCCTTCCTGCGCTATACGCGGGTCGGCATGCGCATCCGGGCGGGAACGCTCGACCTCGACACGGTGTCGGCGCTGGGCGTCAACGTCGCCGCGCTGCGGTCCTACAACTTCGCTGTCGGCAGCTTCCTCGCGGGACTGGCGGGCGTACTGGCCGCCGGCCAGATCGGGCTCAACCCCAACATGGGCGACGACCTGATCATGCCGAGCTTCATCGCCATCATCGTCGGCGGCGTCGGCAGCCTGACCGGCACGCTGCTGGGCGGCCTGCTGATCGGCGTCGCCTCGGCGCTGACCACGGTCGTCTACCCCGCCGGGGCCGAAGCGGTAATCTACATCATCATGGCACTCGTCCTGCTGATCCGCCCGCGCGGACTCTTAGGCGAGGAAGGAATGCTGACATGAGCACGCCCCTGGCGACCGCGCCATCGCCGGCCGCGCGGCCCTGGCGCCAGCTTCTCGTCATCTGGGCGCTGCTGCTGACGGTGCCGTTGTGGCTGCCTTTGCTGGGCGGCTACACCGCGATGGCGGGCCGCGTGCTGGTCTTCGCGCTCGCGGCCATGAGCTTCAACATGCTGCTGGGCTTCACCGGCGTCATGAGCTTCGGTCACGCCGCATATTTCGGGCTCGGCGCCTACGGCGCGGGCCTGTGCCTGAAGTTCGTGGCGGCCTCCACTCCCTTGGCCATGCTGGCAGGCACGCTCCTGGGCGGCATCGCCGGCACCTTGTTCGGATTGCTGCTGGTCCGCCGCCGCGGGGTCTATTTCGCGATGGTGACCATCGCCTTCGGGCAAGTGTGCTTCTATATCGCCTACAAGTGGGACGATCTCACCGGCGGCTATGACGGGTTGCGCGGCTTTACGCGGGCGCCGATCGATCTCGGCTTCGTCACGCTCGACATCGCCAACAACGGAACGCTGTTCTACTTCTTCGTCCTGCTGGTCTTCGGCCTGGCCGTCGGTCTGCAGGCGCTGATCCTGGCGTCGCCCTTCGGACGAACCCTGCTGGCGATCCGAGAGAACGAGCGCCGCGCCCGCTTTCTCGGCCTGCCGGTAGAACGGCACATCTGGCTGTCTTTCTCCATCTCGTGCTTCTTCACAGCGCTGGCCGGCAGCCTTTATGCGCTGCTCAATAACTTCGCCGATCCGCTGGGCCTGAACTATATCATGTCCGGCAATATCGTGATGATCACGGTCATGGGCGGCATGCGCACCTTCTGGGGACCGCTGGTCGGCGCCGTGCTGTTCGTGATGCTGCAGGACTACGTTTCGTCGATGACCACCAACTGGATGTTCTTCGTCGGCATGACGTTCGTCCTGGTCGTGTTGTTCTTTCCGCGTGGCCTCATGGGCATGCTGAAGAAGAAGGCCGAAGCGTGAGCACGACCGCGCCTAAGCTCGAGGTGCTCAACGCCACTAAGAACTTCGGGAACCTTCGGGCCGTGTCCGGCGTGTCGATGCGCGTCGAGAGCGGCGAGCTGCGCGCGATCATCGGGCCGAACGGCGCAGGCAAGACCACGTTCTTCAACCTGATCACCGGATTTTTCCCGCCCTCGTCGGGTGACATCCTGCTGGACGGCCGGAACATCAACGGCGTCCCGGCCGCCGGCCGGGTCAAGATGGGAATGGGCCGCACCTTCCAGATCACCGAGATCTTCCCGGAACTGACGGTGCGGGAAAACACGCGGATCGCGGTCGAGACGGGTCTGGGCTTCAGCCTGCGCGCCTGGCTGACGGGCGCCGACAGGCAGCGCGTCGCCGCCGCTTCCGACGAAGTGATGGCGCTGGCCAACCTGACGTCCAAGGCGGATCGTCTGGTCGGCGAGCTGTCGCACGGCGATCAGCGGTCGACGGAGATCGCCATGGCGCTGGCGCTCAAGCCCAGCCTGCTGCTGCTCGATGAGCCGACGGCCGGCATGGGCGACGAGGAGACCTACCAGATCACCGGCCTGATCCGCCGCCTGCATCGCGATTCGAAATATACAATCGTCCTGATCGAGCACGACATGCGCGTGGTGTTCCACCTGGCCGACCGCATCTCGGTCCTGGCCGAGGGCCGGCTGCTGGCCGAAGGCACGCCGGCGGAAATCGGCGCCAACGAGCACGTTCAGAACGCCTATCTGGGAAAAGCCGAATGAACGCGATCGAGGTCAGCGGGCTTAACACCTTCTACGGCAAGAGCCATATCCTGCACGACGTTTCCCTGGTCGCCCAGGAAGGCAGCATCACGACGCTGCTGGGCCGCAATGGCGCCGGCAAGACCACGATGATGCGCAGCATCATGGGACTGACGCCGGCCCGTTCCGGCTCCATCCAGGTGTTTGGCACCGAAGCGGCGAAGCTCGCGCCCTATCAGGTGTCGCGGCTGCGCGTCGGCTACGTGCCGGAAGGGCGGCGTGTCTTCCCCAACCTCACCGTCGAGGACAATCTGAAGGTGCCGCAGGGCGTTGCGGGCCCCTTCGATATCCCGCGCATCTACGCGCTGTTCCCACGACTGGAGGAGCGCAAGATGAACCGCGGCCGGCAATTGTCGGGCGGCGAGCAGGAGATGCTGTCGATCGCCCGCGCCTTGCTGCTGAACCCGAAGGTGCTGATCCTGGACGAGCCCTCGCAGGGCCTGGCGCCGCTGATCGTCAGGGACGTGTTCCGGATCGTCACCACCATGAAGCAGGAAGGCATGACGGTCCTGATCGTGGAACAGAACGTGCGCATGGCGCTGGACATTGCCGATACCGCTTACGTGCTCGATCATGGCATCGTGGTGCATCACGGGCCGGCCGCAGTACTGGCGGCGGACGAGGGGTTGATGCAGTCGCTGGCGGGCGCCTCTGCCGAGGAATGGGACCTGGATAAGGCCTGACTCTTGTGCTGACCTGCTCGTCATCGAGAGGCAGATGAGTGGCGGACTGAAAGAGCTTACAAGATGACCCGGCTTCGCGTAGCTCTCCGGGTTCCGGTCGGGCGGCCCTTGCCCGACATTGCGGATTTCGTCGCCCGCTGCGAAGACGCGGGCTTCGATGGTGTCGGCATCCACGACCATCCTTCCAGCGGCCGCGACGCCTACCTGGCGTTGGCGCTGGCGGCGCGGGCGACGCAGCGGATAAAACTGTTCCCCGCCACCTCGAGCCCCGTGGTTCGCCATCCGCTGGTTCTGGCCTCGCTCGCCCACAGCCTGGAAGAGATAGCGCCTGGACGCACGTGCCTCACCGTGGCGCCCGGCTTCATCTCGACGCGCAGCGTCGGCAAGCCGCGCGCCGGGGTGGCTTTCATGCGCGACGCGATCGGCGATCTCCGCCGGCTCCTCGCCGGCGAAGAGGTCGGGTTCGGCCCGACGTCGACCCGCCTCAGGAACCGAAGTGCGACGCCGACGCCGGTGTATCTGCTGGCGGCGGGCCCGCGCATGATCGAACTCGCCGGCGAGGTGGCCGATGGCGCCTTTCTCATGGTCGGCCTGCATCCGGCTTCGATCCGCGCCGCGTTGCGCCATCTCGAGGAAGGGGCGAGGCGGGCCGGCCGCTCCCTGGCCGGCTTTCCGGTGGTGTTCGTGGTCACGCTCGGCCTCGGATCCGATGGAGAGGCGGGCGCGCGCTGGGTACGGAGCTGGTTCGCGCCCGGTCAGCCCTTCCTCGCCTATCCGAGCGCCTCGAATCTACGCTGGCTCGGGGAAGCCGGTTTCGACATTGCCGAAGCGCACGACCCTGCCGCCATCCCCGAGGATCGCGCGCGACGGATTGCCGATGCATTCGGATTGTTCGGCTCGCCGGAACGTTGTGCAGAGCGGCTGCTGCGGGCGCGTGAGGAGGCAGGCGTCGAGGACGTCTTCCTGTTCCCGGCACACGATCTTGCGGGCGGCTACACCATGCCGGAGGCCGAGCTCGAGGCCTTCGAGCGGATCATCCGCCCGCGGCTGGGCGGCTGAAGGCCATGCCGGCGCGTTTTCAGCCGGCTGTCGTCTCGACCATCAGGATGTCGAGCAGGAACGAGCCGTCGGGTTCGATCGCGAAGTGCACCCTTGTCTCCGACGAGGCGGCGGCCTGCAGCGCACGGATCGCCCGGATGTTTTCGTCGGGCGTCCGCATGCGGGCCGTCCAGACGGGAAAGTCCATGCGCAGCCGCCACGTCCGGCACCCGGACAGCGCGAACCCCGCATGGGCGAGGGCGGCGGTCCATTCCGAAGCCGTGTAGTCCCGGACATGGGAGGTGTCACGCAGCAGCTCGACGGCCTGGAGATGGGTGTCGAACAGGGCAGGGCCGGCCGAGTGGACGTCGATG
>DASZJU010000580.1:0-10992 GCA_035947815.1 Reyranella sp.
ACGTCGGTGGTGCGGAAGTAGAACTGCGGACGGTAGTTGGTGAAGAACGGAGTGTGACGGCCGCCCTCTTCCTTGGTGAGGATGTAGGCTTCGGCCTTGAACTTGGTATGCGGCTTGACCGAACCGGGCTTGCACAGCACCTGGCCGCGCTCGACTTCCTCGCGCTTGGTGCCGCGCAGCAGCGCGCCGATGTTGTCGCCGGCCTGGCCCTGATCCAAGAGCTTGCGGAACATCTCCACCCCCGTAACCACGGTCTTGGCCGTGGCCCGCAGGCCCACGATCTCGATCTCCTCGCCCACCTTCACAACGCCCCGCTCAACTCGCCCCGTCACCACCGTGCCGCGCCCCGAGATCGAGAACACGTCCTCGATCGGCATCAGGAATGGCTTGTCCTTGTCGCGCTGCGGCTGCGGGATATAACGGTCAACCTCCGCCATCAGCTTCAGCACAGACTGCTCGCCCTGCTCGGGGTTCTTGTCCTCCAGCGCCATCAGCGCCGAGCCCCGGATCACCGGAATGTCGTCGCCCGGGAACTGGTAGCTCTTCAACAGCTCCCGCACCTCAAGCTCAACCAGATCCAGAAGCTCCGGGTCGTCCACCATGTCGACCTTGTTCATGTACACCACCAGCGCCGGCACCCCGACCTGGCGCGCCAGCAGGATGTGCTCGCGCGTCTGCGGCATCGGCCCATCCGCCGCACTCACAACCAGGATCGCGCCGTCCATCTGCGCCGCTCCCGTGATCATGTTCTTCACGTAGTCGGCATGGCCCGGGCAGTCGACGTGCGCGTAGTGCCGGTTCGCCGTCTCGTACTCAACGTGCGCCGTCGAAATCGTGATGCCGCGCTCGCGCTCCTCCGGCGCCTTGTCGATCTGGTCGTACGCCGTGTACGTCGCCCCACCGGTCTTCGCCAGGATCTTGGTGATCGCCGCCGTCAGCGACGTCTTGCCGTGATCGACGTGCCCGATCGTCCCGATGTTGCAGTGCGGCTTGGTCCGCTCAAACTTCGCCTTCGTCATGGTCTTGGTCCCTAATCAATCGGTCCTGGTTCGATCGGCGGCCGTTAGCCCGCCAGCTTGGCAACAACTTCGTCCGCCACGGCCTGTGGTACAGGCGCATAGTGGTCGAAGGTCATGGTGTAGGCGGCGCGGCCCTGGGTCATCGACCGCAGGGTGTTCACGTAGCCGAACATGTTGGCGAGCGGCACCATGGCATCGATGACCTGCGCGTTGCCGCGCGCATCCATGCCGAGGATCTGGCCGCGCCGGCTGTTCAGATCGCCGATGCAGTCGCCCATGTAATCGTCGGGCGTCACCACCTCGACCTTCATGATCGGCTCGAGGAGCTTGCACTGCGCCTTGGCGAGGCCGTCGCGGAACGCGGCGCGGGCGGCGATCTCGAAGGCCAGCACGCTCGAATCGACGTCGTGGTAGTTGCCGTCGATCAGCGTCGCCTTGAAGTCGATCACCGGGAAGCCGGCCAGCACGCCGGTCTCGCGCGAGGCCGCCAGGCCCTTCTCGACGCCGGGAATGAATTCCTTGGGGATCGAGCCGCCGACGATCTTGTTCTCGAAACTGTAGCCCGAGCCCGGCGCACCCGGCTCGAACACGATCTTGATGCGGGCGAACTGGCCCGAGCCGCCGGTCTGCTTCTTGTGGGTGTAGTCGATCTCCGACCGGCGGCCGAGCGTCTCGCGATAGGCGACCTGCGGGGCGCCGACATTGGCGTCGACCTTGTAGGTGCGGCGCAGGATGTCGACCTTGATCTCGAGATGGAGCTCACCCATGCCCTTGATGACGGTCTGGCCCGTCTCGGGGTCGGTCGAGACACGGAAGGTCGGGTCTTCCTGGACGAGACGGCCCAGCGCCTGGCCCATCTTCTCCTGGTCGGTCTTCGTCTTCGGCTCGATGGCGAGCTCGATGACCGGATCGGGGAAGTCCATCTTCTCGAGGATCACCGGATGGTCGGGATCGCACAGCGTATCGCCGGTGGTGACGCTCTTGAGGCCGGCCAGGGCGATGATGTCGCCGGCGCGCGCTTCCTTCACGTCCTCACGGTTGTTGGCGTGCATCAGCAGCATGCGGCCGATCCGCTCCTTGCGGTCCTTCGTGCTGTTCAGCACGCCGGTCGCCGATTCGAGCACGCCGGAATAGACGCGAGCGAAGGTGAGCGAGCCCACGAACGGGTCGGTCATGATCTTGAAGGCGAGCGCGGAGAGCGGCGCGTCGTCGCTCGACGGCAGTGTGATCGGCTCGTCGGTGCCCATCTTCACGCCCTTGACGTCGGCCACGTCGACCGGCGCCGGCAGGTAGTTGACGACGGCGTCGAGCATGGGCTGTACGCCCTTGTTCTTGAACGCCGAGCCGCACAGCACCGGCACGAAGGCGTAGGTGATCGTGCCCTTGCGGATGCACTTGATCAGCGTGTCGTAGTCGGGCTCTTCACCGGCCAGGTACTTCTCGAGGGCGGTATCGTCCTGCTCGACGGCCATCTCGAGCATCTTGTGGCGCCATTCGGCAGCTTGTTCCTTGAGGTCGTCCGGGATCTCGACGACCTCGTATTTGGCACCCAGCGTCTCTTCAAGCCAGATGATCGCCTTGTTGGAGACCAGGTCGACCAGGCCCTTGAAGCCGGATTCAATGCCGATCGGCATCTGCGTGACCAGCGGCTTGCTGCCCAGGCGGTCGCGGATCATGTCAACGGTGCGCCAGAAGTTGGCGCCGGTGCGGTCCATCTTGTTGACGAAGCAGATGCGCGGCACGCCGTACTTGTCGGCCTGGCGCCACACCGTCTCCGACTGCGGCTCGACGCCCGCCACGCTGTCGAACACGCAAACCGCGCCGTCGAGCACGCGCAAGCTGCGCTCGACCTCGATGGTGAAGTCGACGTGGCCCGGCGTGTCGATGATGTTGATGCGGTAAGTGGGGCCCGCGTTCGGGCCGGTCTCGACCTGCCAGAAGCAGGTGGTGGCGGCCGACGTGATGGTGATGCCGCGCTCCTGCTCCTGCTCCATCCAGTCCATGGTCGCGGCGCCGTCGTGGACTTCGCCGATCTTATGCGACTTGCCGGTGTAGTAGAGGATGCGCTCGGTCGTCGTCGTCTTGCCGGCGTCGATATGCGCCATGATACCGATGTTACGGTAGTGCGCGATGGGAGTGGTGCGAGCCATTGGAGGGGGCTTTCTGGGAGGGGGCCTGGAGCGCGCTTACCAGCGATAATGCGCAAACGCCTTGTTGGCGTCGGCCATCTTATGGGTGTCTTCGCGCTTCTTGACCGCATTGCCGCGGCGGTTGAAGGCGTCGAGCAACTCGGCCGAGAGCTTCTCGGTCATGCTGTGGCCCGAGCGGTCGCGTGCAGCCTGGATGATCCAGCGGATGGCCAACGCCTGGCGGCGCTCCGGGCGAACCTCGACCGGCACCTGGTAGGTGGCGCCGCCGACGCGGCGCGAGCGGACCTCGACGGCCGGCTTCACGTTCTCCAGCGCCTCGTGGAAGGCGGGGACCGGATCCTGCTTGAGCTTGGTCTGGACCTCGTCGAGGGCGCCGTAGACGACGCGCTCGGCGACCGACTTCTTGCCACGCGACATCAGCGTGTTCATGAACTTGGTGAGGACGATGTCGCCGAACTTGGCGTCCGGCAGGACTTCGCGTTTCTCGGCGGCGCGACGACGGGACATGTGTTCCTCCCCCGCCTACTTCGGACGCTTCGCGCCGTACTTCGAACGGCGTTGCTTGCGGTCCTTGACACCCTGGGTATCGAGGGTGCCGCGAATGATGTGGTAGCGCACGCCGGGCAGGTCCTTGACGCGACCGCCGCGGATCATGACCACCGAATGCTCCTGCAGGTTATGGCCTTCTCCCGGGATATAGCTCACCACCTCGTAGCCGTTGGTGAGGCGCACCTTGGCGACCTTGCGCAGCGCCGAGTTGGGCTTCTTCGGCGTCGTCGTGTAGACGCGGGTGCACACGCCGCGCTTCTGCGGGCAGGCTTCGAGCGCCGGCACCTTGTTGCGCGCGGTGAGGCCGTGGCGCTGCTTGCGGATCAACTGGTTAATGGTCGGCATTCGACTTCCGGTTTCCTATTCGCCGTCTCGGGTCCACCCTTGTCCGGCATCGGCGCAAAGCGAATGCACGGGCATAGCGGCAAGAGCGCAGCGCCCGCGCGAATAAAACTCTGCGGCCAAGATGGCCTGACTTGTAGCGGTCCTCGTCGTCAGGCTGCGTCTAGGCTTGCGCCTACTACCAGCCCCCCAGCGAGGTGGCGCGCTTATATGGCCGCTGCCGTTGGACGTCAAGCATGCTGCGGTGCATTGCCTATTGATATCGTTGGCTATTCCCGGCCTTCGCCGCGCGACTCGTTCGTGACCGGGCATGGGGCGGCAACGCAAGAATCTATCAACCACATATTGTGGCGTTTTGCTGCAACGACCCCTACGAGCCAAAAAGCGCCCCGACCGCCGCGCAAGATAATTCTTTCGTACCGTAGGGGCCCGAGATTCTGCCGTGACAACACTGCAGGCACTCGCGCGCAGGCGGGCATCCGCGGCAGGTCGGGTACATTGCTCAGGCCTGTCAAGGCCAACCGAGTGGCGTCGGCAAAGTTTACTTTGCCTCGGGTCTGCGCTATCGCGGCGCCCATGTTGCGCTATGGCCAAGCTTGCAAGCCGGCTTCGAACGCCCTCTTTGGGGCGGGAGCGGTCGTGCGCGCGGGTCATCTGACCTAGGCCGATCCTCCCTAAAGCCCCGCCGCCATGGCCGGGGCTTCAGCGCAAGGGGTCCCGTCCATCCGGCGAACCGGAACCGAGACCCGACATGACGACCTCCAAGCCAACTATGCCACCGACGCCGGTGCTCGAAACCCGGCGCCTGATCCTGCGCCCGCTGCGGCAGGAGGACGTGCCGGCCATCCAGCGCCGCTTTCCCCGCCGGGAAGTCGTCCGCTATCTGGCGGCCCATGTTCCGTGGCCGTATCCAGACGACGGTGCGGCAAGCCATGTCGCGCAATGTCTTGGCCAGATGGCCCGTGGCGAGAAGTGCTTCTGGACGATCGTCCTGAAGGGCGGCCCCGACGAGTTGGTCGGCCGTATCGATCTGTGGCCCGACGACGGCGTGAGCCGCGACCAACGCGGCTTCTGGCTGGACCCTGAGTTCGCGGGCCGGGGCCTTATGACCGAAGCCGCCGAACGGGTTACGGAATTCGCCTTCGTTGACCTCGGCTGGCCCCATCTTTGGCTGAGCAACGCCGAAGCCAACGGCGCCTCGGGCCGCATCAAGGAGAAGCAGGGAGCACGGCTGATCGACCGCGAGCCCGCCCGCTACGTCTCGGGCGAGGGCACGCGAATGGTCTGGCTGCTCACACGAGAGGATTGGCTAGCGCGGCAGCCAATTCCCTGAGCCATCCCGCACCTTGTCATCCCGAGGCCGAAGGCCGAGGGACCTTTAGGGCCATGAGCAAAGGTCCCTCGCTACGCTCGGGATGACAGTATTTACGTAACGCGCACATCGTGTCGCAAAGAAAAGGCCGTCATCTTGCGATGACGGCCTTCGATTTTGCCGCGTCCGCCGATCAGTCGTCGGCCGCGTGTTCCTGCTCGAGCGTCGGGACCGGCTGGTCCTCGCCGTCGGCGCTGGCGGCCAGGATGGCCCGGTCGCGCTGGGCAGCGATCGCCTTCAGCCGGTTGACCACGCCGCCGGTGCCCGCCGGGATCAGGCGGCCGACGATGACGTTCTCCTTGAGACCCTGCAGCGTGTCGACGCGGCCCGAAACGGCGGCCTCCGTGAGCACGCGCGTGGTCTCCTGAAAGGACGCCGCCGAGATGAACGACTTGGTCTGCAGGCTGGCCTTGGTGATACCCAGCAGCACCGGGTCGGCCTTGGCAGCCTTGAGCTTCTCGCTCGCCAGCTTGACGTTCTCGAGGTCGAACTCCTGCTTGTCGATCTGCTCGCCGATCAGGAAGGTCGAATCGCCGGCATCGGTGATCTCGACCTTCTGCAGCATCTGACGCGCGATCGTCTCGATGTGCTTGTCGTTGATCTTGACGCCCTGCAGGCGATAGACCTCCTGGATCTCGTTTACCAGGTACTCGGCCAGCTTCTCGATGCCCAGCACGCGCAAGATGTCGTGCGGCACCGGGTTGCCGTCGATCAAGAGATCGCCGCGCTCCACGAAGTCGCCTTCCTGGACGGCGATGCGCTTGCCCTTGGGAATCAGGTACTCGACAGGCTCCGCACCCTCGCCTTCCGGCACGATCAGGATGCGGCGCTTGTTCTTGTAGTCCTTGCCGAATTCGATGCGGCCCGAGATGTCGCAGATGATGGCGAAATCCTTGGGCTTGCGCGCCTCGAACAGCTCGGCCACGCGCGGCAGACCGCCCGTGATGTCGCGGTTCTTGCCGCCCTCGCGCGGGATGCGCGCGAGGATGTCGCCGGCATGGACCTCCTGGCCGTTCTCGACCGAGAGGACCGAGTCGATCGACAGCAGGTAGCGGGCCTCCTGGCCGTTGGCCAGCAGGATGGGATGGCCTTCGGCATCGTGGATGGCGATGCGCGGACGCAGGTCGCCGCCGCGCGGTTGGCCCTTCCAGTCGACGACGACACGGTTGGAAATGCCCGTGGAATCGTCGATCACCTCGCGCATCGACACGCCTTCGACCAGGTCGACATAGACCGCCTTGCCTGCCTTCTCGGTGATGATCGGCAGGGTGTAGGGGTCCCATTCGGCCATCTTCTGGCCCTTGTTGACCGGCGTGTCGTTGTCGACCAGCAGGCGCGCGCCGTAGGGCACGCGATGCTTGGCGCGCTCGCGCTGGGCGCCGTCGATCAGCACCAGCTCGGTGTTGCGGCCCATCACCACGGGCACGCCCGCGCTGTTGACCACGACGTTGCGGTTGCGCACCTGGACGTGGCCGTCATGGCTCGCCTCGATGCTCGACTGCTCGGCGCCGCGCTGGGCGGCACCGCCGATGTGGAAGGTGCGCATGGTGAGCTGGGTGCCCGGCTCGCCGATCGACTGGGCGGCGATGACACCCACCGCCTCGCCGATGTTGACCTTGGTGCCGCGCGCCAGGTCACGGCCGTAGCACTTGCCGCAGACGCCGGTCTTGGTGTCGCAGGTCAGCACCGAGCGGATGCGCATCTCCTCGATGCCCGCCTTCTCGATCTGCTCGACCGTGACCTCGTCGATCAGGTCGCCCGACTTGCAGATCACCGTGCCGTTCAGCGGATCGACGACGTCGTCGAGCGCGGTACGGCCGAGCACGCGCTCGGACAAAGGCTCGATCACGTCGCCGCCGTCCACGACCGCCCGCATCGTGAGGCCGCGTTCGGTGCCGCAATCCTCCTCGAAGATGATGCAGTCCTGGGCCACGTCGACCAGGCGCCGCGTCAGGTAGCCCGAGTTGGCGGTCTTGAGCGCGGTGTCGGCCAGGCCCTTGCGTGCGCCGTGGGTGGAGTTGAAGTACTCCAGCACGCTAAGGCCTTCCTTGAAGTTCGAGATGATCGGCGTCTCGATGATCTCGCCCGACGGCTTGGTCATGAGGCCGCGCATGCCGGCGAGCTGCTTCATCTGCGTGGTCGATCCGCGCGCACCGGAGTGCGCCATCATCCACACCGAATTCACCGGCTTACCGGGCTTGGGCGTCGAAATGCCCTTCATCATCTCCTCGGCCACGCGATCCGAGCAGCGCGACCAGGCGTCGACCACCTTGTTGTACTTCTCGCCCGAGGTGATCAGGCCGTCCTGATACTGCTGCTCGTACTCCTTGACCTCTTTCTGGGTCTGGCTGACCAGCTTCTCCTTGGCGGCCGGTATGACGAGGTCGTCCTTGCCGAAGGAAATGCCGGCGCGGCAGGCGTGATAGAAGCCCAGGCCCATCAGGCGATCGGCGAAGATCACCGTCTCCTTCTGGCCGCAGTGGCGGTAGACCGAGTCGATGACGTTCTGCAGGTCCTTCTTGGTGAGAAGACGGTTGATCAGCGAGAACGGCAGGTTCGGGTGCTTGGGCAGAATCTGCGCCAGCAGGATGCGGCCCGGCGTGGTCTCGACCACGCGGCTGGCCAGCACGCCCTTGTCGTCATAGGCCTCCAGGCGGCCCTTGATGCGGGCATGCATGGAGAGCGAACGTTTGTGCAAGGCATGCTCGAGCTCGCCGATGTCGGCGAACAGCGAGCCTTCGCCCGCCTCGCCCTCGCGCTCGAGCGTGATGTAGTAGATGCCGAGCACGATGTCCTGGCTCGGCACGATGATCGGCTTGCCGCTCGCCGGCGAGAGGATGTTGTTGGTCGACATCATCAGCACGCGCGCCTCGAGCTGGGCTTCCAGCGACAGCGGCACGTGGACCGCCATCTGGTCACCGTCGAAGTCGGCATTGAAGGCGGTGCAGACCAGCGGATGGAGCTGGATCGCCTTGCCCTCGATCAGCACCGGCTCGAAGGCCTGGATGCCGAGGCGGTGCAGCGTGGGCGCGCGGTTGAGCAGCACCGGATGCTCGCGGATCACCTCTTCGAGGATGTCCCACACCTCCGGCCGTTCCTTCTCGACCATGCGCTTGGCGGCCTTGATGGTGTTGGCCATGCCGTAGGCCTGCAGGCGCGAGTAGATGAACGGCTTGAAGAGCTCCAAGGCCATCTTCTTCGGCAGGCCGCACTGCTGCAGCTTGAGCTCCGGCCCGACCACGATGACCGAGCGGCCCGAGTAGTCGACGCGCTTGCCGAGCAGGTTCTGGCGGAAGCGGCCCTGCTTGCCCTTCAGCATGTCGGAGAGCGATTTCAGCGGCCGCTTGTTGGCGCCGGTGATGACGCGGCCGCGGCGGCCGTTGTCGAACAACGCGTCGACCGACTCCTGCAGCATGCGCTTCTCGTTGCGCACGATGATGTCGGGCGCGCGCAGCTCGATCAGCCGCTTGAGGCGGTTGTTGCGGTTGATGACGCGGCGGTAGAGGTCGTTCAGGTCGGACGTGGCGAAGCGGCCGCCGTCGAGCGGCACCAGCGGGCGCAGCTCGGGCGGGATCACCGGCACCAGCTCGAGGATCATCCACTCCGGGCGAGCGCCGGATTCGATGAAGCTTTCGCAGAGCTTGAGGCGCTTCACCAGCTTCTTGCGCTTGGCCTCCGAGGTGGTCTCGCGCAGCTCCTCGCGCAGGCGCGGCCGCTCCTCGTTGAGGTCGATGACCTGCAGCATGGCGCGGATCGCCTCGGCGCCGATGTCGGCGCGGAACGAATCGTCGCCATACTCGTCGAGCGCGTTGAGGTACTGCTCCTCGTTCAGGAGCTCTCGGTACTTGAGCGGCGTCAGGCCGGGCTCGGTCACCACGTAGTTCTCGAAGTAAAGGATCCGCTCGAGGTCGCGCAGCGTCATGTCGAGCAGCAAGCCGATGCGGCTCGGCAGCGACTTCAGGAACCAGATGTGCGCCACCGGCGAGGCCAGCTCGATGTGGCCCATGCGCTCGCGGCGCACCTTGGTGAGCGTCACCTCGACGCCGCACTTCTCGCAGGTGATGCCGCGGAACTTCATGCGCTTGTACTTGCCGCACAGGCACTCGTAGTCCTTGATCGGTCCGAAGATGCGGGCGCAGAACAGGCCGTCACGCTCCGGCTTGAAGGTGCGGTAGTTGATGGTCTCCGGCTTCTTGATCTCGCCGTGGCTCCAGGCGCGGATGCGCTCGGGGCTGGCGATCGAGATGCGGATCTCGTCGAAGGTCGGAGTGCCCTGCGGCTGGCCCAGTACGTTGATGAGGTCGGTCATCTTTGATTAGTCCTCGGGGTTCGTTGGACTTGATTGGCGAAGAGAGAAGAGTCCGCCACTCACGTGGCGGACTGATTGAGTTCGACGTTGAGGCCGAGCGAGCGCAGCTCCTTGACCAGAACGTTGAAGGATTCGGGGATGCCCGCTTCGAAGGTGTCGTCGCCGCGCACGATGGCCTCGTAGACCTTGGTGCGGCCGGCCACGTCGTCCGACTTGACGGTGAGGATCTCCTGCAGCGTGTAGGCCGCGCCGTAAGCCTCGAGCGCCCACACCTCCATCTCGCCGAAGCGCTGGCCGCCGAACTGCGCCTTGCCGCCCAGCGGCTGCTGGGTGACCAGGCTGTAGGGGCCGATCGAACGGGCGTGGATCTTGTCATCCACCAGATGGTGGAGCTTCAGCATGTAGATGTAGCCCACGGTCACCTTGCGATCGAACGGCTCGCCGGTGCGGCCGTCGACCAGGGTGACCTGCCCCGACTTGTCGAGGCCGGCCATTTCCAGCATGTCGACGATGTCGGCCTCGTGCGCGCCGTCGAACACCGGCGAGGCGAACGGAACACCCGTGCTGAGGTTGCGGGCGAGCTCGATCGTGCGCTCGTCGTCGAGGTCGGCGATCTCGGCCTTGTAGGCCTTCTCGCCATAGACCTCGCGCAGCTGCTTGCGGACCTGGGCGATCGACGCGTCGCGAGCGCCGTTGACCATGTCGCCGATCTTCTTGCCGAGTCCCGCCGCGGCCCAGCCGAGGTGGGTCTCGAGGATCTGCCCGACGTTCATGCGCGAGGGCACGCCGAGCGGGTTCAGCACGATGTCGACCGGCATGCCTTCCTCGAGGTACGGCATGTCCTCGAGCGGCATGATGCGCGAGATCACGCCCTTGTTGCCGTGGCGGCCGGCCATCTTGTCGCCCGGCTGAAGCTTGCGCTTGGTGGCGACGAAGACCTTGACCATCTTCATCACGCCTGGCGGCAGCTCGTCGCCGCGCTGCAGCTTGTCGACCTTGCTGTCGAAGCGGTCCTGCAGGCGCTTCATCGACTCGTCGAACTGCTTGTTCGACGCCTCGAGCTCGCCTTGCTTCTTGTCGGTCTTGACGGCGATCTGGCGCCACTGACCGGGCGTGTACTCGCCCAGCACCTTGTCGGTGATGCGCGTGCCCGGCTTCAGGCCCTTGAGGCCGCCGGCAACCGTCTGGTTCATCAGCATTTCCTGGATCTGGCTGTAGAAGCTGCGCTCCAGGATGGCCTTTTCGTCGTCG
>DASZJU010000581.1:0-3019 GCA_035947815.1 Reyranella sp.
TCACCAGAGCAACGCGCTGTAGGCTCGAACGCGCGAAAGATCGTTACATTTTGTCGTCGTTAGAGCGCCAATAGTCGGGGAGCACCCTGGACGAGTTTTTGCGCGATATGGTGCGCAAAAACTCGGTTCGCCTCGCCGGTCTGTAAAAGTTCTACTTGACTTATACTATAGTCTTGCTTTAGTATTCGATTATGCCGGCCGCGTCGCCCCTGACCTGCCGGCGACTCAATATCTAGGAGCAGGCAATGCGAGCACCCACAACGAAGAATACCGATAACGCTTGCGGAAATTGCGGAAACCCCTTGCCGCGCGCCAGTGCAGCGCAAGGCTCGACGAGGTCACCGAGCCCGCGCGACTCGCCCAACTCCGCTTAGGAAGCGCTAGCGCAAGATACTCTGCAGCTTCATGGCGACGCCCATGTCGCCCTCGATCTTGAGCTTGCCGGTCATGAACGCGGTCATGCCGTCGAGCGTGCCGCCGATCATGTCGGTGAAGTCGGTGAAATCCATCTTGATCGTGCAGTCGGCCGCCTTGTCGTCGTTGGTCACCGCCGGCGGATTCTGGTTGCCGTCGATGTAGACCACGCCCTGGTCGGTGGCGAATTTCACGGTGTTGCCGAAGGCCGACTTCTTCGAGGCGCCTTCCTTCATTTTCGCGGTGAGTTCCTGCAAGGTCATGGCGGGTTTCTCCAGTCGGCCGATGGTCCCGGGGGATTACTTGACCTTTACGTAAACGTCAAATACAGGCCGATAAACGGCCGTTCAGGTCGTCGGAGGAAACATGTCGTATCGCTCGGTCTTCAAACCGGGGCTGTTTGAGGGCCAGACCGTCATCGTCACCGGCGGCGGCAGCGGCATCGGCCGCTGCACGGCGCACGAGATCGCGGCGCTGGGCGCGCATGTCGTGATCACCGGCCGCAAGCCCGACAAGCTCGCCACGGTGAAGGCCGAGATCGAGGCGTCCGGCGGCTCCTGCGAGAGCCACGCCTTCGACATCCGCGAGGAGGCGCAGGTCAAGGACGCCGTCGCCAGGATCGTGGCCGGGCGCGGCCGCATTCACGGCCTGTTCAACAATGCCGGCGGCCAGTTCCCCTCGCCCGCCGCGACCCTGAGCGCCAAAGGCTTCGACGTGGTGGTGCGCAACAATCTCACCGGCGGTTTCATCGTCAGCCGCGAGGTCTTCACGCAATCGATGGAACAGCATGGCGGCTCGATCGTGAACATGGCGGCCGACATGAGGAATGGTTTCCCGAACATGGCGCACACCGGCGCCGCCCGCGCCGGCATGGTCAACCTCACGATGACGCTGGCCTACGAATGGGCCCAGGCCGGCGTGCGGGTGAATGCCGTGTCGCCGGGCTGGATCGCTTCCTCGGGCATGGACACCTACCAGGGCGAGTTCAAGGAACAGATCCCCAAGCTCAAGGGCCATTGCCCGCTGGGCCGGCTGGGCACCGAGAGCGAGGTCTCGGCCGCGGTCTGCTTCCTGCTGAGCGACGCTGCGGCCTACATCACCGGCACGGAGATCCGCATCGACGGCGGCGTGCCGCTCGGCAACCGCTCGATGGAGCTGCCCAAGACGGACCGCTCGCAGCCCTTCAACGGCTTCCATCTCGCCAAGACACCCAAAGTGCTGGGCGGCTGACGATGCCGATCTTCGAAAGCCAGGTCGACACCAATAGCGACGACTACAGGCGCAATCGCGAGAAGATGCTTTTGGCCATCGCCGAGTTCCGCGCGGCCGAGGCGAGCGTGCAGGCGACGTCAGAGAAGTCGCGCGCGCGCTTTGCCAAGCGCAAGCAGCTCATGCCGCGCGAGCGCATCGCCCTGCTGCTCGACCGCGGCGCGCCCTTCCTCGAGCTGATGCCGCTGGCGGGCTACCGCATGCACGACGACAAGGACGGCTCGAGCGCGGGCGGCGGCTCGGTGGCAGGCATCGGCTATGTCGAGGGCGTGCGCTGCGTGGTGTCGGCGTCCAACAGCGCCATCAAGGGCGGCACCGTGGCGCCGTCGGGCCAGCGCAAGGGCCAGCGCGTGCAGCAGATCGTCATGGAGAACAAGCTGCCCCTGGTGCATCTGGTCGAATCGGGCGGCGCCAACCTTTTATACCAGGCCGAGATCTTCGTGCCGGGCGGCCGCGGCTTCGCCAACCAGGCGCGCATGTCGGCGCGCGGCATCCCGCAGGTCACCGTGGTCCATGGCTCCTCGACGGCAGGCGGCGCCTACCTGCCCGGCCTCTCCGACTACGTCATCATGGTGCGCAACCAGGCCAAGGTGTTTTTGGCCGGCCCGCCGCTCCTCAAGGCCGCGACCGGCGAGATCGCGACCGACGAGGAGCTGGGCGGCGCCGAGATGCACGCTACCGTGTCGGGCGTCGCCGAATGGATGGCCGAGAACGATTCAGACGGCATCCGCATGGCGCGCGAGGTCATCGCCCGGTGGCACTGGAACGACAAGCTGCCGCCCGGCGCGGCCAGGTCGTTCAAGGAACCGCTCTATGACATCGACGAGCTCTGCGGCGTCGTTCCGCCATCCTACAAGGATCCTTACGACGTGCGCGAGGTGATCGCCCGCCTGGTCGACGGCTCGAACTTCCTCGAGTTCAAGGGCCTCTACGATCAGCAGACGATCTGCGGCTGGGCCGAGCTCGAGGGCGAGCCGGTGGCCTTCATCGGCAATAACGGGCCGATCACGACCAAGGGCTCGGTCAAGGCCGCGCAATTCATCCAGCTCTGCTGCCAGCAGGGCACGCCCATCGTCTACCTGCAGAACACCACGGGCTACATGGTGGGCACCGAGGCCGAGCGCGGCGGCATCGTCAAGCACGGCTCCAAGATGATCCAGGCGGTGGCCAACGCCACGGTGCCGCAGATCACGGTCGTGATCGGCGGCAGCTTCGGCGCCGGCAATTACGGCATGTGCGGCCGCGCCTACGATCCGCGCTTCATCTTCGCCTGGCCCAACAGCCGCACCGCCGTCATGGGCGGCGAGCAGGCCGCGGGCGTGATGAAGACCGTGAC
>DASZJU010000582.1:0-12543 GCA_035947815.1 Reyranella sp.
CAGGCTGTCGCCGTCGGGCACGATCAGCATCACGGCCTCGCCCGCCTGGATCACGCCGCCCACCGTGTGCACGCTCTGCTGGAAGACCTTGCCGTCCTGCGGCGCCACCAGGTCGATGCGCTTCAGCTGATCCTCGGCCGCAACCCGCTTTTCGACCAGCTCGGATTTCTTGCCGCGGATTTCGGCCAGCTCCTTGCCGACGTCGGTGCGCAGATCCTCGTCGATCTGCAGGATCTTGAGCTCGGTCTCGGCGATGCGGCCCCTAGCCTGCGCCGCCGAGGCGATCAGGGCGCCGCGCTCGCCCTCGAGCCGGGCGGCGTCGCGCTCGAGCGTCGTCAGGCGATTGAACGGCGCCAGGTTCTGCTTCCACAGGTCGCGAACCCCTTTCAGTTCCTGCTGGATCCAGGCGATTTCCTTCACCTTCGCGGCTTCCTGCTCGAGGTTGCCCTGGACCTGCTGACCGAGCTGGGCGATCTGCTCCTTGAGCTGGGCCTTCTGCCCCTCGCGCGCGCCGCGGCGGATCTCGAACAGCTTCTGCTCGCCCGTCGTCGCGCGGCGGACTTCGGGGTCGTCGAGCCTTGCCAGAAGGTCTGCCGGGAAGCTCACCGTCTCGGCACCGTCGCGCTCGGCCTCGCCGCGGGCCTGGCGCGCCGCCAGCTCGTCGAGCGCCTTGGTCACGATCGCCAGGTTGGAGCGGACCTGGGTTTCGTCGAGCCGCACGACGACGTCGCCCGCCTTGACGCGATCGCCTTCCTTGACCCGGAGCTCACCGACCACGCCGCCGGTCGGATGCTGGACCTTCTTGACGTTCGAATCGACGACGAGCTGGCCGGGCGCGATCACCGCGCCGGCGAGTTCGGTCGTGGCCGCCCAGCCGCCGACGCCGCCGACCAGCAGCGCCGCGGCCGCGCCCCCGGCCAACAGATGCCGTCGTATCGATCGTTGTGCGATCATGCTCGCGCTCCCTCGGCAAAGCGTACCGGCGTTGGTGCCGGCGCAGGCCGCAGTGCCTGCTTGAGCACGGTCTCCTTCGGCCC
Organism: Reyranella sp.; assembly: GCA_035947815.1. GTDB lineage: Bacteria > Pseudomonadota > Alphaproteobacteria > Reyranellales > Reyranellaceae > Reyranella. The sequence goes on from DASZJU010000582.1 coordinate 1,038, forward strand.
GAACGAGGCCATGCGTCCGGCCTGCATCACCAGCAAGGTGTCGACGCCGGCCAGCGCGCTCGGCCGATGGGCGATCACGACGACGATGCCGCCGCGCGCGCGGACGCCCAGGATGGCGCGCGTCAGCGCTTCCTCGCCCTCGCCGTCGAGGTTGGCGTTGGGCTCGTCCAGCACCACCAGGAAGGGATCGCCGTAGAGTGCGCGGGCGAGCCCGATGCGCTGGCGCTGGCCAGCCGACAAGGCGGCACCCGCCTCGCCGATCTGGGTTTCGTAGCCATCCGGCAATCCGAGGACCAGCTCGTGCACGCCGGCCGCCGTGGCGGCGGCAATGATCGCCGGCGAGGGCGGAAGCGGCTCGAAGCGGGCGATGTTGTCGGCCACCGTGCCGGCAAACAGCTCCATGTCCTGCGGCAGGTAGCCGATATGCGGCCCGAGCGCTTCCGACGACCATTGATCGAGCGCCGCGCCGTCGATGCGGACCCCGCCGCGGATGGCCGCCCACACACCCACGATGCTGCGCGCCAGCGACGACTTGCCCGACGCGCTGGGCCCGATGATCCCCAGCCCCTGTCCGGCCTTCAACTGGAACGCCACGTCCTGGACGACGATCCGGTTCGTGCCGGGCGGCACGATGCTCACTGCCTCGACCGCCAGGGAATGCTCGGGCTTGGGCAGCGCCAGGCGCGGCGGATCCGCCGGGATCTTGTCCAGAAGGACGCTGAGGCGTCGCCAGCTTTGCCGCGCCGCCACGAACCCGCGCCACTGCGAGATCGCGAGCTCGATCGGGGCCAGGGCACGCGAGGTCAGGATCGAGCTCGCGATGATGATGCCGGCCGTGGCCTGCTGGTTGATGACCAGCCAGGCCCCCACGCCGAGCACGCCCGACTGCAGCGCCATGCGCAGCACCTTGGAGAGCCCGCCGAATCCGGCAGCGATGTCGGCGGCGCGCTGCTGGGCCGCCATGTAGTTGCGATTGCAGTCGCTCCACAGGGCGCCCAGCCGGCCCGCCATGCCCATCGCATGGACCGCTTCGGTATTGCGCCGGTTCGCCTCGGCCAGGCTGGTGCGGCCGCCGGCATGAAACGCGGCGTGGGCGGCGGGCGTGCGCGTCATGACTTCGGTGAGCAGCGCCACGACGATCAGGATCAGCCCACCGGCCGTCGCCACGATGCCGATCAGCGGATGAAACAGGTAGCAGATGGCGAGATAGAGCGGCATCCAGGGCAGGTCGAACAGGGCCGCTGGGCCCACGGTCGACAGGAACGCGCGCACCTGGTCGAGGTCGCGCAGCGGCTGCAGGCCCTGCGCGGCCGCGCCCTTGAGCGGCAGCTTCATCAGCACGTGATGGACGCGCTCGCTCACGGCACCATCCAGCGAGCTGCCGACCCGCACCAGCAGGCGGCTGCGGATGATGTCTAAAACGCCCTGAAAGCTGAACAGCACCAGGGCAAGCAGCGTGATGCCTACGAGGGTGGGCACGCTGCGGCTCGGCAGCACGCGGTCGTAGACTTCGAGCATGTAGAAGGAGCCGGTGAGGTAGAGGATGTTCAGCAGGGCGCTGAACAACGCCACGCCGACAAAGGCCTTGCGGCAGGCGGCGAGCGCCGCCGCCAGTTCCCCCCGGGGGTTCTTGGCAACGCGCGTCATGTCAGCCGACATGGTCGAAGTGATGCAGGATGCCGGAGAACTCGAACGGCTGCTGGGCTATGCCGCTCGAGTCCGGCGAGGAGAAATGGGCGCCGGCCGAGTTGCCGTTGTCGCGCGCCACCGACCACATCGAAAGCTCGGCGACGTGGGGGTCGGTCTTGGCGTAGTTCACCAGGGCCTGCGCATCGGCGAGCGTGAACACCTCGGAGGCGATGTCGTTGACGCCGATCAGTGGCGTGATGCCGATCTTGGCCGTCATGCCGAGGTCGGCGAGCTGCTTCTCCGTGGCGATCGCCGCATTGATGGCGTCCTGGCCCATCTGGCCGTTGTTGTCGACCGACTGGCCGTAATCCATGGTCATGATGTTGACCGTGTCGATGCGCACGCCGTCATGCTTGGCGCTCTGCAGGACGGCGAGACCGCTGGCATCGAGGCCGGTCGGCAGCACCGGCAGGGTGAACGACACTTTGAGGTCGGGATTGGCCGCCTGCAGCCCGACGATCGCCTGGTCGCGCAAGGTGATCGAATGCTGGTTCTGCTCCGCCGCGCCTTCGATGTCGAAGTCGATCGAGTTGATGTGGTAGCGATCGATCACCGACTGGTATTCGGCCTGCAGGACCGCCGCACTGGGGGCGGTCAGCGCCGCTTCCTGCCCGGCCGCACCGCCGAACGAGATGGTGATGTTGCCGCCCGCCGCCTGGATCGCCTGGACCTGCGAGAGGATGGTCGTGCCGTTGACCAGCGTGTCGTCGGTGATCGCGCCGGCCCCTTGCCAGCCGATGCCGTGGTCGGAGGCCAGCATGAAAGCCAGGGTGAAGTTCTGGATGCCCGAGGCGTGGGAGATCGCGACCAGGTCGTCATCTTGCGTCATCGCCATGTCGATATAGGGCGAGAAGATCGTGGCCGCGCCGCCGAGGTCGGCGCCGGGAACGGTGGTGTGCACGGCAACCGGCGTCGCCTGCGCCGACGAGCCCGCCGCGTCCATCGCCGCCACCGTGAACTGGTAGCTCGTGTCGGCGGTGAGGCCGGCGACCGTGTAGTGCGTGTCCGTCGTGGTGGCGAGCTGATGGCCGTCCTCGAAGATCGCATAGCCGCTCACTGACCCGCTGCCGGGCACTGTCGAGGCATTCCAGCTCAGTAACGTCGAGCTGCTGGAGGTGGCGGCTGCCGCAAGGCCGGTCGGCGCGTTGGGCACGACGTCGGCCGTAGCCGGACCGACGGCGTGGACATGGACGGTGGAGGCATCGAGCTGCCCCGAAGCGGTGAAGCCGAAGTCCGTCTGGCCGTCATGGGCGATTTGCCCGTTCCACGCGGCGCCGGCGATCACATAGCCGTTGGCGTCGTGCGAGACGATGGTTCCGTTCCAGATGTTGGTGATCTGGTAGGGCATGTCGATCGCGATCTGCCAGGCCGCCGCGGCGCCGCCATTGTGGACGGTGACGTCGGCATTGAAGCCGCCGCTCCAGGTGTCGGTGGCCGCAAACTGGCCGCTAAGGTCGCTCGAAGCCGGGGGTGGCGTGGTCGGTGGGACCACCGGCGGCGTGACAGGCGGTGTGACGGGCGGCGCGACGTCATCGACGATGGTCGCCGTGCCAGTGGCGCGCGTGATGGTGGCGCCCTGGGCGTTGCTGAGCACGACGGTGAAATGCTCGTTTGGCTCGCTCGCCGTGTCCGCCGTGATCGGGATCGAGATCGTCTTGCTCTGTTCGCCGGCCGCGAAGGTGACCGAGCCGCTGGTGTCGGTGAAGTCGGTGCCGCTGGTTGCGTCGCCGGCGACGGTGTGGAAATCGACCGTGACGGCTCCCGTCGCGGGCTGGGAGAGCGTCAGCACGAAGGTGGCTGCGTTCACCGTCGCCGAACCTGTGCCTGCGCTGCCGAGATTGAACTCGATGGGCGTCAGGTAAGCGAGCTTCGCCTGGTTCACCGTGTTCCAGTCGTCGGCCAGGATGCCGCCGGTGTCGCCGGAATTCGGATTCCACGACCAGAAGGTCCAGCTGACGCCCTGTTTGCCGGCCGGGATATCCGATTTGCCGTCATTGTTGAAATCACCGGAGAGATAGTGGGTGATCGCCTGCAGCCAGGGCGCGTCCTTGGGGTCGACAAGCTTGGTGCCGAACTCGCCGAGGTAAACCGGCGCGATTCCCTGCTGGTAGATGTAGCCCCACATCTGGGTGAACTTGGCTGGCAGGTTCGCCGGGTAGCTGGGGTCGCTGAACCACGGCTGCTGGTAGACCGAATCGGGATAGTCGTGCGGCGAATAGACCAGCTTGTTCGGCACATCGAGCACAACGGGGTGGTCCTTCACCCCCATCAGGTTGCCGCCCCACCAGTAGCTCTGGCCCTGGTAGGTGCCGATGCCCTCGACGAAGACCAGCCAGTTGGGATTGACCGTGCCGATGGCGTTGCCGGCCTGCTCGGCCGCCGCCACCCAGTCGTTGGGTCCACCGTCGCCCCAGGTGCCGTTGTAGGGCTCGTTGTGCAGGTCCGCGCCGATCACGGCCGGGTTGCCGGCATAGCGTTGCGCCAGCATCTGCCAGTCGGAGACCCACTCGGCCTGGCTGTGCTGGGCATCGTACCACAGGCCGTTGGCCGAGGTTCCGTCGCCCGCTTCGCTGCGATGATGATCGAGGATGATTTTCAGCCCGATCTGGTCGGCATAGCCCACGATCTTGTCCATGATCTGCAGCGCCGAGAGGCCTTGCAGGTCAGGATTCTTGGAGAAGTCGATGCCGCTGGGCGCGGCGGTCGAATGCAGCATCTCGCTGGAGAAGGGCAGGCGGATGGTGTTGAAGCCGAGCTTCACCATCTGGTCCATCATGTCCTTGTAGCCGCGCGTCCACAGCCCGTCGGGCGACATGTTGGTCGATTCGAAGCCGAACCAGTTGACGCCGGCGATCTGCACCGAATGTCCGGCGCTGTCGACGATCTGGTTGCCCGACGTGCTGAGCCAGCCCGGGGCCGCAGTGCTGCCGCCCGGATTGCCCTCGACGACGGAGGTGTCGGAGATGCTGAGCGTCGGCAGCGGAGGCGGAGGCGCGACATCGTTGACGATCGTGCCGCTGCCCGTGCCGTGGGCGATGGTGGCGCCCGTGGGGTTCGCCAGCGTGACGGTGAAGCCCTCATTGGCCTCCACCGTCCCTTCGCCGACCGCCGCGACAGTGATCGTCTTCTGCGTCTCGCCGGGCGCGAAGGTGAGCGTCCGGGACTGGGCGACATAGTCGCTGCCCGCGCCGGCCGTGCCATCGGCGGTGGCGAAATGCACCGTGACCGGCGCCGTCGCGGCAGCCGACAGCGTCACGGAGAAGGAGCCATGGCCCGGCACGGCGGCGCTGCCTTCGGAGAAGCTCGAATCGCCAATGCTGAGTGTGGGCAGCGGCGCGGTGACATCGTCCACGATGGTGCCGGTCGCCGTGCTATGGGCGATGGTCGCGCCGTTCGGCGACGACAGGCTGAGCGTCAGGGTTTCGTTGGCTTCGACCACGGTATCGCCCGTGATCTGGACGTGGACCACCTTCGAGGTCTCGCCGGCGGCGAAGCTGAGCGTGCCGGCCAGCGCGGCATAGTCCGACCCCGCCGTCGCCGTGCCGTCGGCGGTCGCATAGGCGACTGTGACCGGGCCCGTCGCCGCAGCCGACAGCGTGACGGTGAAGGCAAGATCGCTGGTTCCGCCGTTGCCCTCGGTCACGCTCGCGTCGGCGACGGAAAGGCTCGGCAGCACCGGCGGCGGCGGCACGGGATCGTGGCCGGCGGCGACGCCGTTGATCGTGAAGCCCGACGCGGTCGTGCCGGCGCTGCCGGGCGTCGCCTGGAAGCCGAACGACACCGCCTTGCCGCCCGCGACCTGGCCGTTCCACGCCGCATTGCTCACCACATAGTGGTTGCCGACGTGGCTCACGATCTCGGCATTCCAGATGCTGGTGATGGTGGCCGAGGCATCGAACGCGACGGTCCAGCCGTTGAGGCCGCTGCTGCCAGCGGTGACGGTCATGGCGCCCGTGAAGCCCGATCCCCAGTTGCTGTCGACGGCATAATCGAGTGCGGCGGCGCCCGTCGGTGGTGGCGGCGGCGCGGTGACATCGTCGACGATGGTGCCCGTGGCCGATCCCTGGGCGATGGTGGCGCCGGAGGCGCCGGACAGCGCGATCCAGAAGGTCTCGTTGGCCTCGGCGACGGTATCGCCGGTAATCGGCACGCTGATCGTCTTGGACGTCTCGCCGGCCGCGAAGGTGAGCGTGCCCGAACCTGCGGTGTAATCCGAGCCGGCCGTGGCGGTGCCGTCGGCGGTCGCGTAGTGGACCGTCACCGGTCCCGTGGCCGCCTGCGAGAGTTGCACCGTGAAGGCGAGTAGCGAGGTGCCGGCGTTGCCTTCCGTGATCGAGGCATCGCCGATCGAGAGCGTCGGCAGGACGACTGGTGGCGGTGGGGTGACGGCCGCACCATCGATGACCAGGCCGGTGGCCGCAGTGCCGCCGGTACCGGGCGTCGCCTGGAAGCCGAAGCTTGCCTGTCCGCCCGCCGGCACGGTCGCATTCCAGTCGAGATTGCGGATCACATAGTGATTGCCGACATGGCTGACGATCTCGGCGCCCCAGATGTTCGAAATAGCGAACGACGCGTCGAACTCGATGGTCCAGCCGTTTAGGCCCTGGTCTCCGCCCGGCACCGTCATATTGCCGACGAAGCCCGAACCCCAGTTGTTTCCCACCGCATAATTGATGCTTGCCATCGCCATCACTCCCTGGAGGCACTGCGTCACCCCGTCGCGGCGATATGTCATGAGCCCGCCGCTGCCGCAGCGGCCGGGATGGCGCCACTCGGTGAACGCGGCAGGAAAATCGGTGAACCCGGCCGCCGGCAGGGGGATGGGGCGGAGCCGGTGCTTGCCTGTGCCCGGCAAATGGCCTTTGCTCCTGCGTGAAATCACAGCCGGAAGGCGCTGGAGCCACCGACCTTGGCCGTAGATTCGCTCGTCAGATCCGCCGGCTCGGTCCGCGCTTGGTGGAACGGCTTGCCGCTGTTCTGGCGGGCGCAGATCGTCGGCTGGGGCCTCTTCGCCGTCGTCGACCTGGTCAATCAGCAGCTGATCTACAACGACTTCTCGGTCGCTCTGGTGCGGACGGCGCTCGTCATCTCGTGCCTTGTGTTGCTCTCCGCCGCCATGCGCCCGATCTATGCCCGACAGTTGGGCAACAGGCTGACTCCGAGGGCGGTGGTCTGGGTCGCCCTCTTGTCGTTGGGTGGTGCCGCGCTCGTCGCTGCGCTGTTATTCGCTGGCCGGGATCTGCTGGGCTGGACGAATCCGGGCCGCGATCGGCTTGATGACTTCGTCCTTCCCTGGACCCATTACTCCCTGGCCCTTGCCGGCTGGAGCCTCTGCTACTTCTGGGTCCATTCCGAGATGGCCGAGCAAGCCGAGCACCGGCACGCCATGCGTGCGGAAGCCGAGGCGCTCAGGGCCGAGCTCGAGGAGCTGCGCCTGCAGCTCGATCCGCATTTCCTGTTCAATGCGTTGAACGGCGTCGCGGAGGAGATCCCCGAGCGTCCTGCGGCGGCGCTCGCCATGCTGCGCGATCTCACGGCCTATCTCCGGCACTCGCTCGACGGCATCAACCAGACCGTCGTGACGGTGGAGGCGGAGGTTGGCGGGCTTGCGGCCTATCTCAGGGTGCAGCAGGCGCGCTTCGGCGAGCGTCTCAGGACGAAGCTCGACATGGCGCCGGAAGCAGCTTCGTGCCGGATCGCGAGCTTCCTGTTGCAGCCGCTGGTGGAGAACGCCGTCAAGCATGGCAAGCGCGACAACGGGCTGGACGTCGGCATCGACATCCGCGCGGCGGGCGATGCTCTGCATATCGAGATCGAGAACACCGGCACGCTCGGCGGCGCGACGACGTCACGCCGACGCCGTCCTGGCATCGGCCTCGAGAACGTGCGCCGCCGCCTCGCTCTGCATTATCCCGGTCGCCACCAATTCACGCTGAGTGGTGGCGACGGCAGGACCGACAAGGTGGTCGCGACCTTGGTGCTCGAAGGTGATCCGTGCGGGTCCTGATCGTCGACGACGAGCATCTGGCGCGTCAGGCGATACGGCGCCTGCTGGCCTCCCATCCCGCGGTGGAGATCGTCGGCGAAGCCGAGAGCCTCACCGAAGCGATGAGTGTCATCGAGCGTACCGAGCCAGAGCTGGTCTTCCTGGACATCGAGCTCGGCAGCGATGGCGACGGCTTCGACCTCCTCGCCGCGCTACAGCGGCCGCCGATCGTCGTCTTCGTCACCGCCTACGCCGAGCACGCGGTCGAGGCCTTCGCGGTCAATGCGGTGGATTACCTGCTGAAGCCGGTCGCGCCCGAGCGTCTTGCCGAATCGCTGACGCGCGCCGAGCGACACCTCGCCCGCGCGGTCGTGCCGTCCGGACAGGCGCCGTCCGGCTCGGGCGTGATCGCGCTCAGGACACCCAAGCAGACCGTGATCGCCCAGCCTGCCGAGATCGCAGCGCTGCGTGCCGACGGCGATTTCACGCACGTCTTTGTTGCCGATCAGCCGGCACTGATGATCTGGCGGACGCTCGGCCATTTCGAGGGCTTGCTGCCGTCGCCGCCCTTCCTGCGACTCGGGCGATCGCTGATCATCAACTGCGACCGGCTGCGCAAGGTCGAGACGCCGTCGCGTGCCGGAGGGCGCATCACACTCGACGGCATGTCCGAGCCTCTGCTCCTGGGCCGCACCGCTGCCGCGCGGCTGCGCGAGACCCTGGCTGCCGATAAGAGCTAGAACGGATTTATTCTCCTCCCCAGCAGCGCTGGGGAGGTGTCGGCGTCTTACGCCGACGGAGGGGTCATGAGCGTCGGTAATTGCGCTCATGACCCCTCCGCCCGCTACGCGGGCACCTCCCCTTCGCGGAGTCCGCGAAGGGGAGGAACGATGAAATCAAGAAACCAGCTGCGATGCCACCGTTTCCGCCGCCACCCGCATGTCCTGCGCCAACGCAACCGACGTCGTGCGATCGAGCTGGCTGACCAGCCCCACGGCCGCGATCGTATGCGTGATTGTCCGGCGTGCGTTCAACACCGGCACCGCGACGATCGCCACGCCGGCGATATAGTTGCCCCGATCGATGCTGAAACCGTGGCGGCGCACGCCGTCGATTTCCTTGCGCCAGGTTTCGTAGTTGGGTGCGTTCTGCCAGCGCAGTGAGCGGAAGCGTTTTTCGATCTCGCTCCAGGGATGCTGGCTGAACGCTGCGACGCAGCGGCCGGTCGCGCTGATCAGCGCAGGAAAGCGGCTGCCGACGTCGACATGCAGGCGCACCGGCGCCTGGGTGCGCGAGAGCGTGACCACGATCATGTGGTCGAGGTCGGGCACTTCGACGCCGATCGCCGTCACGCCGTAGCGTTGGGAGAGATCGTCGAGCCTGGGCTGCACCAGGCTTGCGAAGTCGCTGTTCACCAGCACGGCGCGCGCCAGCGGCAGCATGCCGGTGCCCAGGCTGTAGTGCTTCGTCGTCGGGTCGACTCTCACCAGCTGCTCCGAAACCAGCGCCCGCAGGATATGGAGACATGTGCTGGGTACGAGCTTCAGCGCCTGGGCGATCGCCTTGACGCCCATCGGCGTCCGGCTGCGGCCGAGCAGGCGCAGGATGGCGATGGCGCGCGTTACGGCCGGTACCGGCCGGACCCGCGGAGCGGTGGGGGAATTCGCGAGGCGAAGTGTCATGTTGTATATGTACAACGATTGACGCTATTGTACAACTCCAGTCCTTTGGCCATAATCGCCCGATGGCCAGCCTGACGGAGTACACGAGCTTTGCGGATGCCCAGGCGCATTTCTCCGCCGCCAAGCTGTGGGAGCTTTTCGACGGCGATCGCGAGCGCCTGAACATCGCGCATGAGTGCATCGATCGGCATGTCGGCAAGACGGACCCGGCCGTCATCGTCGCCCATGGCGACGGACGCGACGAGATCCTGAGCTTTCGCGCGCTATCGGAAGAGTCTTCCCGCTTTGCCCACTACCTCGCCGCCGAAGGGGTGAAGGCCGGCGATCGTGTCGCCATCATGCTCGAGCCGTCGCGGGCGTTTTACGTGGCGGTCTTCGGCACGATGAAGCTGGGCGCGATCGCCGTCCCGCTGTTCACGCTCTTCGGACCCGACGGCGTCAGGCTCCGCGTCAACGATTGTTCGCCCGCGCTGCTGGTGACCAACGCCGAGAAGGCGGAGCTCCTGTCATCGATCGGCGGCCCGCGCATGGTCGTGGCCGATAGCGACTTCCTGGCGAGCCTCGCGCGATTTCCCTCCCGCTTCGAGCCCGCCACCAGGGCCGATGCACTGGCGATCTTCCAGTACACTTCCGGGACGACGCGCGAGCTTCCGGAAGCCGTCAAGCACACCCATCGGTCGATCGTCACCTTGATGGTGGCAGCGCTTTACGGCACCGGCTTGCGGCCCGGAGACCGTTACTTCTGCCCGTCGTCGCCGGCCTGGGGACACGGCCTGTGGCACGGCACCTTGGCGCCCCTGGCGTTGGGCATCACCGTCGGCGCCTATGCCGGCAGGTTCGACGCCGAGCGGCTCCTGAAGGCGCTGCAGGATCATCGCTTCACCAACATCTCCGCGGCGGCGACCCACTATCGCATGATGCGGAATTCCGGTGCTGCAGGGCGCTATGAATACGCCCTGCAGAAGCTCTCCTTCACCGGAGAGCCGATCGACAGCGAGACGGCGTCCTTCGTCGAGGCGACGTTCGGCCATCCGCCGTGCAGCGTGTACGGCACTACCGAGATCGGCGTGATCCTGGTCAGCTATCCGGGGGCGGCGGATTTTGTCGTCAAGCCGGGATCGCTGGGCAAGCCCGTGCCGGGCAGCAAGGTCGAGGTCCACGATCCGGCCGGCAAGCCGTGCCTGCCCGGCGTGACGGGAGAGCTAAAAGTCTGGCGACGCAACGGCTGGATCGCGACCAAGGATCTCGGCCGGACCGACGAGGAAGGCTACTTTTATCACGGCGGCCGGGCCGACGACGTCATCATCTCGGCCGGCTGGACGATGAGCGCCGTCGAGATCGAGGACGCCATCCTGAAGCATCCCGCGGTGCGCGAGGCGGCGGCGATCGGCGTGCCCGATGCCCTGCGCGGGCAGGTGGTGAAGGCCTTCGTGGTCGCCGATCGTGCAGGCGACGAGGCTTTTACACGCGAGATCCAGGATCTCGTGCGCCAGCGCTTCAGCCAGCACGAATATCCGCGCCTTATCGAGTTCGTGGCCGAGCTGCCCAAGACTCCGGCCGGCAAGGTGAACCGCAAGGTCCTGCGCGAGCGCCAGCAAGGCGCCTCGACACAAGCAGCCTGACAGATCGACAGAAGGAAACGTCCATGCTGACCGAGACCGAACGAAAATTCCCCAAGATCACAGAGCAAGGCCTGGACGCGCTCCGTCAGCGCATCGGCGTCAAGATCGGCGTGACCGTCGAGCCGTGGTGCTACGAGGCGACGCGGGACAATATCCGCCACTATGCGCACGGCATCGGCGACGACAATCCGCTGTGGTGCGATCCGGAGTACGGCCCGAAGACGCGTTGGGAACACGCGATCGCGCCGCCGCCACTGGTGGGCGGCGACACTCTCGTGGGCGAGGACGAAGTGACGGCCGTCGCGCCCGAGCACAAGGACCTGATGAAGGGCGATCCGCTGCGCGGCGTGCATGCCTTCTACGCCGCCAGCGCGCGCGAGTGGTGGGCGCCGCTCTACCCGCAGCGCCGTGTGTTCCGCCGCAACGCGTTGGTGGCCGCGCTCGACAAGGAGAGCGAGTTCGCGGGCCGGGCCGTGCACGAATGGACCGCGCAGGTGTTCCGCGACGAGCAGGGCGGCATGCTCTCG
>DASZJU010000583.1:0-14589 GCA_035947815.1 Reyranella sp.
GTGCGCTCAAGGCGCTCGTGGCGCTCCTGCGCCTCGACCGACAGGGTGGCGATCGGACGGGCTTCGAGGCGCTTCAGCGAGATCGGCTCGCCGGTCTCCTCGCAGTAGCCATAGGTGCCCTCGTCGATCGACTTCAGCGCCTGGTCGATCTTGGAAATCAGCTTGCGGAAGCGGTCGCGGGTGCGCAGTTCGAGAGAGCGGTCGGTCTCGGCGGTCGCACGATCGGCGAGATCGGGCTGCGCCAGGCTCTCTTCCTGCATGTTCTGCAGCGTTTGGTTGGACTCCTCGATCAGCTCGCCCTTCCACTTCAGAAGCTTCTGCCGGAAGTATTCCTGCTGCATCGGGTTCATGAAAGATTCGCGGTCCGTCGGCCGGTAATTCTGCGGCAACGTAATCGACATCGTCGGCAACTCCACTCGCAGCGACTACTGTCCACCTCGGGGGAAGGCGGACCTTCAAGGCGCGCGGAGTATAGGGATGGCGGCCTTCGCCGCAACCTCGTTCGCGGCTGCCGTCCGAAACTTGTCGTGCACTGCAGCAAAACTCCGGCTCAAAAATCCTCCCAAACCGTGCGCAATTACGGCGCTGGAAAGGCCGTCCCTATTGCAGCGCGGCAAATGCTCCCAAAGCGAGCAATCGGGCGAAGGACGTGGACAACTCAAAGGCCGGATCGGCTTGGAATGCCGCTCCGGCGGCCCGCTCGAGCGACATCCCTGCGGTCAGTGCCGCCATGAAAGCCGCCTCGCCTGCACCCAGGCTGACAAACGCCGCGTCGTCGGGTCGCCGCAAGACAAGGAGATTGGAGGTGCCTGAATTCAGATCGACTGTTTCGCTCGCGGCACCGGGCTGGGAGGTCTCCCAGATGCGATCCAGGGGATAGCGCGAGCTGATCAAGACGGCGCCAGCCGCCAAGGCAATCGATAGCGACGGCAGGCGCTTGACGGGAACGGCCGAAAGGTCTGCCGCCTGCAGCCGGTCCCCGGGCCCGGCATGGAAGGCGAGGTTCAGGGCCCAGTCCAGCCGAGCGATGTCCGCCAGATACGGCAGGTTGCGCGCCGCTTCGTAGCCGGCGATGAAGGCGGGAAAATCCGCGCCGTACTCGGTCAATACCGGCTGCACCGGCAAGGCGTGCCCGACGAAAGCGCGCGCGAGGCCGCGGAAAAAGTCCGTCCCGACCAGCGCCTGCACCGTGGGATAGGTCGCGGCCAGCGCCGTGCCGAGGCTCTCGAAGACATGATGGCGGTAGACGCTGAGCCGCGCCGCGGCCGGGATCGTGTCACCCGCGACCGCGGCCACGAGGTCGGCGCGGTCGGCACCCATGATGTGAGCAGCGAATGCCGCCTGCAGATCACGCAGCGCGAGCGGCATCTTGGCCTCTCGCCACGACCACTGTCTCGATCATGCCGGCGGCGCGGGCCGCCTCGTCGAGCAGCACGCCAAGCGGGGGAATGTCGGTATCCCACTCGATCAGGGTCGGGCGGGCACCGAAGCGCTTCACGACCTCGGCGAACAGCGCCCATACGTCGTTGCTGACCTTGGAACCGTGATCGTCGATCAGGATTGGCTCTCCGTCGGCATCGTTGGTGGCGTGGCCCGCAAGGTGATATTCGGTGATCGCCGGGCCCGGCAGGCCGTCGAGCCAGTCGCGCGGATCGAGCCGGAGGTTGTGCGCCGTCACGAAGATGTTGTTGGGGTCGAGCAGCAGGCCACAGCCGCTGCGGCGCACCAGCTCGGACAGGAACGCGGGTTCGGACAAGGTCGAGGCGGCAAAGCCGAGATAGCACGACGGATTTTCGATCGAGACCTGGCGGCCCAGAGCGTCCTGCAGCCAACCGACATTGCGAACCACGACCTCGAGCGCCTCTTCGGTGTAGGGCAGCGGCAGCAGGTCGTTGAAATAGCGGCCGCCACTCACGCTCCACGACAGATGATCGGACACCCAGGCGGGTTCGAGCCGCTTCACCAGCGCGGCCACGCGCGCGAGATGTGCCGTATCGAGCCCGTCCGCCGAGCCCAGCGACAGGCCGACCGCGTGAATGGAAAAGGCGTAGTCGGCGCGCAGCCGCTCGACGGCCTGCAGCGTCGGCGATTCCGCCAGATAGTTCTCGGCGTGGATCTCGAGAAAGCCGGTCGTCGGCCGCTCGCGCCCGATCGCCGCCAGATGCGGCGAGCGCAGGCCGATGCCGGCGACCGGGTTCATGCGATCAGCTCGAGGTGAGCTTGCCGCCGGCGATCTTGTCGCAAGTGCCCTTGGGCACGCTGATCCAGGCGTCGGTCTGCGCGTCCTTCTTGGACGTGCCGGCGCACGACGACGCGGCCGTCTGGCAGTCGTTCTTGCCGGCCTTGGCGACGCCGTAGCACTTCTCCATGTTGCCTTGCGCCTGCACGGCGACCGGCACGGCAAGAGCGGCCGCGAGCGCGGCGGCGATGGCGATGCGGGTTGGGGTCATTGGATCCTCTGTGGATGACGATGGGGGCGTTATACGCCAGATTGGCCGCGGATTGGCGTCACTGGCCGTCAAACAGTGGCTATCGTAACCATAGCCTGGGGTCACGAAAACTTGTTCGACAAGCCCGGTAACGCACTCCTCTCGCCCGGCGATTTCGTGCGTCACCCCGGCCGGCCGGACTGGGGACTGGGCCAGGTCCAGTCGATGATCGGCCATCGCATCACCGTCAATTTCGAGAACGCCGGCAAGCTCGTCATCGACGGGAACGTCGTGGAGCTGGCCCCCGTCGACTCTTCTTCAAACGATGGGCCTTCAGCCGATGGGCCGCCGCGCTGAGCTCGGCCGGCGTATTGACGTTCAGGAAGGGCGTGGCGCCGCCCGGCCAGACGAGCTCGGCCAGGACATAGCGGCGGGCGAACTCCTCGACCCGCCGCACGCCCTCCTCCAGCACCGCACGCCTGAGATCCGCCGCGAGCTTCACCGACCAGACCGCGAGCGTGTGCTCGAGCCGCCGTCCGTGCCGCACCATCAGCACGTCAGGCTCGGGCACATGCATCAGGCCGCACAGCCGCACCGTCAGGTCGAGCGGCAGAAACGGCACGTCGGCGGGCGCCGTCAGGATCCAGCCGGCATGCGGATGGTGCGCCCGCGCCCATTCCATGCCGGCCAAGATGCCGGCGAGCGGCCCCAGCCGCCGGCCGTCACGTTGGGCGGCGCGCTGCACGTCGGGCGGATCGGGGATCACCGGCACCTTGAGCGCGCGCGTCCCCGGCAGGGGATCGTTGGCCACGACCACGAGATCCATGACCTGCGGCCGCAGCCGTTCCACGACATGGGCCAGCATCGGCCGGCCGCCCAGCTTGCGCAGCGGCTTAGGCACGCCCGGCCCCATGCGCCGGCCTTCGCCGCCCGCCAGGACGACGCCGACCAGGGCGCCCGCCCGCACCGGCCCCAAAGTCGGCCTCAAATCCCGCTTCGCCTTGCTCGCCATGGGCTGCACTATGCGGGGCGCAAAGGTTCAAGCAAGGGGAGGAATTCATGGCCTTCAGCATCGCCAAGACCGCCAACTGGCTGCACCAGGTCCATCGATCGCGCGCCGTCGTCGGTTGGTGGCCCGAGCAGTTTGCGCTCGAGGACGAGCGCACCGCCTACAAGGTGCAGGACGCGTTGCTCAACAAGCTCATCCCCAAGCAAGGGCCGCTCGTTGGTTACAAGATCGCGCTCACCTCGCCGCAGATCTGGGAGCAGACCGGCCTGCGCGGTCCGGCCTACGGGCCGATCCGCAAGAAGCGCGTGTTCGAACACAAGGCTTCGGTGCGCGCCGACCGGTGGGCGCGGCTTGGCGTCGAGCTCGAGATCATCCTCACCGCCAACGCCGACGTGCCGCGACCGAAGGACAAGCCTTACGACAAGGACTCGATCGCGCCTTACGTCGGCGAGGCGCGCGCCGGCTTCGAGCTGATCGAAGACCGCGGTGCCGACTACAGCCGGCTGAGCGTGCCGTGGCTGGTGATGGATGTCGGCTGGAATGGCGGCTCACTGCTCGCCAAGGCCAACAAGGGTTGGCGCGACCTCGATCTCGCCAACCTCAACGGCTCGATTGCCTTCGACGGCAAGGTCGTGCGCAGCGGTCATTCTGGCGACGTGCTGGGCCACTGCTACAATTCGCTGGCCTGGCTCGCCAACAAGCTCGGCGAGCACGGCAAGACGCTGAAGAAAGGCATGATCGTCTCTTCGGGCAGCATGGTCGCCTGCCAGTTCGTGCCGCCCGGCAGCACCGCCGTCGGCAAGATCGAAGGCCTGGGCGAGGTCACCCTGAAGTACGAGTTGCCGCGCTAGAAGCGGCCATCTCGAAGGACCGAAAAGCCAGTAGTGAAAGACTCTCGAGCCACTACAAAGTGGACTGAATGCAGCGTGTTCCATTCAGAGATCTGTCCAGTAAAGTCGATCCCACAGCGGGAAGCAGCGAGTTGCCCACAATGCGACAGCATCTCGCTGTCGTGGATATTCTCCCGGATGCGCGCATATCTGGAGTACCCATGAACGCGGGACCCAACGAGGATACGCTCGGCTTTCGATGGCGGGACGCCGTCCTTCGCGGCGTCGAACCGCCGCCCGCCGCATTCCTGACGCGCCGCCCTTTCCATCCCTGGCTGATCGTGATCGTGAGCTGCATCAGCGGCTTCATGGGGCAGCTCGACGCCAGTATCGTCCAGCTCACCCTGCCGGCGCTCAAATCTGCACTCGACGCCTCGGTGAACGACGTGCGCTGGGTCGCCATCGCCTACCTGCTGACATACGCGGCTTGCCTGCCCGTCTTCGGCCGGGTCAGCGAAATGCGCGGACGCAAGATCCTATTTCTGATGGGCTTCGCGTTATTCACCCTCGCCACCCTGTTGTGTGGCCTGGCGCCCGATCTCGCCTCGCTGGTCGCGTTCCGTGTCCTACAAGGCGTCGGAGGCGCGATGCTGGGCGCCAACAGCATCGCCATTCTGGTGAAATCTATCGACGAGTCCCGACGTGCCCGGGCAATCGGTCTGTACACCGCGGCCCAGGCGATTGGTATCAGTTCGGGCCCGATGGTGGGCGGGTTGCTGCTCTACGCGCTGGACTGGCGCTGGGTGTTTTGGGCAGGCGTCCCGTTCGGGCTGAGTGCCCTCGTGCTCGGCTGGCTGGTCCTGCCGCGCTCCGTGGATCTCGCCGTGGACAAGAAGTTCGATTGGCCCGGCGCGCTGCTCCTGATGCCCTCGCTGGTGCTGGCGATCCTCGCCCTGAACCAAGTATCTGTCTGGCCGCTCGCCTCTCCCGCGATGGTCCTCTGCATCCTCGCCTCCGCGGCCTTCATGGTGCTGTTCGCACGCCGAGAACGGGTGACGACCTACCCTCTCGTCAACCTCGGCCTGTTCAGCCGGAAAGCTTTCGCCTGCGGCATTGTCGGGGTCGGGCTGGGCTACGCCCTACTCTACGGCATGTTCTTCCTGATGTCCTTCGCGCTGATGCACGGCTTCCACGACAGCGCGCAAGTGGCCGGATTCAAGCTCGCGATCATTCCTGTCACCCTCGGCCTCATCGCGCCACTCAGCGTCACTCTCAGCGGTCGATGGGGATCGCACACCGTCGGCGTCGCCGGGATGGCGCTCTGTGCCGCTGCCCTGCTAGCGCTGTCGGTGATCGCTCTGAAGCCAATCGGTAGCCTGGTTTCCGGCCTGGCGGCGTTTGCCATGTTCGGCGTGGGACTCGGTCTGTTCATCACACCCAACAGCAATGCCACGATCGCCGCCGCCCCGGCGAGCGCGTCCGGCGAGGCGGCCGCAGTGATCAATCTGTTCCGGGTGTTCGGCAGTTGCATCGGCGTCTCGAGTGCCTCCTCGATGATGTCCTGGCGGATGGAAGCGATGGCCGGCTCGGCCGGCCGGGACGTCTTTCTCGCCGGCCATCCGCTGATCGAAGCAGTTGAGAGCAGCCTGATCCTGCTCATAGTCTTCGCCCTGATCGCCGGCTGCGCGTCGCTGGTACGGCCGCGCGGACCGGCTTGAGGTTCTCACATCATCGCCGCATCCGGCCGCAACTGCCGCCACGACAGCCGCCGCACGGCGTCGCGGCCCACAACCAATGCATCGTAGTCGTCGGGGAAGAGCTGCGCGATCGCCGGATCGAGCGCGTTCAGTCCACCGGCGTAGGTGCCGAAGGCCGGCAGGATCAGCCGCCGGCCGTCGGTGAGGAAGCAGCGCCGGCGCATGCCGCGACCGCGGACGGTGAGCGCCGCCACGGGATGGAAATGGCCCGAGACCTCGCCGTCGGCCGGGCCGAAGCGCGCCTCGTGGCGGAAAACCAGCGGGCCTTCGCCGATCTCTTCGGCGACCTCGCCCCAGCCCGGCGGGGGTGGCGCGGGGTCATGGTTGCCCGCGATCCACACGAAGCGCGTCCGGCCGGTCAGGCGCTCGATCTCGGTGCGCTCGGCTGTCGGCAGACGTTCCACGGCCTCGCGGTCATGGAAGGAGTCGCCGAGGCAGACGACGGTGTCGGGCTGAAGCCCCTCGATCAGGGTGGCGAGCACCGCCAAGGTCTGGCGAGTGTCGTGGCGCGGCAGGAGCTTACGGGCCGTGACGGCGTAGGACGAGCCTTTCTCCAGATGCAGGTCGGCCACCGCCAGCAGGCGCTTGGCGGGCCAATGCAGCGCGCCTGCCGGCAATGCCTGCAGCCGCTCGCCCGCGCACTCGAAGTCGAACGGCATCATGGACGGATCACCACACGCGCGCCGGTCGGCACCAGCGACCAGACCTCGCGGATCTCGGCATCGGTGATGGCGACATAGCCCGTCGGGTTACGCGCATCGACCGTGTAGGAACCTTCGGGCGTGCGGCCATCGCCTTCGCGTTCCTTGTGGCGCTCGGGCGAGAAGCCCAGAGCCACACGGTATCGCCTGATCGTTTTGCCCTCGCGCTTCAGTTCCATCCGTCGCTCGCCCTTGAACACCTCTATCAGGTCGGCTTGCGCCTCAGCAGGCGCTGACGGAGGCGGTTCGCGTCGCCACCGCCGGATTGTCGCCACGATGTCGCGCAGACTCATGGCGCGCACGATTGACCCGATGCCGCCCCGTGCGCAAGGTGCCGCGATGCCTCGTCTTGTGCGTTTCGTCCTCGCCGCCACCCTGCTCTGGCCGTTCGGCGCCGTCTCGCCTGCAGCTTGGGCGCAGGTGCAGCCGCACCGCGCCGAATATGCGCTGCGTCTGGGCGCGGCGGCCAACGCACCGCGCATCGGCACGGCGGTGCACGATCTCAGCCAGGATTGCGCCGGCTGGCACCTCAAGCGCGACATCAAGACCGAGATCGCGCTCACGACCTCGTGGAAGATGAGCCTGGCCTCGAAGATGGATGGTGACGAGCCGCGCAACAGCAACGGCTTCCGCTTCAGCACCGTGCAAATCCAGAACGGCAGCCAGCGCGAGATCAAGGGAAGGGTCCAGCGCAAGGCCGGCGAGACACGCGCCGAGATCGTCCTTGCCGGCAGTCCACCCAACCAGTTCGTGCTGCCGCCGCCCACCCTGATGCCGGTCGCCGCCATCGACCATCTGATCCAACGACTGCAAGCCAACGCCGCCTCTTTCCCCGCCCTGATGTTCGACGGCGAAGTGATCGGCGATGCCTTCCTGATCGACGTCACCGAGCAGGATCGCACTCAGTTGCGAGCGGCCCGTCCGGCCGACCAGCCGGTGGCCATGCCGGCCGCCAAATCCTGGCCGGTGTTCATGACCTTCACCCGTGGCCGCGAGCAGGACCAGCGGCCACTTTTCACGGTCAGTGCGTTGATTTTCGACAATGGTGTGCTCGACCGGCTGACCGTCGAGACCGGCCTGCTGAGCGTCACCGCCGATCTCCAAGCCCTGGAAATGCGCCCGGCCCCCGTCTGTCCGAGGTCCTAGCCGGCTGCTCGCAGCCATAATCCATCCCGTCCGTCCGAGCGTATGTCGGGCATGCCATGTTCCATCGTCTGGTTTCGCAACGACCTCAGGCTCGCCGATAATCCGGCGCTGATCGCAGGCCTTGGCTCCGGCCGCGCCGTCGTACCGCTTTATGTGCTCGACGAAGAGACCGAGGGCGTGCGCCCGCCCGGAGCGGCTTCTCGCTGGTGGCTGCACCACAGCCTGAACGCGCTGGACGCGTCGCTGCGCGCCCTGGGCTCCCGCCTGATCCTGCGCCGCGGTCCAGCTAAGCGCATTCTTGCCGAGCTCGCCGCCGAAATGGACGCCCAGGCGGTCTATTGGAACCGCGTCTATGACCAGGGCTCGCGCGAACGTGATGCACGATTGAAGCAGGCTTTCGTCGCGCGCGGCGTGTCCGCCGAGAGCCTGAAGGCCAACCTGCTGTTCGAGCCGTGGGAAGTGAAGACGCTGGGCGGCGAGCCGTTCAAGGTCTTCACGCCATTCTGGCGGGCCTGCCGCGGTCTGGCCTCACCCGAGCGGCCGCTGCCCGCGCCGCGCAACCTGCCGGCACCCGATGCCTGGCCGGCGAGCGATCCGATCACAGCGTTGCGACTGCTTCCGGGCGCGCCCGACTGGTCGGGCGGTCTCGGCGCGACCTGGGCGCCCGGCGAGGCCGCGGCGGCTCATCGGCTGGAAACCTTCCTGGATGGTGCCCTGGCGAGCTACCGCGAAGCGCGGGAGTTGCCGGCCATCGAAGGTACTTCGCGGCTATCGCCGCATCTGGCGTTCGGCGAAATCTCGCCGCGGCAGGTGTGGCGCGCGGCTGGCGCCCGCGGCTTTTCCGCCGCAACCGAGAAATTCCTGGCCGAGCTGGGCTGGCGGGAGTTCGCCTACAGCCTGCTGTTCCATTTCGGCGACCTCGCCCAGCGCAACTTCCGGCCGGAGTTCGATGCCTTCCCGTGGTCCGACGAGGACGACGCCGTCGAGGCGTGGCGGCGCGGCCGCACCGGCTATCCCATCGTCGACGCGGGCCTGCGCCAGCTCTGGGCGACCGGGTGGATGCACAATCGCGTGCGCATGATCACCGCCTCCTTCCTGACCAAGGACCTGATGATCGATTGGCGGACGGGCGAGCGCTGGTTCTGGGACACGCTGGTCGATGCCGATCCCGCCAGCAACGCCGCAGGCTGGCAGTGGGTCACCGGCAGCGGCGCCGACGCCGCTCCCTATTTCCGGGTGTTCAATCCCGTCCTTCAGGGCGAGAAATTCGATCCCGCCGGCGACTATGTGCGCCGCTGGGTGCCCGAACTCGCGAGCCTGCCGTCCGAGACTATCCATCGGCCGTGGACGGCTTCCCGGAAACTGCCAACCGAAATCTATCCGGAGCGCATTGTCGATCACGCCGCAGCCCGCGGCCGCGCGCTCGATGCCTTTCGCAACCTCAAGCGATCTGCCTGACGGGCAGCGAGGAGACTTCGACGATGAAAATCGCCGTCATCGGCGCCGGCGTGGCCGGTTTGGGCGCCGCCTGGTTGCTGAGCCGCAAACACGACGTCGTGGTCTACGAGCGCGAAGGCCGCTTCGGCGGCCACTCCTGCACGGTCGACGCGCCGACGCCTGTAGGACGCCAGTCGGTCGACGTCGGCTTCATCGTGTTCAACCAGCGCAACTATCCCAATCTCGTCGCCCTGTTCGATCATCTGGGCGTGCCGACCGAGACATCGGACATGTCCTTCGCCGCGAGCCTTGAGCGCGGCCGTTTCGAGTATGCCAGCTCGTTCGCCGGCTATTTTGCCCAGCGGCGCAACGTCATGCGGCCATCCTTCCTGCGCATGACCCACGACATCCTGCGCTTCAATCGGCTGGCGCCGCGGCTGCTCGATCGCTCCGAGAATCTCGACTTCACCATCGGCGACTTCGTCGACGATGCGGGTCTCAGCGATGCGTTCCGCGACCGCTATCTGGTGCCCATGGCGTCCTGCATCTGGTCGACGCCGCTCGGCCGCACGCTCGACTTTCCGGCGCAGACCTTCGTGCGCTTCTTCGACAATCACGGCCTGCTTACGGTCGGACCGCAATTGCACTGGCGCACGGTGAGCGGCGGCAGCCGATCCTACGTCGAACGCATCGTGGCGCCGCTGCGCCGGCGGGCGCGGCTCAACACGCCGGCCAGCGCCGTCCGCCGTTCGCCTGATGCCGTGGAAGTGCGCGACCTGTCGGGCCACTGGGACCGGTTCGACAAGGTGGTGCTCGCCTGCCACGCCGACCAGGCGCTGGCCCTGCTGGGCGACGCCGACGCAAGCGAGCGCGACCTGCTCGGCCGCTTCGCCTATTCGTCGAACGAGGTCTGGCTGCACGCCGATCCCTCGTTGATGCCACGGCGCCGTTCGGTATGGTCGAGCTGGAATTACGTCTCCGATCGAAGCGCCGCCGCTTCGGATCGTGTCAGCCCCGTCAGCGTGACCTACTGGATGAACCGCCTGCAAAACCTTACCGAGAGCACGTCCCTCTTCGTCTCGGTCAATCCCGGCCGCGCGCCGCTGCCGGCTCTGGCTCACGCGCGCTTCACCTTCGAGCATCCGATGTATGACGCAGCGGCCATCCGCGCCCAGCGCGACCTGCACAGGATCCAAGGGATGCGCGACACCTATTTCTGCGGCAGTTACTGCGGTTACGGCTTCCACGAGGATGCGCTGGCGGCCGGCCTCGATGTCGCTGAGCAGCTCCGCGTGCGCCGCCCCTGGGCGCGGCCCGGCGAGCACCGCCGCATCGGCGACCCGCCGCGGGTCGTGGCCGAGCGGCCCTCGCTCGATCCCTTCCCATTGCCGGTCGCTGCGCGGATTGCGACGGAAATGCCATGAACGCCGGCGCGCACACCATCATCGATGCCTCGGTCGTCCACCGGCGGCTCCGGCCACGCAACAACGCGTTCCGCTATCGCGTCGCCTATCTCTGCCTTGGCCTGGATACGCTGGAAAATGCCGGCGGCCGCTGGCTGAAGCTCGACCGGCCAGGCCTGGTCTCCTTTCGCCGCGCCGATCACGGCGGCCGTGACGGATCGGACCTCAAAGCATGGTTGAGGAATATCCTGTACGGCCATGGTCTTGGGGAGATTTGCGACGGCAATGTCGTCCTCATGACCATGCCGCGCATGCTGGGCTACGTCTTCAATCCGGTGAGCTTCTGGTTCTGCCGCGACCGCTCGGGCGCGCTGCGCGCCGTGCTGTGCGAGGTCAACAATACGTTCCGCGAGACGCACTGCTATCTCGTTCACCATGACGACAACAGGCCGATCGGGCCCGACGCCTGGCTGGAAGGCCGCAAGGCCTTCCATGTTTCGCCTTTCCTGCCGATCGAAGGCGGTTATCGCTTTCGCTTCCGGCTGGACGACGAATACGCCCATGTCGATGTGAATTACCACGATGCCGACGGCCTGATGCTGGCGACCTCGGTCGGCGGCCGCCGCGAGGCGCTCGACGACCGTACCGTGCTCCGCCGCTTCCTTGGCAACCCGACGATGACGCTCGCCGTCATCGTCCGAATTCATTGGCAGGCCTTGCATCTGTGGCGGAAGCGGGCGAGATTTTATCGCAAGCCCGCGCCACCGCCGGAGTTCGTCACTCGCTGATCCCCCTGCCGACCGCATGACGCTCGCCTCTCGCTTCGTTCTCAAAGCCCTCGACAGGCTCTCCGTCGGTTGCCTGACCATGCGGCTTCCCGACGGCTCGACGCGCGTCTTCGGCGGCGAGGAGTCAGGCTCGACGGCCGACCTCGAGGTCAAGGACTGGCGCTTCTTCCGCCACATCCTGCTCGACGGGGATATCGGCTTTGCCGAAGCCTACATGGAAGGCTTCTGCGATTCACCTGATCTGCCCGGCTTGATCGCCCTGCTGGCCGAGAACGAAAAGGCGTTGGGCCGCGTGGCACGCACCAACCCGTTCCACGGCATGCTGCTGAAGCTGCTGCACCGCCGACGGGATAATTCGCGCGAAGGCTCGAAGAAGAACATCCATGCCCATTACGACCTCGGCAACGAATTCTACGGCCTGTGGCTCGATCCCTCGATGACCTACTCGTCGGCGTTGTACGACGGTGCGCGGAACAAGCCGCTCGAAGCCGCACAGACCGCCAAGTACGAGCGTATCCTCGACCAGATCGGCGCCAAGCAGGGCGACAGCATCCTCGAGATCGGTTGCGGCTGGGGCGGCTTCGCCGAGACCGCGGCGCGCCGCGGCATGCGCGTCACCGGCGTCACGATCTCCAGCAAGCAGCTCGAGTTCGCCCGCGCGCGCCTGGAGCGCGCCGGGCTGGCCGACCGCGTCGACCTGCAGTTCCGCGACTATCGCGACATCGAAGGGCGCTACGACCACATCGTGTCGATCGAGATGGTCGAGGCGGTGGGCGAGCGCTACTGGCCGGACTACTTCGCCGTGCTCAAGCGCCACGTGGCGCCGGGCGGCTCGGCGCTCGTCCAGGCGATCGTGATCGCCGACGAGTTGTTCGACGGCTACCGCCGCCACCCGGACTTCATCCAGACCTACGTCTTTCCCGGCGGCATGCTGCTGTCGCCGGCCAGTCTGCGCGAACAGTGCAGACAGGCGGGGCTCAAGATCGCCGAGCTCTACAGTTTCGGGCTGGACTATGCGCGCACCCTGGAAGCCTGGCTGGGCCGCTTCGATACGGTCGCCGATCAAGTCGCCAAGCTCGGCTTCGACGAGCGGTTCCGCCGCATGTGGCGTTATTACCTCGCCTATTGCGCCGCCGGCTTCTCGACCCGGCGCACGGACGTTTTGCAGGCGCACTTCCGGCATATATAAGGGTGCCAACCAAGAGCGCCGAAAACGGCGCTAACAGGAAGGCCAACGGGTGAATGCAGGATCGATCGGGCCCGGCAGCGGCGTGCCCGTCAAAGTCAAATTCGACCGTCTGATTGCCTACTCGGCCCTGCAATTGCCGCTCGCCATGGCGGCCCTTCCGGTTGTCCTGAACGTCAGCCACTTCTACGGCGAAGTGCTGAAGCTGTCGCTCCAGATCATGGGGCCGATCTTCATCTTCGCCCGCGTGGTCGACGCCATCCAGGATCCGGTGATCGGCCTGATCAGCGACCGCTTCACGCGCCGCGGCCGGCGCGGACGCCTGGCCTTCGCGGCGCTCATGATCCCGGTGCTGGCCGCCGGCTTCTACATGCTGTTCGACCCACCCGACGCCTGGTTCGGCAGCCAGACGAGGATGGCGGTCTGGCTGATCGGCGCCCTCCTGCTGGTCCATCTCGGCTATTCCGGCGTCTCGATCAGTTATCACTCCCATGGCGCGGAACTCACCGACGACTACAACGAACGGACCAAGGTCACGGTCGGCCGCGAGGTCTTCGGCCTGCTCGGCATGACGCTGGCCGTCGTGCTGCCGACCGTTCTCACCTTCAAGTTGGGCGACTCCGACGGCTATATGACGCTCGGCCTCATGTTCCTGCCCATCCTCGTGCTGTTCAGCATGCCGACACTCATCTGGGCTGGGCCATCCGTCCATCCGCCGGTCATCCACGCCGAGCGCAACGCCTTCATCGCCTTCTTCGCGCCGCTCAAGAACCGCCTGTTCCGCCGGTTGCTGCTGGTCTTCGTCGTCAACGGCGCAGCACTCGGTGTCGCCGTGACGGTGATGCTGTTCTATGTCGAACACGTGCTGAAGGGCGGCAAGCTGCAGGCCGGCATCATCCTGCTCGTCTACTTCATCGCCGGCGCCGCCAGCGTGCCGCTATGGCTGATGTTGTCGAAGCGAACGAGCAAGGCCGCCGCCTGGTTCGTCGGCATGATCATGACGGCCATCGCCATGGCCTGCGCGATCTTCATCGGCCCGGGCGACTTCTACTGGTTCCTGGCGATCTCGGTCATCACCGGCCTCGGCATCGGCGCCGACTACGGCCTGCCACCCTCGATCCTGGCCGACGTCATCAACTCGACCGAAGGCGGCGACAGCAGGGGCAAGACCGGCACCTATTTCGGCCTGTGGGCGCTGGCGACCAAGCTCGCCACGGCGGTCGGCGCGGCGGGCTCACTGCCGGTTGCGGCGATGCTGGGCTTCAACCCGGCCAAGGGTCTGTACGGCACGACCGCGCTGATCATCGCCTACATCGTGCTGCCGGTGATGATCAAGATCGTCGCCGCGCTGCTCGTCTGGTTCATCCGCATCGAAGCCGAGCGCGGCTCGGTGCGCGACGAGTTGCTGGGACCCCGCCTCGCCTAGGCGAGGAAGCCGAGCTTGCGCGGCTGGCGCAGGCCAAAGTCGCGCTGCAGGCCCCAGCAACCCTGCGCCGCCGTGGCGAAGACGCTGCGGAAATCGACCGTGTGCCTGAGGTCGCCGTCCTGCAGGTCATTGAGCGACGGATAGGCGCCGTAGAGACCGCCCTTCACGCCGCCGCCCATGACGAAGAGCGGCGCCGCCGTGCCGTGGTCGGTGCCGCCGCTGGCATTCTGCTTGGCGCGCCGGCCGAACTCCGAATAGGTCATCACCACGACGTCGTTCCAGAGGTTGGCCGCGATCAGGTTCTTGCGCAGCGTGGCCAGGCTCGATGCGAGGAATGACAGCAACCGCTCGTGCGGCTGGACCTGGTTGGCGTGGGTGTCGAAGCCGCCCAGCGCCGTCTTGATGGCCACCACCGGCACGCGCGCCGCGAGCACGCGGCTGGCGAGGTCGAATTGACGGCCCAGCAGCAGGTCCTGC
>DASZJU010000584.1:0-3451 GCA_035947815.1 Reyranella sp.
CGTGGCGGCGCTGCAACTCGCGCAGATAGGCGAGCAGCGGCGCCACTTCGCCGCTGGCGTTCTCATCGATGCGATGCAGGCGCACGAAGGGATCGAGGACAAGGAGGCGCGGTTGCAATTCGGCGACGGTCTCATCGAGGCTCCTGCGGTCGGCCTCAAGATCGAGCCGCACGGTGGGTGCGGTGATGACCTGGACGTCGAGATCGGCGAGGCCGAGGCCGGCGGCGGCGCAGATGCCGTCGAGCCGCCGGCGCACGATGTGGAGCGCGTCCTCGGCGGCGTAGAGCAGAACGCGCCCGGCGCGTGGCACGGCGAAGCGCCGCAGGCACGGAACGCCGGCCGCGACCGCGACGGCGAGGTCGAGCGCGAGGAAGGATTTGCAGCATTTTGGCTCGCCGCCGATGATGCCGACCGCCTGCTCGGACCACAGGGAAGTGACGAGCCAGCGCTGGTCCTCGGCGCGATCGGCGAGGCGCCAGGCGGGCTCGACCGGCAACAGGCTCATCGTCGTCGTCCGGTTGCGGTCCTGGTCTCGGCAGGTGGCGGGGAGCACGTCTCCAGGAACAGCTTCTCATCAATCTGCCGGGCCTCGCGCTCGGCGGCGTATACGAGCAACTCGCCGGCCATGTTCATAAGGGCGCGCAGGTTGCCCTGGGCGTGATCGCACAGCGTCGCGATCAGTTCCGGGGTCATCAGCTTCACGGCGCCGGCCTTGTGCAGCGCCTGCTTGAGATACTCTTGGAGCTCTTCCGGGGTGGCGCGCTCGATCGCCAGGCGCACCCTCATGCGGCTCGCGAGGGGGAGGAACTCGTCTGATCGCAAGCGTTCGAGGAGCCGTCCGTCGCCGGCGAGCACGACCGTGAGCAGGATGTGGGAATCGAGCCTGGTGGAACACAACAGGCGCAGCTCGGAGAGAACGGTGGACAGCATCTCCTGCGCCTCATCGACCAGCAGCACCGGCCGCGCCAGCGAGGCATCGATGTGGTTCTGCCAGCGCTCGCGCAGCACCTTGGCGCCGGCCCAGCGGTTGTGGGGGCGCAGCTCGACGCCGAACAGGTCGCCCATCTCGCGATAGAAGTCGGCGAGATTGGCCTGCGGCCGGCTGCACACGCCGACCTTGACGTCACGCTGCTCCGAGAGCCGCTCGGCGAGAAGGCGTAAGGTGACCGACTTGCCGGCGCCGGAAGCGCCGGTGACGAGGGCGAAGCCGCCTTCGCCCACCAGTTGCTGGACGCGCCAGCAGAACGACTCGATGCGCCGCGTGACATGGAGCGCCTCGACCGGCACGTCGGGCGCGAACGGATTCCATTTGAGGCCATAGAGCGCGAGCATCTTCTTGTTCACGTGTCGTCTCCATCTTCATTCTTCGGCAGATAGGGCGGCGGCAGCCCGGTGGCGGCCTGGCGCTCGATCAGCCGGGCGAGCAGCGGCGCGATGCCGGTCGCCGGCTTGACGTCAATGGGCTCGGGCGAGATCGGATCGAGGGTACGGCGCAGGCCGCTGGCGTTGCGGGTCTTGTCCTGGGGATAGAGCCGGGACAGCACCTTGCCGGTGCGTTCGTCGACGAGGTGGACGAGGCCGAGATCCCAGCCGGCGTAGCGGACCTCAAGCCGGGACAAATGCCGGTAGCGGTTGGGAATCTCGAAGCGGCGGCCGTCGATCACGACGGTGCCGTCGCTCTTGCGCTGCAAGCGGTGATCGGTGCGCGTGAAGGCGAGGCGCAGCGTGTCGCTGTCGGGGCTCGGCCGCGTCACCTCTGGACCCGCGAGGAAGCGCGTGATGGGGGCTTCGCCGATCTCGGAATGGACCTTCCGGTTGTACTCGTACTCGACCCAGGCCTGTGTCGCCTCGTTGAGGACCGCAAGAGTGAGATCGGGGACATCCTCCAGCATGGCGATGAGCCGGCCCTCGACCGGACCCCAGAACGCCTCCTGCTTGGCGTTCTGGTAGGGGCTATAGGGCAGCGTGGTGTGGTGCAGGATGCCGAGCCGCGTGAGCCCCTCGGTGATCTCGGCAGCCGTCATGGCTGGGCCATTGTCGCTCAGGCCGGAGCGCGGCAGTCCGCGCTTCTGGAACGCCTGCGAGAGGCCATGCGCGACGATCTCCGCCGTCTCGGCCAGATACCACTGCAGATGACAGGCGAGCCGGGAGCGATCGTCCAGCACGCCGAACAGGATCGGGGTCTGCCACTCGCCGCGCGGGGTGAGCACCTTCCTGGAGCCGTGGTGACAATCCCAGTGCCATAATCCATTCACGTACGCGGCCTCGTAGCTGCGCACCTCGCGATCGAACAGCCGCGCCTCGGCGCGGTCGGCCCCTGCGGTCTGGCGCGACGTGACGCGGCGCCGCTTGCCGAGACCGTTCGCCTTCATGAAGCGGCGCAGCGTCGCGTAGGACGGCACCGGATTCAGATCGGGCCTGGTCTCGGCGAGCACCATGAGATTGTCGTAATGGAGCTGGACGCTCCAGTTCTTGTGCGCGGCGTACTGTGCGAGCACGACCTGGCGCGCCGCGTCGCTCATCGCGGGCTGCTGGCCGGCATCGGCGCGCAGCTTGCGGCGCAAGACGCCGACCGGGTCGCTGCGCTCCTTCAAGGCGCGGTAATACCACCGCTCGATGGTAGAGAAGCCGAAGCGGACAGGATCGCCCGTGATGGGGTGACGCCACTGGCGCTCGGCAAGCGCCTCGATCTCGGCGCGCAACTCGCCTTTGGGCGGCGGCGCCGCCAATATCTGTCCGATCACGGAGAAGCGCAGGTGCGCCCACCGCTCATGGACTCGGGGACCTCGTGCCTGCCGTGTCACGCCGGCGCTCCTCTGGATCGGGCGCGCGGACCGTAGATCGAGAGCTGGTTTGCTGGCGACGAGCAACCTTTGCGGATTTGGGAAAGCCGTTACGGAGCTTGCATCCGACCTCCTGTGAGCGGCCCCATGAAGCGCAGCAGCGCGACGAGACGGTCGGCGTCGTCACCGGCGAAGCGTTCGATGAGTGCGGCCGGCAGCCGGTTTTGATCGACCGGCGGCATGAACCTGGCGCGCGCGATCCGCCAGAACGATGTCGTGGTGAAGCTGTCACGCCACCACGTGCGCCAGCGCTCGACGGTGTGGCGATCGACGCCGATCGCCTCGGTAAGTTCCCGCATGCGCCGCGCCGTCGCGCCATGCCGCAGGATCGCAATCAGCACCACGATCGCGGCGATGTAGACCTTGGGACCGAGGAAGCGCAGCGACGGCGGCGTCGCCCGCGATCGACAGCCGTCGACGGCGCAGCAGAAGCTGAAGCGCCGGTCGTGCTCGCGCCCGAGGCGGCACGGCCGGCCACGCGGCTTGCGCCAATACGGAGCGGAATGAACAACACCGCTACATCGCGCGCAACCCGCGCACCTTGCCGTGTCGGCGAGGTCGCGATCATAGGCGAGCAACAGCTCGTGGAATGTGGCGTCGGCCAACAG
>DASZJU010000585.1:0-3587 GCA_035947815.1 Reyranella sp.
CGCCAGCGCCGCCGAGGGGATCTCCCGCTTCATCAGCACCGAGGGCGCCAGGCACGGCCAGTCCTCGTCGCCCGTCAGGACCAGGGTCGGCACGGTCATGGCGCGCATCTTGTCCAAAAGGTCGTAGAGCGAGGGTCGCTGGCCCTGCACGCCGACCTGGGTGTTGGCCGAACCCAACGCGGAATGTTCGCCCAGCTCCTTCTTGAACTGGGCGAAGCCGCGCGGGTCCTTGTTCTCGAACTGCACCCGCGTTGGACCATAGGCGTATTTCCCGGCGAACTTCTCCATGCCCTCGCTCAGCAGCGACTTGGCGACGACCTCGACCTCGCCCTTGAACTTGGCCTGCTGCTCCTTCTCCGCGCCGTAGCCCACGCCTGCCACGACCAGCGACAGCGCGCGCGTCGGATGGCGGAAGCCGAAATGCAGCGTGGCGAAGCCGCCCATGGAAAGACCCACGACATGAGCCTTCTGGATCTTCAGATGGTCCATCACCGCTAAAATGTCGTCGGTGGCGCGGTTCTGCGAATAGCTCTCCGGTTTCTCCGGCACTTCCGATGGCGGATAGCCACGCGCGCTAAAAGTGATGCAGCGGTAGCGCTGGCCGAAATGGCGCATCTGCATTTCCCACGAGCGATAGTCGGCCGCGAACTCGTGGACGAAGACGACGGGCGCGCCGGCGCCGGTCTCTTCGTAATAGAGCTTTACCCCGTCGTCGGTCGTTGCAAACGGCATGGTTTCCCCCTGACTCAGTCGATCTCGCGGTCGGCTCCGACCAGGCCGCGCAGCTCGCGGGCCAGGGCGGAGAACGCCGCCGATTGTGGCGCACGCGGGCGCGGCAAATCCACCTTGATGTCAGCCGCGATGCGGCCGGGCCGGGGCGTGAACACCAGGATGCGATCGGCCAGCAGCAGCGCCTCGTCGATCGAATGGGTGACGAACAGCACGGTCGTGCGCTGCCGTTCCCAGATCTGCAAAAGCTCATCCTGCAATTTGCCGCGGGTCTGGGCGTCGAGGGCGCCGAACGGCTCGTCCATCAAGAGCGCCTTGGGATCGGTGGTGAGCGCGCGGGCGATGCCCACCCTCTGGCGCATGCCGCCCGACAGCTCGTGCGGATAGCGGTCGGCGAAGCCCGAGAGGCTGGTCATGTCGAGGAAACGGCGCGCGATCGCCGTCCGTTCAGCGGCCGGCGTGCCACGCGCCTTCATGTTGAACTCGACGTTCTTCTGCACCGTCATCCAGGGAAACAGGCCGTGGTCCTGGAAGACGATCGAGGTCGCCGTCGAGGGGCCGTCCAGTTCGCGGTTGGCCACAACGATCTGGCCGGCGGTCGGCCGTTCCAACCCGGCCACCATCTGCAGCAGCGTGGACTTGCCGCAACCCGAGCGGCCGAGCAGGCAGACGAAATCGCCGGCGCCGCAGGAAAAGTCGATGCCGCGCAGCGCTTCCACCGCCTCGGTCTTGCCGGGATAGATCTTGCCGACGCCGATGCATTCCAGGAACTTGCTCATTCGGGCGAGGCCGTCAGGCCCTCCTGCCAGCGGCAGACATGGGCGCGCACCCGGCGCACGGCCTGGTCGGCTAAAAGGCCGATGCCGCCGATCACGATGATGCCGGCGATGATCAGGTCGGAGCGGAAGGTGAGCTGGGCGTTCAGGATCATGTAGCCCAGCCCGGACTTCACCGCGATCATCTCGGCCGTGACCACGGTCAGCCAGCCACCGCCCACGGCCAGCCGCAGGCCGGTGAAGATCGCCGGCAAGGCCGCCGGCAGGATGATGTCCTTCATCACTAAAAACTCGCTGGCGCGGGCGGCGCGCGCCACCTTGATCAGGGTGCGCTCGATGTTGCGCACGCCGAAGATGGTGTTGATCAAGAGCGGCCAGGTGCCGGCCAGAAAGATCAGCGCGATGGCGGGCTTGTCGCCGATGCCGAGGAACAGCAGAGCCAGCGGAATGAGCGCGATCGGCGGGATCGAACGGAAGATCTGGATCGACCAGTCGGTCATGGTGTCGAGCAGCCGGTAGCGGCCGATCATCAGGCCGAGCGGCACCGCGAACAGGAAGGAAAGCGTGATGCCGACCGTCACGCGCCCGATGCTGGCCAGCGCATTGCCCAGCACGATCTGCCAATCCTCGACGAAGACCATGAGGACCTTGGTCGGCGGCGGCAGCAGGATCGATGGATAGACCTTGGCCTGCACCGCCAGTTCCCAGGCCAGCAGCAACAGCGCGAGGGGCAACAGCCCCCACGCGCGGCGCAACTGCATCAGACGTAGCCGAGATTGAGGAACTCGTCCCAGTTCGGCTCCTTCTCCAGCATCTTGTCGTCCAACATCATCCTGGCCAGCGCCTTCAGGCCGCCCGTGAAGGCCGGGCCGGAATCGGCGCTGAAGAACAGGTTTTTGGTCGAGAGCTCGGCCACTTCCTTGGTCATCTTGAACTGCTTGATCGTCGTCTCGATGGCAATCGAAGGATTGGACGCCATCTCCTTGGTCGCCTTGACGTGCGCCGCCACCATCTTCTTGGTGAGCTCGGGATCCTTCTTCACGAAGGCCGACGAGGCGACGAAGCCCAGGTTGGTCTTGCCCATCGGGGAATCGTAGGGGACCCACAGGCGCTTGCCCCATCCGTTCAACTCGGCGAGCGCCGCATAGGGCTCGAAGCAGCAGATGGCGGCGACGTCGCCGCGCATCAGCGGAACCGGTTGGTCCTGGTTGTCCATGAACGCCATATCGACCTGGCCGAAGACGCCCTCCTGCTTCAGCTTCCAGTTCAGCGACACCAGGCCGATCGAGCCGTTCTGGACGGCGACCTTCTTGCCCTTGAGGTCCTGGAAATTCTTGATCGAGGGCTGGGCCAGCACCATCCAGCCGCCGTCGCAGCCATTGGCCAGCACCTGCATGGGAAAGCCCTTGGTCGCGACCTGCATCGTGGCCGAGAGCCCGCCATTGCCGATATCGACGTCGCCGGAGGCGACGGCCTGCATGCGCTGCACCAGCGACGGGAACATCACCAGCTCGAGATCGATGCCCTCCGGCTTGAGCAGGGCGGGCATCAGGAAGGCGGCGTTGGTCGTGGTGGTGAAAGCCGAGCCCATCTTCACCTTGCGCAGAGTCTGGCCAAGCGCACCGCGCGAAACGATGGCCGGTGCAGCGAGCGTGGCGCCGGCGGCGGCAAGGATGTGGCGTCGCAACATGATCTTTCCCCTTCGGATATCGCGGCGCACAAAATGCAATTGCCGCGCCAGTCCCCTTCCCTCCCCAGCAATGCTGGGGAGGTGTCCGCGCAGCGCCTGCCCTGAGCGAAGTCGAAGGGGACGGAGGGGTCATGCTTCTGCGGCAAAAGACCATGACCCCTCCGGCCCTTCGGGCCACCTCCCCAACTTCGTTGGGGAGGCCAAGCCGGTCCCTAGAATCCTTCATGCGCGTCGCATGCCGCATGACGGCCATCCAGTGTTACAGTCGGTCACATGAGCGAGATCGGAACCGGCCTGCAGAACGCCACGGGCATCCGCAACGGGATGGCCCGTGCCGGATATGCCTTCGTCGAAGCCTCTGACATGCGGAACGCCCTGGCGCGCTTCGGCAC
>DASZJU010000586.1:0-14687 GCA_035947815.1 Reyranella sp.
AAGCCTACCCTTGGGATGATGGGGCGCTGGTCTCCAGCCACAACGACCCCCATCCCGGCAATATCCTCTTCGATGGCAAGCGACTGTGGCTCATCGACTGGGAGACGGCATATCGCAACGACCCCCTCGTCGATGTGGCGAACTTCACCCTGTACCTGGCCGGCTCGCCGGAACTGGAAGGGCTGCTGCTGCAGTCGTGGCTGGGCCGGGCGCCGGACCGGGCCCTGCGCGCCCGCCTGGTCCTGATGCGCCAGCTGGTGCGGCTGTTTTATGCCTGCGCCAGCAGTCTCCACGCAGCCTCGCCGCAAGCGGTACCGGAGACCGACCTGACAGCGCTCACCCCGGCTGAGTTCCGCGCAGCCGTCGACGACGGGCGGTTGGTCTTGGGCGCACCGGAGACCCAGCGCATCGGTGGCAAAGTAGCGCTCGCCACCTTTCTGGCCGTCCTCGCCACGCCAACGTTCGAGGAGGCGCTCGTCGTCGCCCGACAGGGCTGACGGGCCGGCGGTCTCATCCGCGCAGCACCTTGCCCGCCTTGGCCTCGTTGAGCTTGCCTTGCTCCCAGGTGACGGCGCCGTTCACGACCGTATATTCGACGCCGCGCGAGGGCATGACGATACGCTTGGCGCCGCCCGGCAGATCATAGCGGCGCTCGCCGTGATTGTTCGAGCCGATCGCGGCGGGGTCGAAGATCGCCACGTCGGCCGGCACGCCCTGGGCGAGCCGGCCGCGATCCTTCAGGCCGAACAGGTCGGCCGGATCGGAGGTCAGCTTGCGGATGCCCTCCTCGAGGGTGATGGCCTGCTTCTCGCGCACCCAGGTGCCCAGCAGATAGGTCGGGTAGCCGGCATCGCACAGCATGTCGACATGCGCCCCGCCGTCGCCCAGAGCCATCAAGATCGACTTGTTGTTCAGGAGCTCCTTCATGCGGTCTTCGCGGGTGTTCCACGAAGCCATGGTGAGTTCGCATTGGAGATCGTCGGCCAGCACCAGATCGAGGAAGGCATCGACGCCGTCCTTGCCCTGCTCCTGGGCGATCTGGGCGATCGACTTGCCTTCGAGCTGCTTCAGCGCCGGGTTCTTGATCGCATAGACACCGATGCGGCCCCAGTTGCTGAAGCCCGTCGGGTTCTTGAGGTCCTCGCGGAACTGGTTGCGGAAGGCAGGATCAGCGTAGACGGCTTTCTGCGCCGCCTTCGAGGTATCCGCGAACACCCGCTTCCACGCCGGGAAGGCGGCGAAGGAGAACGGATTGTTCATGTCGACTTCGCGGGTGAGCGGCAGCGGCGAGGTCTGCGGCCGCGCGCCCTTGGCGATCATGGGGGCGGCGCGGCGCAAGGTGTCGCGCACCGCCTCGGGAATATCGTCGCGATCGAACAGGGCGATGAAGGTCACCGGCCGGCCGCTCTCGGTCAGCAGGAAATCCAGCAGTTCGCATTGGTCTTGCTCCAGCACGCCGACCTGGCGGGTGAGCGCGATCTCGATGGCGCCCTTGCCGCGCGCCTTCAGCTGGTTGGCGTAGGCCTTCATCTCCTCGCGGCTGGCGTTGCGGCAGGCCAGCGGCTTGCCTTCGAAGCCCATGTGCTGGTTGAGGGTGGTCGAGGAGAAACCGAGCGCGCCGGCGTCGATCGCCTCGCCGATCAGCTTGGCGATCTTCGCCGTTTCCTCCGGGTTGGCGGCGCGCTCCATCGAGGCCTCGCCCATGACGTAGTGGCGGAACGGCGTCAGCGGCGCGATGAAGGCGAGATTGAGCGACGGCTTGCGGGCCGCGGCGGCGTCCATGAATTCCGGAAAGGTTTCCCAATCCCAGGTGATGCCCTTGTTCAGCACGTCGAACGGAATGCCCTCGACGTTCACAAGATCCCTCATGGCGATCTCGCGCGTCGCCGGTTTGCAGGGCGCGATGCCGACGCCGCAATTGCCCATCACCACGCTGGTCACGCCGTGCCACGACGAGGGCGTGACCGCGCCGTCCCAGCAGATCTGCGCATCGTAGTGGGTGTGCGGGTCGACGAAGCCCGGGGCCACGACCAGCCCGTCGGCGTCGATGGTGCGTTTCGCCCCTTCCGTCACCTTGCCGATCTCGGCCACCTTGCCGTCGGCGATCGCGACGTCGGCCTGGTACCGAGTGGCGCCGGTGCCGTCGACCACGATGCCATTCTTGATCACGAGATCGTAGCTCATCGATTTCTCCCCGGAATTTGGTGCAAGCGTACACCCGCTTGGCCGAGCCAGGCGCATGCGAAAAGCACGGGGGAGCCACGAACCAGTGACGAGACAACCACGGATGAGCGCTCCTGCCGGAGCCGCTCGCCTTGTCCGACCGGCCGCCCTGCCCTACCGTTCCACCGCGATAGGCAGCGCGGGCGGGGTACGCCGAATTGGACAAGTTCATGGCTCTGCGTGTCTTCGCGCGGGTGGTCGAGCACGGTGGCTTTACCGCTGCGGCGAACCGGATCGGCCAGTCGCCGTCGGCGGTCACCAAGACCATCGCACGGCTGGAGGATGAGCTGGGGGCGCAGCTCTTCAACCGCTCCACACGGCGCCTGCGGACCACCGATTTCGGCCAGGAATTCTACCAGCGCTGCGTGCATATTCTGGCGGACCTGGAGGATGCCGAGGCGGCCATCAAGCGCGGCAGCGCGGTCCCGCGCGGCTGCATTCGCGCGGTGGTGCCATTGTCGTTCGGGCGCGTGACCCTGGCGCCGGAACTGCCCGCCTTCTTCGAGCGCTATCCCGAGATCAGCCTGGAGCTGCACTTCAGCGACAGTGCCGTGGACCTGATCGCCCAGGGCTTCGAACTGGCGGTCCGCACCGGCAACATCACCGATTCCCGCCTCACCACGAGGCTGCTGACCCGTGGACCGCAAGTGACGGTGGCAGCACCGCGCTATCTGGAACGGCACGGCGAGCCCAAGACGCCGCGCGAGCTGCAGCAGCACAATTGCCTGATCAGTCGCTTCGGTCCGGAATGGAGCTTCAAAGGCAGAAACGGGCGGCCGTTCGGCGTCAGGGTGCGCGGCAACGCCGTCATCAACAGCGGCGACGCGCTGCGCGAGGCCGTGGTGGCCGGCACGGGTGTCGCCCAGGGCACCTGGTGGCTCTACCGCAAAGACCTCGAGCACGGCGATGTGCGCGCCATCCTGCGCGACTACGAGCTGGAAGGCGCGCCGGTCTCAGTGCTCTATCCGCCGCAGCGTCACCTGCCGGTGAAGCTCCGGGCCTTCATCGACTTCCTCGTGCAGATCACGCGCACTGGTCAGCCTCCGTCATCCTGAGCGAAGCGAAGGATCTCATGCCCGTGGCAAGCGGCGATGAGGTCCTTCGCTTCGCTTCAGCGCGGGGGTTACCCCGCGCGCGACGACAGATAAGACGAAGCTCGTGGTTCACTCGGCGGCAGCGACGGCGCGGGCGGGCCGGAAGGCCGGCATGACCTCGCGGGCGAAGGCGCGCAGATTGCCCACCGAGGCGTTGGGATCGACCAGCAGGATGTTGGTGGCGCCGCCCGCCTCGAGCTGTTTTAGCCGGGCGATGACCTCGTCCGGCGTGCCGAGCAGCGGCGCGGTGTCCTCCTCGACCCGGTCGGCAAGCTTGTCGCGCGCCAAGTCGCCGATCATGGTCACCACGCGCTTGCGGGTTTCGTAGGCCTGCTCGCGCTCGCTTTCGCTGTGGATCATCTGCAAAGCGCGCGAGGTCGCCACCATGTTGGGATCGTAGGCGCGGCCGATGCGTTGGCATTCCTCGCGGAAGATGGCGATGCGCTGGATGATCTGGTCGACCTGGGCGAGCTGGTCGAGCAGCAGATTATAACCCTCGCGCGCCGCGCGGCGGACGCTGTCGTGGCTGCCGGCGGCCAGCCAAAGCGGCGGGTGCGGGCGCTGCAGGGGCTCGGGCTCGACGACGATATTGTCGTAGTGCCACAGCTTGCCGTGATGGCTGAACCGGCCCTCGCTGGTCCACGCTTTGCGGATGATCTCCATCGCTTCGTCGAAGCGCTCGGTAGCCTCGGCCATGGGAATGCAAAAGCCGTCGAACTCGGCTTGGCGGTACCCTTTGCCCACGCCGAAATCGACCCGTCCGCCGCTCAGCAGATCGAGCGTGGCGGCCTGCTCGGCCACCAGCACGGGATTGTGCCAGGGCAGCACGACCACTGCCGTGCCCAGACGGATCTTCTGGGTCTTGGCGGCGAGGTAGGCCAGCAGCGTCAGCGAGGCCGATACCTGGCCTTGGCCGGTAAAGTGATGCTCGACCATGAACAACTGCCTGAAGCCCAGCCGGTCCGCCTCCACCACGTAGTCGATGAAGCTTTCGTAGCCTTGGCTGTCCTCGATGCCGGCGCTGCGTTTGGTCCTCGCGCCCCCGAACAGTCCGAACTGCATGTTGCGCTCCCTTGGACGGCGTTATCGCTTTGAGATCATGCTGCGCGTGCACTTGGCGTAAAGAAATGCCGAAATCGCCAAATCAGACGTGCCGCATTGTCCGAAATAAAGCGACCGATTTCAGCATTAATCGACGCGTCTCGGGGGTGATTTCGGACAATCGGGAATAGCTCTTATGCGCAACGAAACCGTGCCGCTGCCATCGGGCTTGGCTCATTCTGGCAAGAACGAACAACGCAGGTATTGGGGGAGCGACCGGATGCTCGATCCACTGGCCGTCCTGAACGCGGTCATGGCCGGGGTGCTGTTGGGCGGCTTCTATGCCGCCGTGGCGCTCGGCATCGCCATCGCCTTCGGCATGCTCGACATCCCCAACCTGTCGCATCCCGCCTTCGTCGTCGTGGGCGCCTTCGCGGCCTGGCTGCTGAACAGCCAGCTCGGGCTGGATCCGGTGCTGGCCGGGCTCGTCATGGCGCCACCCTTCTTCGTGCTGGGGGCGCTTCTCTACCGGCTCTATCACGTCTGCTTCGAGCGCCGCGGCGACGCCGCCTTGCAGGGCCTGGCGTTCTTCTTCGGCATACTGTTCATCACCGAGGTCGCGCTGGTGCTCACCGCAGGCGCCGACTACCGCTCGGTGGCGGCGCCCTACATCGGCGCCAGCCTCACCTTTGGCGGCATCACCCTGCCGGGGCGGATGCTGGTGCCCTTCTTCGTCTCGATCGGCATGATCGGGCTGTTGCATCAGTTCCTGACGCGCAGCTTCACCGGCCGGGCGATCCAGGCGGTCTCGCAGGACCCGGTGGCCTTGCGCTTGATGGGCGTGAGCCCGACGCGGATCAAGACGCTCGCCTTCGGCCTCGCCACGGCCACCGCCGCCGTCGCGGGCTCGCTGCTCATCATCATCGAGCCGGTCGAGCCCAGCATCGGCCGCGACTTCATCGGCCGCGCCTTTGCGGTCGTGGTGCTGGGCGGCATGGGCAGCTTCTACGGCATGCTGCTGGCCAGCATCATCCTCGGCATCACCGAAAGCATCGTCTCGGACATGTGGAACCCGTCGTGGGCGCCGGCGATCGCCTTCGGCTTCCTGCTGCCGACGCTCGCCTTCCGTTCCAGCGGCCTGCTGGGGCGCAAGCTGTGAGCAATGCGTGGTTCTGGGCGCTCGGCGGGATGCTGGTGTTGGCGCTGTGGCTGGCCGGCCGCCTGGTCACCAATGAGTACGTGTTCTTCATGGGCTACGCGGTGGCGCAATACATCCTGCTCGCCACCGCCTGGAACCTGCTGGGCGGCTATGCCGGCTACATCAACTTCGGCACCGCCGCCTTCTTTGCGCTCGGCGCCTACGTTTCGGTGGCCATCAACAAGCTCGTCGAGGTCCCCTTGCCGGTGCTGATTCTGGCGGGCGCCGTGGCCGCGGGCGCGGTCGGCCTGGCCATGGGGTACCTGACCCTCAAGCTGCGCGGCGTGTTCTTCTCCATCGCCACGCTGGCGCTGGCCATCGTCGCCCAGGCGGCGGTGACCAACTGGGAGTTCGTCGGCGGCGCGTCGGGGGCATATCTGCTGCGGCCGAGCGAGGGCCCGTGGGGCGGCAGCTACGTCGAGTATCTCTTCTACGTCATGCTGGCCATGGCGGTCGCTGCGGTGGCGCTGGCGCGGACCATCGAGCGTTCGACGGTCGGTCTCGGCCTTTCCGCCATCCGCGACGACGAACTGGTCGCCGAGGCTTATGGCGTGCCGACCTTGCGGCTGAAGCTGCTGGTCACCGTGCTGTCGGGCGCACTGATGGGCATGGCCGGCGCGCCCTTGCCGTTCTACGTCGCCTATCTCGATCCGCCCTCGGCTTTCAATCTTTCCTATGCCGTCAACACCATCGCCATGCCGCTGATCGGTGGGACGAGCAGCTGGATCGGGCCGGTGGTCGGCGCCGTGCTGCTGACGACGGTGCAGCAGACGGCCATGGTCACCATCTCGTCGGCCTTCAATCTGATGCTGGTCGGACTGCTGATGGTGGCCTTCATCACCCTCGCCCCCAACGGCATCGTCGGCCTCGTCCGC
The DNA here is from genome assembly GCA_035947815.1 of Reyranella sp. GTDB lineage: Bacteria > Pseudomonadota > Alphaproteobacteria > Reyranellales > Reyranellaceae > Reyranella. The sequence goes on from DASZJU010000586.1 coordinate 6,432, forward strand.
AACCTGCGGAGGCGGGCATGACGCAGCCCCTGCTGGCCGTGAACGGGCTCACCAAGCAGTTCGGCGGCTTCACCGCGCTCGATGATATTTCGCTCCACGTGATGCCGGGCGAGCGACTGGGCCTCATCGGACCCAACGGCTCCGGCAAGACCACGCTCGTCAACTGCGTCAGCGGTACCTTGCCGATCAGCGCCGGCAGCGTGACCTTGGACGACCGGCGGATCGACGGACTGCCGCCGCACCAGCGCGCGCGTCTCGGCCTCGTCCGCAGCTTCCAGTTGCCGCGGCCCTTCGGCAGTCTGACGGTGGCCGACAACCTTCGGGTGGCGACGGTGTATGCCGGCCGCAGCGGTGCCGCCGGCATGCCGGAACTGCTCGAGATGGTGGGGCTCAAAGGCAAGGCCGATCGCCTGCCGCGCGAGCTCACCCAGATCGAGATGCGCAAACTGGAACTTGCCCGCGCCATGGCGGCGAGCCCGAGGCTGATGATTGTCGATGAAGCGATGGCCGGGCTTTCCCATGGCGAGGTCGACGAAATCGTCGCCCTTCTGCTGCAGCTGAGCGCCCAGGGCGTCACCATCATCATGATCGAGCATATCATGCGCGCCGTCATGACCTTCTCGCAGCGCCTGATTTGCGTGGTGGCCGGCCGCAAGGTGGCGGACGGCAATCCGGACGAGGTGACCGCCAATCCGGAAGTATTGAAGGCGTATCTCGGTGAGTAGCCTGTCGATCAGCAACCTGTCCGCCGGCTACGGCCAGGTCCGCGTCATCGAGGATCTCTCGATGGAGGTGCGGAGCGGCGAGACGGTGGCTCTGCTCGGCACCAACGGCAACGGCAAGTCGACGCTGATGCGCTGTGTCATGGGCCTGCTCGCGCCGACCGCCGGCAGCATCAAGCTCGAGATCGATGGCATCGCGCACGAACTGGCCGGGGCCCAGACCGAAGATATCGTGGCGCTCGGCGTCGTGATGGTGCCGGAGGGGCGCCGGCTGTTTCCGCGGCTGTCGGTCGAGGAGAATCTCACCATCGGCGCCTCCCGCCGCCTGGCGCGCAAGGTGCTGCCGCGCAACATCGACTTCTGCTTCGAAGCTTTCCCGCGGCTCAAGGAGCGCCGCGCGCAACTGGCCGGCAGCATGAGCGGCGGCGAGCAGCAGATGCTGGCGCTGGGCCGCGCGCTGATGAGCGAGCCCAGGATCCTGCTGGTCGACGAACCTTCGGTTGGGCTCGCGCCATTGATGGTCAAGCGCACCATCGCGAAGATCAAGGAGCTGAAGGAAGAGAAGCGGTTGACTGTGCTGATGGCCGAGCAGAATTTTCACCAGGCGCTCACCATCGCCGATCGCGGCTATGTGATCGTCCATGGCCGGATCGTGTTCGCCGGCAACTCCGCCGGCGAGCTGAACGACAATGAACTCATCAAGAAATTTTATATGGGACTGTAAAGGGGAACGCTCATGCCTAAAAACCTGATCGGCCGCCGCTCAGCCGTTGCCGGCGCGCTCGGCGGCGTCGCCGTCGCACACAGCCGGATCGCCTGGGCCGCCGATCCGATCAAGATCGGATTCTCCATCCCGCAGTCGGGCGGGCTGGCCGCCATCGGCAAGCAGGCGCTGCTGACCATGCAGATCTGGTCCGACGACGTGAATGCCAAAGGCGGCATGATCGGCCGCCCCGTGCAGCTCGTGACCTACGACGATCAATCCAACCCCGCCAACGTACCGCCGATCTACACCAAGCTGCTCGACGTCGACAAAGTCGATCTCATCGTCACCAACGGCACCAACCTCACGGTGCCGGCGATGCCGATCGCCATGCAGCGCGGCAAGGTGGTGTTCTGCATGCTGGCGCTGGCCATCAACGACAAGTTCAAGTACCCGCGCTTCTTCCAGACCATGCCGTACGGCCCGCACGGCAAGGCCTCGATCAGCGAGGGCTTCTTCGACGTGGCGATGGGCATGAAGCCACCGCCCACGACGGTGGCGCTGGTCGGCGCCGACGCCGAGTTCTCCAAGAGTGCCGTGGAGGGCGCGCGCGACGAGGCCAAGAAGCGTGGCCTGAAGATCGTGTACGACCGCACCTATCCGCCCTCGACGGTCGACTTCGGGCCGGTGATCCGCGGCATCGCCACGGCCAACCCCGACCTTGTCTATGTCGGCAGCTATCCAGTCGACACGTCGGGCCTGATCCGCGCCGCGCGGGAATTGAATTTCAGCCCCAAGCTGTTCGGCGGCGGCATGGTCGGCACCCAGGCGGCCTCGCTGCAGGGCGATCTCGGCGACATGCTGAACGACGTGGTGAGCTACGAGCTCTATTGCCCGGCGGTCGCCGACAAGTTCCCCGAAGTGGCGCCGCTCTTGAAGAAGTACCAGCCGCTCGCCAAGGAAAAGGGCATCGATCCGCACGGCTACTACGTTCCGCCCTTCACCTATTGCACCATGCAGATCCTCGATCAGGCGGTGACCGGCACCGGTGGCCTCGACCAGGACAAGATGGCCAAGTTCCTGCATGCCAACACCTTCAAGACCATCGTCGGCGACGTGAAGTTCGGACCCGACGGGGAGTGGGACCACGGGCGGTTGCTGACCGTGCAGTTCCGCGGCCTCAAGGGCCAGGGCATGGACCAGTTCACCAGCCCCTCGGCCGAAGTGGTGCTGCATCCGGCCGAATACCGCACCGGCGAGCTGCGCTACCCAATGGGACTGGCCAAGCAATGAGCGCCCCAATGACCAGTGCCGAAGTCGCGCCCGAGATCGCAATCGTCACCGGCGGCCTGCGCGGCCTGGGCAGGGCCATGTCGCTCGGCCTGTTGCGGACCGGACGCAAGGTGGTGGCGGTCGGCCATATCGCCGACGACATGCCGGCCCTGCAACGCGACGCCGGCAATCACGCCGGCGCCCTGCACTGCATGGCGCTCGACCTGCGCAAGCCGGCCGCCTGCGACGAGGTTGTGGCCGCAGCACAGCAGCGTTTCGGCGGGCTCGACATTCTCGTCAACAACGCCGGCCTCACCTTTACCTACACCGACCCCGAGCGCTTCGTGAAAGGCCCCAGGAAGTTCTGGGAGCTCACCGACGAGATCGTCCAGAACACCATGGATACCAACTACATGGTGGCCGACCAGTTGGCCCGCCGCGTCGCGCCGATCCTGATGGCGCGCGGCTGGGGACGGATCATCAACGTCACCACCAAGCTCGATACCATGAACCGCGCGGGCAGCGTGCCGTATGGCCCATCCAAGGCGGCGCTGGAAATGGCCACGGAGATCTGGGCCAAGGAACTCGTAGGTACGGGCGTGACGGTGAACATCGTCAATCCCGGCGCCGGCGCCAACACGCCGGGCATGGCCAAGGAAATGCGCGAATGGTCCACCACCGGCAAGGCCGCGAAGCTGGTCGAGCCAGACGACATGGTGGCGCCGCTGCTCTTCGTCGTCTCGCGCGAGGCCGATCGGGTGCACGGCTATCGTTTCGACGCCAACACCTGGGTGGTCGACATCGCGCCGGCAACCAGCGCCCAGCGCACGGGCCGCAAGGCGGGGTTCGACCTCTATCCGCTCTCCGATTGCTTCGCAGCCTGAACGACCACGCAAGGAGAGATGATCCATGGACTGGAATCCCAAGCCACTCGACCCCGCCGATGTGAAAGTGCACCGCCGGGGCAAGGGCAAGCCGCTGGTGCTGATCCACTGCCTGGGCATGGACTGGCACTTCTGGGATGTGCTGGAGCCCTTGACGGACCAGTTCGAGCTTTTCAGCTACAGCCTGCCCGGCCACCACGATACGCCCTTGCCCAAGGGGCAATATGGCGAAGCGGAGCTCACCGAGCAGCTGCGCGCCCTGATGCTGCGCGAGGGCGTGGCGAAGGCCCACATTGCCGGCATTTCCATGGGCGGTTCCATGGCCCAGCATTTCGCCGGCACCTACCCCGAGATGGTGGACCGGGTGATCCTGTGCGACTGCACACCGCGTTACAACGACGAGGCGCGCGCCAATTGGCCGGTGCGGGCCGGCCTGGCGCGGCAGAACGGTGTCGCGAGCCTGATCCCGATGCTGGAGAAGATCTTCTTCACCCAGGCCTCGCTCGACGAGAACGGCCCGGATGTACGCTACGTGAAAGAGTCCTGGGCGGCTTGCAGCGGCGAGGGCTATGCGCTCGCGTGCGAGATGCTGGCGATGGTCGACGCGCAGGAGCAGGCCAAGCGCATGAAGATGCCCACGATGATCATGCTCGGCTCCAATGAGGGCCAGCCCTTCAAGGACGCGGCCAAGTGGATGAACGAGAACATCCCGGGCAGCAAGGGGATCGTCGAAGTGCCCCTGGCCGGCCACGCCTCCGTGCGCGAGCGACCGGCGTTCGCGCTGCAGCAGTTCCGACGCTTCCTGGGCTAGACGGCGCGATAGGGCTCGCCCCAGCGGTCCTGGTAGACGATCTCGTTGAGCGGGCCGCGGCCGACCGGGCCGAACTTGCCCATCGGGTAGCCGATCGGGAGGATCGCGTAGGAGTGCACGCCGCTCGGCAAGCCAAGAGCTGCCTCGGCTTCCTTCTCGTGGAGGAGATGCCGGGTCGTGAGTGTGGTGCCGAGGCCGAGCGCCCGCGCCGCCAGCACCATGTTCTGGACCGCCGGGTAGATCGAGGAGCCGGCCGCCCGGTTGGGATTGGGTCCGTCCTCGAGGCAGGCGACGATCCACACCGGCGCCTCGTGGAAGTGGTCGGTCAGATATTCCACCGCGGCATGCTGGCGAAGATAGCGTTCCTTGGTGACGCCCGGCGGCGGCTGGCTGGTGAGGTAGCGCGGGCCGATCACCTCGTCGAAGGCCTTCTTGTACCAGACCTGCACCGCCTTCTTGATCTTCGGGTCCTTGATGACCAGGAACCGCCACTTCTGCGTATTGCCGCCATTCGGTGCGCAGCTGCCGGCGCGCAGGATCTTCGCGATCAAATCATCGGGCACCGGATCCGGCTTCAGCCGCCGCATGGCGCGGGTCGACTCGATAATCTCGAACAGGTCGGGCATTGATTCCTCCCTCGCCGCATGCTGAGGCGTAGGTGCGGGAGAATATGGCGCAATCGAAGAGGAGTCACCCATGGCGCTCTATGAGCTCAGGACCTACACGCTCTACGTCGGCAAGATGGCCGAGGCCGTCAAGCTTTACCAGGGGCTGGGCTTTCCGGCCCTGAAGAAGGGCGGTCACGACAAGAATCTCGTCGGGTACTTCCAGGGCGATACGGGCATGATCAACCAGATCGTCCATCTCTGGAAGTTCGAGGACGACGCGGCGCGCCGCGCGCATTGGGCGGCCGTGTTTGCCAACACCGATTTCACCGAGGGCTTCGCCTCAAAGTTCAGGCCGCTGGTGATGACGCAAGAGGTGAAGCTGCTTCACGCGGCGCCTTGGGGCCCCCACCCGTAAGCGGGCAAACCCGGCGAAAGTGGAGCAATGAGAACACTGCACGTTGCACCCGGCGACTCAGCGGGCGGCTCTCTACATCAGGCGATCCGAGGCGCCGGCCGCGATGAGGAGGTGCTTCGGTGTCGCGACGATCTTAGTTGCGGCCCGATCGAGTCGGACGATCCATCGGCGAGGGCGGCGTGGTGGGCGCGCTTTTATGACTTGCCGGAGTTTGAAGATGACTTCGAGTCGTTCTGGAACCGCGTCACGACAACCAATGACCGACTCGTTATCTGGTTCGGACGCCACTCCGCGCTGGAACTCGCGTTCTTTCTGGCCATGGCTGACCGGCTTGGCGATCGATCGTATGACATTGTCGACGTTACGGGAGCGCGATCACCCGCGGTCTCGATCATTCCGACAGATCGACTGAGGACGCTGCTCGGGACCGAACGGCCCATCACAGCCCAGGAGAGGGAGGAAGCCCGTGGGCACTGGCGCCGGCTACGGGTGGAGAACGCGCCCTTTCGTGTCGTGGCGCCAACGGGTTTGGTTTCGGCGCCAGTCGACCACTTCGATCCCCTGCTGATCGAACGGGCGACCCCGGAATGGCGGAAGATCGCACGCGTTGTCGGTGACACGATGGGAAACAACTTCGCCTACATGCAGGTCGGCGACATGATGCTGCTGGCGCGTGTTGTCGCCCTTGTCGGCGAGGGGAAGCTGCTCGCCGACGGTGATCCCTGGGACATGCGCTCCTGCCGCGTGCGGTTGCCGGGCTGACGAGGTCGCGCACGAGGTCGGTGACGCCGACGCAGGTGCGGTCGACAGCGATGGTGACGTGCTTGATTCACTCATCGGCCATTCCGCCTGGATCGTGCGCAAGCGGCGTCGGCTGCGGCGCCAGGATTTTGAAAGTCCTCTCAACATGCAAGGGAGCGGCCGAAGTCAGGCTTCCGCCGACTGACAACACGGCCAGGACAAGCGCCGCAGCGGCCATGAGATAGTACACGCCGTCTATATCGAAACGCCGCAACAGGCTCATGCCGACGAGCGGCCCCATAACCGAGCCGCAACCGCTCGCCAGGATGAGCCGGCTGCTCACAGCCACCACGCGGTCCGCCGGCAGGCGATCGTGCGCATGCGCGACGCAGACCGGATAAAGGGTCGACATCAACCCGCCGAACAGGACCGCGGCCGGCAGGACCAGCAGCGCCGAATGCGGCAACCGAACCAGGGCGACGGCCGTTGCCGCAAGGGCTGTGCTCAGCACGACCAGCACGATACGCCGGTCGAAGCGGTCCGACAGCCGGCCCACCGGAATCTGGAAGGCGAGGCCGCCAAGCACGGCCACGAGCATGAACAATCCGATCGTTTCGCGTTCGAAACCCTCGTCCTGCATCCACACCGGAACGAGCGCATAGAATGCGCCGCCGATCAGTCCGCTCAGCGCCGCCCCTCCTACCGCGACAGGAGCCAAGCGCAACAATTGGCCGTACGGCAGATACTGGGTAGCGACCGTGTGCGGTTGCTCGGCGCGGGTCGTGCTCACCAGAACCAACGCGGCGGCGAACAGGACGACAATGATGTTAAACGGCGTCGCTGTCTCTATCTCGACCCGGCTGATCAGGAGCTGTCCGAGCGCGATGGCGACGAACGTGCCCACCATGTAGATCGAGAAGACGTATCCGCGCTCTTCAGGCTCGGCTTTGGCATTCAGCCAGCTCTCGGTCGTGACGAAAAGTCCGGCGCAGCCAAACCCGATGATCGCGCGCAGGATCATCCACGGCACCGGCTCGACCACCAGCGGCATGGCAGTGGTCGCGGCAACGACCGTGCCGGCAAAGGCGGCGTAGACGCGTATGTGGCCGAACCGCTCGATGATCCTCCCGCTGCAGAACGCGCCCACGGTGAACCCGGCAAAATAGCTGCTGAGCACAAGGCCAGCCATGGTGGCATCGAAATCCTCCAATGCGACTCGCAGCGCGATGAAGGTCCCGAAAAATCCATTGGCGAACTGGATGCCGCTCGTCGCGAAGACGAGCATGCCGATTCGCGCGCCGACGGAGTTCTTCGACTGCATCCTCTTCCCTTTCCACTATCGCCGGTACGCATCTTGCGTTTGAGAAGGATGCTCCTTCTAGCGCCGCACCTCATTTGAGTTGCCGTGACAAACTGGTGAAGTTGCTTCATGCGGCACCCTGGGGCCCGCACCCTCAGCCCCTCACCTCTTCGCGACGCAGTCGATCTCGATCAGCGCGTCGCGCACGAGGTCGGTCACGCCGACGCAGGTGCGTGCCGGACGGGCGTGCGACAGGAAGAAGCCGGCATAGACTTCGTTCATCGCCTCGTAGTCGCGCTTGAAGTGCGTCAGGAATACGCGGACGCGCAACACGTGGCTCAGCGAGAGATCGAGGGCCATCAGCACGCGGCTCATGTTGCGCAGGGTCAGATCGGTCTGCGCCCGAATTCCCTCGGGCAAGGCCTTGGCAGGGTCGTCGAGATCCCGTCCGAACTGGCCGGTCAGAAAGACCAGGCCGTCGGCTTCCGTGGCATGGCTGCTGGGAGAAACCGAACGCGGGAAGCCGTCGAGAACGTGAAATTTGGCTTCGGTCATGGTTTCTCTCGAAATATGAGCCGTGATCCGGCAAAGCTTAACAGACGACCGTCCCGCGCCTGTGAACGGACCGGCGCCGGCTCCCGAGAAGGCCCTAGAAGGCCCTAAAAGCGCGATATTTCAGGGCGTTTACAGAACCGGGACTCATTGGTATGGTCCGCCGCGTCGCGGCCGGGAAAGGCCGTTTTGTCGTCTGAAATCAACGACTTAACGAGAAACCGCCCGGCGGCAGGGGTCGCGATATG
>DASZJU010000587.1:0-5523 GCA_035947815.1 Reyranella sp.
GCCGCGCACCTCGCGGCCCTCGGCCTTGCCCTTGGCGAACATCTTGTCGAGGGCGTCGGGCTCGACCTCGAGCGCAATGTGCAGGTCGAAGTCGTGCTGGTCCTTGAACTCGAACGGCATGTCGGGCGCCTCGAAGAAGGCAAGGCACGAGCCGTCGTCGAGCCGGTAGAAGGTGTGCAGCACGCCGGCGCCGGTCTTGCGGCCGGTCATGGTCTCCTCGATCTTGAGCGTATGGGCAAGCGGCAGGCCGAGGAAATCCTCGTAGAAGCGCCGTGTCTCTTCCGAGTCGCGGCAGCGGTAGGCGTTGTGGTGCAGGCCCTTGATCATGGGTGTTCTCCTGTTCAGATCGCCTGCCAGGGCTGTCCCTTGGTCGAGGCGCAGAAGCCGTTGAAGGTTTCGTAGACCTTGGCGTAGCTCGGCCGCTTTTTGACGTTGGCGAGCCAGCGCTCAACATTGGGATAGGCCGAAAGATTGCAATGCACCAGCTCGCCCGCGGTGACCAGGGCGGCGCCGAAGTAATCCGCGATGGTGATTTCGTTACCACACAGATACTGGTTCTTGGGGCCGATGAAGTGATCGTTCAGGACTTGCAGCCAGGCCTTGGACTTTTCCTTGCCCCAGGCAACGACGCCTTCCTGCACCTTGGCGTCCTCGCGCTTGAGGTGCGGGAAAAGCTGCGGATAGATCAGGCCATAGCCCCAGTCGCGGTAGAAGTTGGAGTTGAACCAGTCCAACACCTCGTTGACCCGAGCGCGCTGCTTGAGGTCCTTGGGGTAGGCGGGCGATCCGGTCTTCTCCGCGAGATAGCGCAGGATCGCCGCGCTCTCGGTGAGGCGGAAGTCGCCGTCCTCGAGCATGGGGATGAGATGGTTGGGATTGATCTTGCTGTAGGCCGGCTCGTAGTGCTCGCCCTTCAGGATATCGACCACCTGCATGTCGGTGGCGATGTCGTTGTCGGCGATGAACTGCATCACCGGACGGCTGGTGGTGGACACCGGGTGCATGTAAAGCTTCATCGTTTCCTCCTTGCTAGCGGTCGAGCCAGACGTCCTCGAACCGCCAGTGATTATAGATCGTATTGATGGCGAGGTTCAGTCCCTTGACCTCCGGACGCCAGCAGGTGGCGCCCCAGTCGTGCTGTATCACGGGACGGGCGCCATCTTCCTGTAACTTCTTGTCGATCTCCCACACGAGTTTGTGACGCGCCTCATTGTCCGGCAGGCGCGACTGCTGCTCGAACAGCTTCTCGATCTCGGGGCTGCAATAGTTGGTGTAGTTGCGCTCCGAGCCGCAGCTGAAGGTCTCGTAGAAGACCACGTCGGGATCGTCGATGCCGACGCCCTGGACGTTCAGGCCGACGGTGAAGTCCTTGCGCGCCATGCGGTTGTACCACACGGCGGTGTCGAGGGGTTCGAGCTCGCCCTCGATGTAAACCTGCTTCAGATGGTCGATCAGGATCACCGCCTGGTCGCGGTAGGCCGGGATGTTGCGGGTCGAGACCTTGATCTTGAGCGGCTTGTCGGCGCTGTAGCCCAGCTCGCCCATGATCCTGCGGCCCTCGGCGCGCGCCTTCTCGTGGTCGGTGCCGTAGCCCGCCACAGTGGCCAGAAAGTCTGCCGGCATGCCCCAGCGGCCTTCCGGCGGCGGCAGCATGGTGCCGCCGATGCGGTTGGTGCCCTGGCCGATGATGCGCGTGAAGGAATCGCGGTCGATCGCCAGCACCATGGCCTTGCGGATCTTGGCATCGTCGAACGGCGGCTTGTCGCGGTTGACCAGCAGGTTGGCCTGGGTGTTGGTCGGCAGCATCTCGCAAATTGCCCACGGCGCCTGGGCCTGCAGGTCCTTGAGCTGGGGAGCGCCGAGGTCGGCAGTGAAGGTGAGGTCGAACTTGCCGGCGACGAAGGCCAGCACCGAGGTGGCACGATTGGCAATGATGGCGAACTCGATCGCATCGAGGTAGGGACGACCGGGTTTCCAGTAGTCGGGGTTGCGCACGACCTTCATCGACTCGTTCTGCTTCAGCTCGACGAACTTGAACGGGCCGGTACCGATCGGCTTGGTGCGCATCTGGGCGGGCGAGACGTGGCAGGGATAGACCGGCGACATGGCGCCGGCCAGCATGGTCAGCACCGAGGGCTGCGGCCGGCCGAGAACGAACGTGACCTCACGGTCGCCGTTCACCATCACCTCCTTGAGGTTGAACCACCACGACTTGCGCGGGTTCTTGCGCAGCTTCGATTCGGGCGAGATCAGCATGTCCCACGTGCACTTCACGTCGGCGCTGGTGAAGGGCTTGCCGTCGTGCCACTTCACGCCGTCGCGCAGCTTGAAGGTGAGCCTGGTGCCGTCGTCGTTCCACGCCCATTCGGTCGCGAGGTCGGGCACGATGTGATCGGGCGCGTTCTGCTTCGACTGGGGATCGAACACCACCAGGTTGTTGTAGATCGACATGAAGGGCATCACGGTCGAGATCGTGGCCTCCTCATGGATCGAGGCGCTGGGCGGGTTGTCGCGATGGGTGACGCGCAGGGTGCCGCCGGCCTTCTGGGCGAACGCGATGGGACTGCTTCCGCCGACAAGCACGGCCGCCAAGGTCCAGGCGACAACACTGCGCTTCATGCGTTTCCTCCCATTATGCGTGAGCCGAACGCTACCATCCCCTATCCCCGCGGCGTAGGCTGGCGAGCGCCGTGAAACCGGCTTGCGAAAGGAAAACGCATGATTATCGCTACGACCGAGAATATCGCCGGACAGCGCGTGGCAACCACGTTGGGCCAGGTCTTCGGTGTGGTTGTCCGCAGCCGGGGGATCGGCGGCAATATCGTCGCCAGCCTGCGCTCGATCGTCGGTGGCGAGATCCACGAATACACCCAGCTGCTCGAGGAAGCCAGGCGGCATGCGGTCGACCGCATGGTCGCCAACGCGACCGCCATGGGCGCCAACGCGATCGTCATGATGCGCTTCGATTCCTCCGAAATCGGCCAGACGATGAGCGAGATCGTCGCCTATGGCACGGCGGTCGTCGCGGAACCTGTGAGCGGCTGACATGCTGCGGCTCGCCGTCCTGATATTTGGCGTGCTGCTGTTGGTCGGCAGCGCGATCACCGCTGCTTACGGCGTCCCGGTCGTTCCCCTGTGGCTTCTGGTGGGCGGCGGGTTGATCACGCTGGGCACACTCTGCGAGCGGGTGTTCTACAAGCCCTTGTTGCGCGAGAAGCCTGGAGCAGGCTGGGTCAGGACGGAAGAACGTTTCATCGATCCCTATAGCGGCAAGATGGTCGACGTGTTCTACCAGCCGACCTCGGGCGATCGGCAATACGTCTCTCACGGTCCGGATCGGTAGAGCGAGCGTAATTGTCATCCCGAGCGTAGCGAGGGACCTTTGCTTCGGCTCCGCGCCACGGCGATCTGCCAGATCGCGGCGACCAGCACGCAGGCGGCGACGGCGAAGAAGGCGGCGCGATAGCTCACAAGCGAAGCGATCAGGGCGAAGATCGGCGGGCCGATGACGGCGCCCGAGAAGGCGAGCGCGGTCTGCACCGCGGCCACGGCCGCGGCCTCGCCTGGCGGCGAGAGATGGGCGAACTCGGCCTGCGAGGTGCCGTTCCAGCTGATGACGACCGCACCGTAGCCCACGACCGCCAAGGCGATCAGCCAGAAGGGCGTATCCCGTTCCAGCAGGCCGATGGCGATGCAGCCTGCCGTCATGCCGATGCCGGTCCAGCCCAGCAGTTGCATGCGTGGCAGGCGATCGCTCACGCCGCCGCTCACCAACCGCACCGCCGTGCCCACGAGTTGCGAGGCCGACAGCAGGAAGCCCGCACGGGCGATGCTGAGGCCGCAATGTTCGTAGAGGTAGGTCACCAGGTAGAAGGTGAAGGTGTGCTGGGCGACGACGTAGATGATCGCCGACAGGCCGAGCACGCGCAGCTCGCGATGGGCGAACACGAAGCGGACCGACCGCCCGATCCCGACGGATGGCTTGCTCGCCCTGACCACCGCGTCGAGGCTCGAGCGTAAGAGCTCGACGACGAGCGCGGTGGTGACGGCCGCGGCCGCCGCGACCAGGCTGGCGCCGCGCCAACCCACGAGCTGCAGCAACAGTGGAAAGATCAGCCCGGCCAGGGCGAAGCCAATGGGCACGCCGGTCTGCTTCAGCGAAAACACCATGCCGAACCACTCGCGCGGCACCCTCTGCGCCAGGACATGCGCCGACGCGGGATTGATCGGCCCTTGTGCGGCACCGATGAAGATCACGGCGATCACCGTCGCCGCGACCATCGACAGCGCATTGAAGGCAAGCCCGATCGCTGCCATCAGGAGCGCGGCCTGGCAGATCCGCACCGCGCCCAACCGCACGATGGGCTCGGCGGCGGCCAGCGCCGTGACGGCGGCGACGCCGTAGATGATGGCCGTGAAGATGCCGACCAGCTTGGGGTCGATCGCGAGATCCCGGGCGACCGCCGGCATCATGACGCTGAGCGCCAGCACGCTGAGCGAGATCATCACCTGGATGGCCAGCATGGTGGCCACCGGCACGATCGCGCGGTGCATGACCCTACGGCTCGACTAAGACGACGACCTCATCCTGAGGAGCGCGACGTAGGCGCCCGTCTCGAAGGATGGGCCGCAGACTCGGTGCCTGTTGCCCACCACAGGGCGGAGGTTACTCCGCCCGATTCGAGACGGGCGCTGCGCGCCCTCCTCAGGGTGAGGTGTGGTTCGTGCATCGAACTACATCCCGTAGAGGTCGGCCTTGTTCAGCACCGTATTGCGCAGGATACGGATGGAAGCCACGTCGACCATGACGCCGTCGACATTGATGGCGCCCAACCCCTTGGCCTCGGCCTCGGCATAGGCCTTCTCGAGCATCCTAGCGCGGGCGACGTCCTCGGCCTTGGGCGAATAGACGTCGAGCGCTATGTCGATCTGCGCGGGATGGATGGCCCACTTGCCGACGCAGCCCAGGATCATCGAGCGCCGGCACTCCTCGCGATAGGTTTCGGCATTGCGGAAGTCGGCGAAGGGGCCGTCGACCGGATCGATGCCGGCGGCGCGGCAGGCCATGACCAGCCGGAAGCGCGCATAGTGCCAGAGGTCGCCGGGATAGCCGTCATTGGTACCGACGTTCTTGTTGGTGACCCCCATCGACGCCGAGAAGTCGCCCATTCCGAACACCAGGCATTCCAGCCGCGGCGAGCATTTGGCGATGGCATCGACGTTCTGCATGCCCTCGACCTCCTCGATCAGGGCTTCGAGGCCGATGCGGCGCTGGAGCCGCAACTTCTTCTCGAGCTGGTGCAGCAGCTTGTCGGCGAACAGCACGTCGGCCGGTGTCATGACCTTGGTCATCATGATGGTGTCGAGATGTTCGCCGGCGCCCTCGACGACCTCGATGATGTCCTCGAAGGCGTACTCGGTGGTGAGGTCGTTGATGCGCACGCAGCGCGTCTTGCCCGTCCAGTTGAGCGTCTTCAGCGCCTGCACGATCTTCTTGCGGGCCTCGCGCTTCTGGCTGGGGGC
>DASZJU010000588.1:0-4061 GCA_035947815.1 Reyranella sp.
GCGTCGGCTGACACCGGCAAGACCGGCCTGCGTCATCAACCGCGCAACCCGCTTGCAGCCAACAGAAATGCCCTTGGCGGCAAGCTCGGCATGCACCCGTGGCGCGCTGTTAGCGGCGGTGAAGACCCGCGTATAAACGGCGCGGGATCCTGGTAGTCGGCGTCCTTCTGGGGCGATGATGCCGCCGTGCTCGTGGCCGTCCAGCACGCTTCGCGCCGCCTTCGGCGGTGCCCTTCGGGCATGTTGGACCGCCACTGTGCGCGGCGAGTTGTGGGAACGCAGGTCGGGACGACGGGATGGCCGTCTTGATCGAACAACAGGATTGTTTTGTTGGGGATCCGTCGCGAGCAGTGGTACTGGGTGGCCGGCGGGCGACGGTCAGAATGCTCTTGACTGATTGGGGTTCACTGAAGCGTCGCCGTCACCGATGCCGGGGGGATTGCAGCTGCTGCTGGAGCAGGTCTTGCAGTGTGTGATGATAGCGATCCCAGATTTTCTCTCGCAGGTCGTCGAGCAGTTCGTACACGGCGAGCGCCTGTTCGGGCGACCAGGTGGTGGGGATTTCAATGGTGATCGGACGGAGATGGGCTGGCCCCAATGGCCGTGTCTGCGGCGACTTGCTCATGACCTGGTTCCACGGCGCTGACGAGTGCGCTGGTCGGCGCGTTCGCGGGCTTCCTTGAGCCGATACGATTCGCCTTCGATGGCGATGATCTCAGCATTGTGGACGAGGCGGTCGACCAGCGAGACGACGCAGGCGGCGTTGGGGAATACCTCGCGCCACTCGGCGAACGGGCGATTGGTGGTGACCAGCGTGCTCTTGTTCTGGTAGCGGCGCGAGATCAGCTCGAACATCAGATCGGCATGGCGGTTGGAGTAGGAGAGATAGCCAACCTCGTCGATCACCAGCAGCTGCGGGCGAGCATAGTGGCGCAGGCGTCGGCGCAGGGCAGAATCGCTGTCGAGCGCGGAGAGATCGCCAAGCAGCTGGCCGGCGCTGGTGAACAGCACGGTGTGCCCGTGGATCAGCGCCTGGTGGGCAATGTTCTGTGCCAGCGTCGACTTGCCGACGCCGTTCGGTCCGACCAGCACGACGTTGGTGGCCTCGGCCAGGAAGTCGAGCGCCATCAGCGCGTCGATGGCGGCGCGGTCGCAGCGCTTGGGCCAGTTCCAATCGAAGTCACATAGTGGCCTAAAGCGGCCGATGTGGGCGGTCTTCAGCCGACGCTCCAGGCTGCGGCAGGCGCGCTGGTTCTCCTCCCAATCGAGCAGCGGGGCGACCCAGGCTTCGGTCGCGACTTCGGGCCAGTGCGACACCAGGCCGTGCAGATGAAGCGCCTCGGCGCGGGCGCGCATTGTGTCGAGCTCAGTCATCGGGCTGCTCCTTCAGTTGGTCATAGGTTTCGAGTGCATGCGGCTGCACCGGCGCATCACGCGCCTGCACATGCGCGGGCAGCACGACGGCGACATGCGGTGCTTCACCACGCTGTTCTCGCCGACGTTCGAGGGCGAGGCGCACGGCGTTCGGATGCGGCACATCGCGCTCCAGCGCGTCGAGGATGGCGAGCTGCAGATCGGCGGCGCCGGTACGATCGAGCAGCCGCATCAGAGCGACGGTGATGGCACCGAGATTGGCGCCGCGTTCGGCGGCGCGGATCAGCAGGATCTGGCTGGCGGGAGCCGCCTGCGCGAGGCGGTCCGTGGCGCGATGCTGGTGAGCTGCGCGTTTCTGCTCGACCAGCCTCTGGACGTGGGCGACATCCTCGATCTGCGCGCCCTTGTCGTAGCTGCGCCGGTGGCAGGCGAGCACCTCGGCGCCGTCGACGATGCGCACCTCGTGTGGATCGGCGAGAACGGTCAGAGCGCGCCGGACGTAGTTGTGGGGAACCGAGTAATCGTTCAGGTCGAAGCGGACATAGGGCGTCTTGCCGACAGTGACCGCGACATGTTCGAGCAGCGGCGCCGGATTGTCGGGCAGCGGCAGCAGGCGAGCCACTTCCTCAGCGAACACCTCGCGGACCGTGCGGTCAGGTTCATCGGGGCAGCGTCGGTCGGCGGCAGGGCCGTTGCACCAGACCTCGGCCTGGGCATTGAGGTCATCGAGATCTTTGAAGCGTCGGGCAGCAAAAAACGCATCGCGAGCGTATCGGATGGCGCGCTCGACGCGACCTTTTTCGTTACCGCGCGCGACCGCCACGGGGCGCGGTTCATAGCGATATTGCCCGGCAAAGCCCAGCAGGGTCGGATGGAAACGGATCGCGTCGCCGCGCCGTTCCAGCACCACGCTTTTGAGATTGTCGTACAGTACGACACGGGGAACACCGTGCCATGCGGTAAACGCGGCGACGTGGCCGCGCAGGAAGTTCTCCATCCTGGCGTCCGGGAAGAAGCGCAGGAAGATCTGGCGCGCATGGCTCAACACCATGACGAACGCCATCAATGGGCGGCGTGCGCGGCCGATCTCAAGATGGCCGAAATGTCCCCAGTCGACCTGCGCCTGTTCGCCGGGGAGACAACGCAATCGCAGATACGCCTCAGCCTTCGGACGCGGCCGATGGCAGGCGATCACGTGGCGGAAGTGATCCGGGCTGCCGCGATAGCCGCGCTCGCGCACCATCACATACAGCCGACTGGCGGTCAGCGTCGGAAACGTATCCAGCGTCTGGCGGATGAACGGCAGATACGCGTCGATCTGCGACGGCCGGGCTGGCGGGCCGATCCTGGGCAACCCCGCCTGAGCCAGCACGCGCGTCACCACGCTATGATGCACGTGCAGCTGACCGGCGATGGTGCCGACGCGCCACTTCTCGGCGTGGTAGTAGCGCAGGATCTGCGCCTCGATGTCAGGCGGCGTGACCATGGTTCGGTCCTGTCCGGTCGTGTCGCACCAGGCCGCGACGATCGAGGCGGCGGCGCAGGAACTCCCGACGGACGAATTCCGGGCAGCGACGCCCGCACCAATGGCAGTGCGATGTCGCGTGCCGGGGCCGCTCCGCCGGGATCGCTGCGTCGCTCGCGATCGCCGGCGAGCTGGGCGGCAACAGATCATCCAGCGGCGGTGCGGGTGAACCGTGATGCGTCACATTTTTGCAGCGCGCCCGATAGCGACGCGTCCGATCGGCATGCGCGAGCCGCCCCCGACGGCTGGTCTGATAGCGCCGCCCGGCAGCACGCTGCGCGCGATGCCGGGCTCGCGCGGCGCAGTCTCCGGCACAGTAGATTTGCCCGCGATCGCAACAGCTGCAGATCAAGCTCTGGGCGCGGCAACCGGCACACACAAACAGCCGGGCTGACGCAGCATCGCCATGTGCGGAGCTGTAGGCGCCACGTAGACGAAAGCCTTGATTGCCGGGATATTGTCCCTGCATGCGTGCCCAGCACGGTGTGGGGCACGGCGTCGATGCGGAACCGCCAAGTTGTGCTCGGCGCCGTGCTTGCCCCTCGCTACCGGAACGCTACCCTGCCACCCCCCTCCGCGTCAGGCCGCGCACGCCACGCACCGCGGCATCACCCCTGACGACATGCCGGCACCTATCCAGCAATTGCGGGCAAGCCCGTCCTTGCGCGGGGTATCACGTCACACGTTCGGGCAGTTCGCGCCAGAAAAGCGCGGGTCCGGACAGCCGGCGACACCTGTGGCTACCTAAGAATGCTGCAATGCGTATCGTAATCGATCAGGCATGCACGGCCGCCGTCCTCGGCAGCTGCTGGCACCCCGGGTTCAGACGCATTGGGAGCGCTATAGCTGTGAGTGCTTACCGCCAATCCGGCTAGCCCGAGACCAATGACCATTGTGCAAATGCCGATAATCGCTCTCATCGCTTTCTCCGCTCGCTTCGGCCGGTTGCTGTTGCGGGAAATGAAGCCGTCCGAGGGCTTACGGTATGAAGGATTTCACAGACCGGGAGCAAAGCTTCTCACTCGAGAGTCAGGCCGGCGACGCGAAAGAGTGGATCGACGCTACGCTCCAACGTGCGGATCACCGGTCCGACGCGCCGGCACTCGATCAGCCAGGGTCGGGAGCCAGGCCCCACTGTCCGCCGGCGTTGCACATGAGGCAG
>DASZJU010000589.1:0-12116 GCA_035947815.1 Reyranella sp.
GGTATCGGCGATGCGCAGGTGGTTGCGCGGGATGATCGCGGTGTGCGGGATCGGCAGTCCGAGCGGCCGGCGGAACAGGGCGACCACGGCGTACCAGTCGGCGATCCCGCCCACGGTCGCCGCCGCGGCAAAGGAGGCGACGTAGCCCCAGGCCCAGTGCGTCGGCTCGAAGTGCCGCGCCACGACGAACAGCGCCGCGGTGAAGACCAGCAACGCCGTCGCCGCCAGCTTGATGCGGCGCAGGTCGCGGGCGCGCTCGGCGTCCCGGTTCGCGGAAAGGCTCAGCTGCCCGCCCACACGTCGAGCACGTAGCGGTTGTCGGCCGCGAGCTTCGCCACTCCAGCCTCGCCGAGCAGCGCCGCCAGTGCGCGTTTGACGTCAGGTTCCATGCGTCCGCCGTCGCCGCAGACATAGACGATGGCGCCCTGTTCGATCAGGGTTCGCACGCGGTCAGCCTGGTCCTTCAGGAGATCCTGCACGTAGGTCTTCTTCCCGTCATGGCGCGAGAATGCGACGTGCAGGTCAACGATAGCCGCCCGGACGTGTTCCGCGAGCTCGTCGGCATAGATGAAGTCCTGCTCGGGATGACGGCAGCCGAAGAACAGCATCGCCGGTCCCAGGCTCTGGCCCTGCGCCTTGAGGGCGGCGCGCTCGCGCAGGAAGCCGCGGAAGGGTGCCAGGCCCGTGCCTGGCCCGATCATGACGATCGGCGCCATCGGATCGACCGGCAGGCGGAAACCCACCTTGGTGTCCTTGACGAAGGCCTGCAGCGTGCCGCCGGGCGCCTGGCGCGCCAGATGGCTGGTGCAGACGCCCTCATAGACGCCCGACCCCGAGCGCGCCGGGCCCTCGACCACGGCCGCGGTGATCGAGCAGCGCGTGCCGTCGGCAAGCGGCGAGGACGAGATCGAATAGTAGCGCGGCGTCATCAGCGGCAGCATTTCGAGGAAGGCGGCGAACGGCAGCTCGCACGCCGGATACTGCTCCAGCAGGCCGAGCACCGATGTGCGCTTGCCCAGGACCTCCGCCCTGAAATGCTCCTCGTCCAGAAGCTGCTCGAGCCTGGGTCGCGTGAAGGGACAGCGCGTGTGCTGGGCCATGGTCTGGATCTGCTTGCGCGTGGCCGGGAGCTGCAGTTCGACGAAGTCCGACAGCAGGCGATGAACCGCGATCGCTTCGCCGACCGGCAGCGCCGCGCGTCTTCCTTCGGCGGCCGCCAGCATCACATGCGCCCCCGGCGCGAAGCCGAAACGCCGGATCGCGCGCTCGACCAACGCCGCGCCGTTTTGCGGCACGATGCTGAGATGATCGCCGGCGCGGTAGCTGACGCCGTCGGGCAACAAGACCTCGATATGCCGCGTGCTGCGGCCCGACTTGCCGGCAGCCTGCAGCTCGCGGTTCACCAGGACGCGCATCGGCAGCGCGCCCGCGCCGCCGATCAGGAGATTGGCCGGCGGCTTGTCGACCGCCTGCACCTGGTAGAGCGGCTCGGGCGCCGCAGCCCCGTCGGGTTCGAGCTTGACGCCGAGTTTTTCAGCCAGCGCCGGCAGCAGCGGTTCGTTCCATGCCTGGAAGTGGCCGTCGAGGTCTTCCTTGGCGTCGCCTTCGCCGCGGGCGTAGATCCGCTCCGCGCCCTTTTCGGCCAAAAGCTCGTCGATCTGGCGCGGGACCGCCTGGTACGTCGAGGCCCAGTCGCGATTGCCGCAACCGAACACGGTGTAGCGCACGCCTTTCAGCGCGCCGGGCTCAGCCTCGCGCAGGCTCTTGAAGAAGGCGCCGGCATTGTCCGGCGGCCCGCCATTGTAGGAGGCACAGACGATCGCCACCGCGCCCTCGGCTAAAAGCTTGCCCGCCTGATCGTCGAGACTGGCCAGGGTCGTGGTGAAGCCCTGCGCCTCGCCCGCCTCGGCGATCGAGCGCGCGAGCTCCTCGGCGGTGCCCATGTTGGAGCCGAACAGCACGGTGAGCTTGGCGCCGTGGCTCGCCGCCTTCTTCTTTGGCGCAACCTTCCGCGGCGCGGGCTTGGCCGCGACGGAGACGCCCGAACCGCGCACGACATCCGGCCGCAGCCGCACGCGCATCACCAACCCCTCGGGCTTGATGGTGAGCGATTCCTTGATCTTGAGCTGGTAGCGCGTGTGATCGACCAGCCGGAAGCGCTGCAGGATCAACCCCAGCACCAGCGTGGCCTCGGTCAGGGCGAACTGCCGGCCGATGCAGGCGCGCTGGCCGTTGCCGAACGGCTTGTAGGCGTGCGGCGCCATCTTGGCCTCGCGCTCGGGCGCGAAATTGTCGGGATTGAACACCTCGGCCTGCGGGCCCCACACCGACTTGTCGCGATGCAGCATCGCGGTCAGCACGGTGACGAAGGTGCGCTTGCGGAGCTTGTATTTCCCGCCGATCGTCTCGTGCTGATAGGGGTACAGCCCGAAGGCCGGCGCGGTCGGCCACAGCCGGAGCGACTCCTTCAGGATCTGGCCGATATAGACGAGCTGGTTGACTTGGCTCGCGCTGGGTTTGGTGTTGATGTCGCGACCCAGCACGCGATCGGCCTCTTCGTAGGCCTTCTGCATCACATGCGGATTGTTGAGCAGGAAATAGACCGCGAACGACAGCATCCCGCTTGTCGTCTCGTGCCCGGCGATCAGGAAGGTGTTCATCTGGTAGCGGATGTTGACGTCGTCGAGCCGCTCGCCGCTCTGCTTGTCGATGCCGCTCAACATGAACCCCAGCAGGTCGGGCTTGGAATCGTCCTCGGCGGGGACCTCACGGCGCTCGCGGATGATGCGGTCGGCGATGCCGTTCATGAAGTCGACATCCTGCTCGAGCTTGCGGCGGCTCTTGCGCTGGGTAATGTCTTCCAGCGGCAGGCCGCGCATCTTCATCACCGCTTCCAGCGCGCGCACCAGCGATTCGACATAGGGATGGTTGTCGCTGCGGTAGAACGAGTTGAAGCGGTAGTTGAAGCCGCACAGCCCGATCGTGTCGAGGGTGAGCGCGGTCATGTCGCGCACCACGTCGATCTCCTCGTCGGCGTTCAGGCGCTCCCACTTGGTGACGAGCTGCTCGGCGATGTCGAGCATGCCCTCGTGGTAGGTCTGCATCATGCGATGCGCGAAGGTCGGCAGCAGGATGTTGTGCGCCTTCTGCCAGTTCGGCTCCTGAGTCTCGGCGGTGAAGAGGGCGTCGCCGCCCAGCATGCGCACCCGACGGAGCGAGCCGCGCACCGCCTTGTCGAAGCGCTTCTCGTCGCACAGCTCGGCCACCAGGTCGGCGCCCGATACGACGACCAGCGGCGTGCCCATCATGTCGAGCCAGAAGATCGGGCCCTGCTCGCGCGCGATGCGCATCAGGTCCTGGATCGGCGCGCCGCCGTCGACCGTGAGCATGTTGCCCAGCACCGGCGTGCGCGGCGGATGCGGAATCGGATGCAGCTTGTTGCGCGCCATCGGTTGGTTGGTCCTCCCTGTCTTGCATTCATATTGCCTCGCCGCGCCGCAACGCGAAACACTGGGCACGGCGGATTCTGTCGTATAGTCGGCCGTCACATTCGTTCGGGGAGGAAGCAGTGAAGGTCGGATTCATCGGCGTCGGCAACATGGGCGGCCCCATGTGCCGCAATATCGTCAAGCGCAGCAATCACCAGGTGAGCGTGTTCGACCTGAACCCCGCCGCGGTGAAGACCTGCACCGATCTCGGCGCCACCGCCGCCAAGTCGGTGGCCGACGTCACCAAGGGCGCCGACGTGGTGATGACGTCACTGCCCATGCCCAAGGATGTCGAGGCGGTGACCCTGGGCGACGGCGGCATCCTGGCCAACATCGGCAAGGGCCAGACCTACGTCGACCTCAGCACCAATGCGCCCGCGATGGTGAAGAAGATCGGCGCCGCGATGGCCGCCAAGGGCATCGCCATGCTCGATGCGCCGGTGAGCGGCGGCACGACCGGCGCCGAGGCGGCGACCATCGCCATCATGGTGGGCGGCGACAGGAAGGTATTCGACGACGCGCTGCCGGTGCTGCAGTCGTTCAGCGCCAACGTCATCCACATGGGCGGGCTGGGCAGCGGCACGGTGGCCAAGCTGGTGAACAACATGTTGTCCTTCTGCAACATGGCCGCGCTCAGCGAGGGCATGATGCTGGGCACCAGCGCGGGCCTCGATCCGGACAAGCTCCTGCACGTGATCGCCAACGCCAGCGGCAACTCGAATGCGGTGAAGAACTTCTCGCTGCGCGCGCTTCTGGGCAAATATTCGCCGCCGTCCTTTGCCCTCGATCTCGCCTATAAGGACCTGCATCTTGCGCTGGAGCTTGGCGACGAGCTCGGCGTGCCGTTGTCCCAGGGTTCGGCAACGCACAACCTGCAGCGCATGGCGCGCGGCATGGGCTTCGGCCCCGACGACAGCTCCTCCGTCCTGCGCGTCTACGAGACTATGTTGGGCCGCAAGGTCAAACCGTAAGCGTCGGCAGGAAGGACGCCAGCGAGTACATCGCGCTGCTCGGCAAACAGCGCCTTGACCCAATCGATTGTCGCGCGCACGCAGGCGGCGCGGCGCAGATCACGGTGGACGATGATCCAGTAATCGGCGGCGATTTCGGCGATCGGCGGCGTGAGCCGCTCGAGCAGGGGATGGCCGTCGCCGACATAGCAGGGCAGCACACCGCGGCCGGTACCGGCGCGGATCGCTTCCAGATGCATGAGCATCGATGAGGCGCGCAGCGCCACCGGCATTGCCGTCTCTTCGACCTGCCGCTGGACCCAGCGCGCGGGCGCGTAGTGCGCCTGCTCCTCGGTATAGGTGACCCACGCGCCGGCCTCGGCGCCGCGGCGCCGATAGACCGCGCAGGCGAAAGTGCCCGCCTTGGAGACGTAGAAGTCGCCGCTTTCCGGTGGTTCGTGGCGCAACGCCATATCGGCTTCGCGTCGCACGAGGTTTTTCGTTTGGCGCGAGTCGACCAGCTCCAGGGTGATGCCGGATGGAAGCGCCGTCGTTGTCGATCCCGACAGGAAGCGGGCCAGAAACCCGGCGGCACACTCGCCGGTCGATACCCGCACCGTGCCGCTCAACACCGGTGAGGCCGCGGCGCGCCGCCGCTCCAATGTCAGCACCGCATCCTCGACGCTCTCGGCCGCCGCGACCAGCCGCTCGCCGGCGGCGTTGAGGCGCAGCCCCTCGGGCAGGCGGTCGAACAGGGTCGACCCGCCAGAAGTGGCCTCGAACGCGGCCAAGCGGCGGGCGATGGTCGGTTGGCTGAGCCCGAGCGCCCGGCCGGCGGCACGCATTGAGCCCTTCCGGGCAATGGCGAGGAACACCCGGACATCGTCCCAGTCCATCGCCCCGCGATTCGATTGTGGCGGACGGGTCGCCGGCTGATGTCGCGGCGCGCGCCTCGCCAATCCGTCGAGAGCAGCCATGACATGTTCCTTTCTGGCCAGCCTCAATGTGTCGGCTTCGGACGGTAATTCTTACCATCAAATCGAGTGCCACGAAAACGTTCCAGTGGTCTCCAAAAACGGAGATCGTGGCAATTAAAGCGTGGCGCTACGATTCCTCGTCACTGATGGAGAGAGAAATGGTGAGCAGAACGCCTAGCATCATCGATCTCAACGCAGAAGTCGCGAAACTCACGGTGTTGCGCGGGCAGACACCGCAAACGACGCCTGCGAAGCGTAAGGGCAGCATGGCGCGATTGGGCCCCTACCGTGACGGGATCCTTCTTCTTGGCACGTCGACCGGAACAGGCCCGGGCCATTGGGAGACCCATCCCGAAGACGAGCTGATCCACATTCTCGAAGGTACCAGGACCCTGGAGATCGTGTGCGACGACGGGCCGCCCAGGTCTTTTGAACTTCGCGCCGGAACGATCGCCGTCGTCCCGAAGGGTGCGTGGCACCGATTTCATTCCGTGGGTGTCGGTACGGTGCTGAGCGCGGTGCTGCCCGGCGAGCATATCGATCTCGATGTCGACGACCCCCGAACGAGCACACCCGGCCTCGACATGGACAATACGATGAGACCGCCCAGCATCATCGATCTCAACGCAGAACTCGCGAAGCTGATCATGTGCCGACGGACCCCGCAGTCGACGATGGCGGATCGAAAGGGCAGCGTCGCACAATTGGCTGCCTACCGCGACGGCCTCCTTCTCGCCATCAAGTTCTCGGGGAAAGATCATTGGGAATCACATCCCGGCGACGAGCTGATTCACATCCTGGACGGCACGGCGATCCTGGAAATCGTGTGCGATGACGGGCCGCCCAAGTCTTTCGTCCTCCGCGCGGGAACGATTGCTGTCATTCCGCAGGGGGCATGGCACCGCTTTCACTCTTCGGAGGGCGCGACGCAAATGGCCGCGACGCCCTTTCCGGGCGAGCATATCGAGCTCGATGTCGACGACCCTCGGACGGTGGAGCGCAAGCCGGCATAAGATGGCAATATGGTCAACAAGTTCTGATCTAGGAGGAATTGGCGATGGGCACGTCCAACATTGCTGTACCGCCGGGACAAGACTCGACATCGTCAGGCCGATCGTTCTCGCTCAAATTGTTGGGCGGCGAGACCGGCGGCAGCATCATGATGTTCGAGGAGACCGTTCCCGCCGGGACCAAGAGCACCTTCCACTTGCACCACGACAGCGACGAGGTGGCCTATGTCCTGAGCGGCGAGGTCACCTTCAAGATAGGCGATGACGTCACGGTCGGCGGCCCCGGTACCTGCACCTTCATGCCGCGCGGCGTGCCGCATGCCTGGAAGAGCACCGGCGCGAAAACCGGGCGCGTGCTGTTTCTTTATACTCCGGCCAGGGCAGGCGGGTTGATCGAAGAGCAACAGCGGACAGGCCGCAAATTCGCCTCGATGAATGAGCGTGAGTTGGCAGAGATATTACAGCGCCATGGCTGGGAGCTGCTCGGACCGTCGCCGCTCTGAGCCTCGTCCGCGGCAGCGTCACAGGTCCAGGCCATATCTTTTCAGATAGGCCGGATCCGGATCGAAGCCCAGGCCAGGACCGGCTGGGACGTCGAGATCAGGTTGCCAGCGCGTGAACCCGCTGTCGCCGTACATGTCCATGTGAGGCTCGGCCTCGATGACGGCAAAGTATGCGACCTCTTTCATCGCTGCCAGGAAGTGCAAGGTTGCGAGCGCGGCCGGTCCGATGAAAGGCGTATGGGGCGCGATCGAAACGCCAAGTGGTTTTAGCAACGCCATCGCTCTCCTGGTCTCCGATACCCCGCCGATCATGCAGATATCGGGCTGCAGGACGCCGACGGCCGGCGCCTTGGCATAGATCCCGAGCTGCTCGGCCGATCCGAGATCGGCACCCAGGCCGACCACGATCCGGGAAAGAGGCGGCGACTCGAGCAAGGCTTCAGGCGGCCATACCGGATCTTCCAGCCACAGCAGATCGAGCGCCTGCCAGCGGGCGAGGCTGCCCTGAACGTCGGCCAGGGTGTGGGCATTGTTGCAGTCGGCCACAAAGGGCATTTGCCGGCCGACGACCTTTCTCGCCGCTTCGATGATATCGAGGTCGAACTCGTGAACCTTGACCGCGGCGACCTGGGCGTCCAGCGCCTGCTCGATACGCGCCGTGACCTTGTTCGCGTCGTTGTAGCGATCGAGGCTGGCCATCACCGGCACGCGGGTCCGTTGCGCCCCTCCGAGCAAGGCCGAGAGCGAGTGACCTGCGGCCTTGCCCGCAATATCCCAAAGCGCCATGTCGACCGCGGCCAAGGCATTGAGATTGGTGCCGGCGCGGCCGAACGAAGCCAGGCGAAGCCGGGCTTCCCCGTTCAGGCGTTCTCTTTGCTCCACCGATTTGCCCAGGAAGAGCGGCGCGATGGCGTCGCCAATCGCGGCGACCAGGCTCCGCTGCATGGCCGGCCGAAGGCACAGGCACTCGCCATAGCCGACCAGCCCCGACCGGGCCGTCACCTTGCAAAGGACCAGATGCAGCGCGTCGGCCGGCGCGCCGGCGGCGCCCGTCGATCGGGGAAGCCGCAGGGCGATAGGGTCTATGCGATCGATAATCATGGCATCTCAGTTAACGCTGGAAGCCTCGCAAAGTGAAGACGCCGCCGCTATCGTTCCAGCGGTCCGCCAGAACGAAAGGAACGCGCCGTGAGCCCTCCCTCGATCGACGAAGCTGAACTCAACGCCATGCTGGTCCGGGCCGGCCTCGCCCTTACGCCCGATCAGGTGAGGGCCATCCTTCCGGGAGCCGAGATCTTCCGCAGAATGATCGCGCGCGTGAACGCGCCGCTGCCGCGCGAAGCCGAGCCCGCGCTGACCTTCACTGTGGAGCAAGGCTGATGTCGGCGATCCTGACCATCGCCGAAGCCGCACGGCGCATCGCCGCCAAGCAACTGTCCCCGGTCGAACTCGCCAAGACGCAGCTTGACCGCATCCGCCGCCTCGATCCGCAGCTGAATGCGTTTCTCCTCGTGACGGAAGAACGCGCGCTGGCGGATGCCAGGGCCGCCGAAGCGCGGCAGATGGCGGGCGCGCTGCGCGGCAGGCTCGATGGCATCCCGATCGCCCACAAGGACATCTACAATACCGCCGGGATCCGCACGACGGCGCATTCGAAGCAGCTGGAGCACAACGTGCCCACGCGCGATGCGCACACCGTAAGCAAGTGGGCGGACGCGGGCACGGTCATGCTGGGCAAGCTGGCGACGCATGAGTTCGCCTTCGGTGGGCCGTCCTTCGATCTGCCTTGGCCGCCGGCGCGCAACCCCTGGAACAGGGACCACTTCACGGCAGGATCATCCTCGGGCACCGGGGCGGCCGTCGCCGCAGGTCTCATCCTGGGCGGAACCGGGTCCGACACCGGCGGCTCGATCCGCGGACCGGCAGCTCTCTGCGGCATTGCCGGCATCAAGCCGACTTAT
The DNA here is from genome assembly GCA_035947815.1 of Reyranella sp. GTDB lineage: Bacteria > Pseudomonadota > Alphaproteobacteria > Reyranellales > Reyranellaceae > Reyranella. The sequence continues at coordinate 8,890 of DASZJU010000589.1, forward strand.
GGATTGTCCAGCCGGACCGGAATCCTGCCCCTGGCCTTTTCGCTCGATCACGCCGGCCCGTTGGCCTGGACGACGGAAGATTGCGGGTTGCTGCTGCAGGGTATGGCCGGTCCCGATCCCGAAGACCCGGCCAGCGTCGATCGGCCGATCCCGGATTTCACGGCCGAGCTTGGCCGCGGTGTGAAGGGACTGCGCATCGGCGTGGTCCGGCATTTCTTCGAGCAAGACCATCGCGCGTCGGACGCCACGCGCGCGGGGATCGACGCGGCCATGGATTTCTACGCCAAGGAAGGCGCCGAGGTCCGCGACATCACGCTGTCCCCGGCAGCGGATTACCACGCGGTCGGCTATCTGATCATGATTTGCGAGGCGTTCGCGCTGCACGGCCCCTGGATGCGCGAGCATTTCAAGGACTACGGTGAACTGTTCCGTGACCGTGTCAGCCTTGCCGCGACGGTAAGCGGCCCGGACATGATCCAGGCCACGCGTCGCCGCCGCCTGCTGTGCCGGGAAATGGCGTTGGCGATGGAAAATCTCGACATCGTCGTCAGCGCGTCTCAGCCCGGCGAGGCGCCCCGCATCGACAGCGTTGAGAAATGGACCAATATGGAGAAGCCGTCCTTCACTATGCCGTTCAATGTCACAGGCTTTCCAGCCATCAGCATTTGCACGGGTTTCGGCGAGGGCGGCCTTCCCGTTGCGATGCAATTGGCGGGCAAGCCATTCACCGAGCCGACACTGTTGCGGGCGGCACATGCGTATGAAACCGCGATGCCGTGGCGCGCACGGCGCCCGGCGATGGCCGGCTGACACGCCGGCATGCGGAGCCTGCCAAGGATCGACAAAATGACCTATGCGATGAGACTGGTAATTGCGCTGCTGAGCCTGGCGTTGACGCTTTCCGCGCCATCGGTGCGGGCTCAGGAACCTGTCGATTTGCTGCTGGTGCTCGCCGCCGATGTCTCGCGAAGCGTGACCGATGCCAAATTCAAGCTGCAGCGCGAGGGGGCTGCCGCCGCCATCACGGATCCTCAAGTGCTGAAGGCCATCACATCAGGCCCGAACCGCCGTATTGCCGTGTGTTTCGTCGAATGGGCAACGGTGGGCATGCAAAATGTCATCGTCGACTGGACATTGGTCGGGGATGGCGACTCCGCGCGCAGCTTCGGTGACAGGCTGATCGAGACGCCACGATCGTTCGCCGGAAGCACCTCGATCAGCGCCGCCATCGACTTTTCCGTGAGCCAGCTCGAGCGCGCGCCGTTCAAGTCGGAGCGGCGTGTCATCGATGTCTCCGGTGACGGCACCAACAACTCCGGCCGCCCGGTCACCGAGGCCCGCGACGACGCCATCGGCCAGGGTATCAGCATCAATGGTTTGGTCATCCTGACGCCGCTGGCGGAATCGTTCCGCCCGGAGCATACGAATCCACCAGGCGGCCTCGAAAAGTACTATCAGGACAACGTCATCGGCGGTTATGCGGCGTTTACCGTCGTTGCCGAAGGACATGAGTCGTTCGGTCTGGCCCTGACGAAGAAGCTGATCGCGGAGATCGCCGGCCTGCCCCAGCAGCACGCGGCCTTCGGGGCTACACTGCCTTAGGCAGACTACCGGCTGTCGTAGAGGCGCATGACGATCGCCTCCATGGCCAGGAAGAAGGCGAACAGCACGATGCCGACGCCGCACAGCAGCAGGATGGCGGCGAGCAGCAGTGCAGTTTCGAAATTGTTGGCCGAGAACAGGATGATGTAACCGAGCCCGGTCTGGGCAGTGATGAACTCGCCCAGCACCACGCCGATCACCGCGAAGGTGACGCCGATGCGCAGGCCGGCGAAGATGTGCGGCAGGGCAAAGGGGAATTTCACCGTCGCGAAGGTTTTTAGCCGCGACATCATCAGGCCGCGGCACAGCCGCTCGTAGCTGGGCGGTGCGGCCTGCAGGCCCGTGATGGTCGCCACCACGACGGGAAAGAAGGCGATGAAGACCGAGAAGATCACGTTGGCGCTGAAGCCGGTGCCGAACCACAGCAGGAACACCGGCGCCAGCGCCACCTTGGGGATGAGCTGGAAGAAGACGATGGTGGGATAGACCGCCTGCATCAGCGTGCGCGAGTAGGAGACGGCGGCGCCCAGCGCGATGCCGAGCGCGGCGGCCAGGAAAATGCCGGCGACGGCGCCCCAGAAAGTCGGCTGCGCCTGTTCCAGCAGGACACCGAGCGAGCGGATCAGCGTGTCGAACACCTTGCTGGGCGCCGGCAGGAGCCGCGCGCCGAGCGTGCTGTTGCGGCTGAGCGCTTCCCAGCCGCCGACCAGCAGAATGGCGAGCACCGCGGGCGGTGCGATCAGCCGCACCGCGTCGCGGCCGATACCGGCAAGGTCGCGCCAGAGAGGCCGCGCCAGCGTCAGGCCGATGTCGGTCATTCGCCATGCCACCGGCGCACGGCCACCTCGCCCGCATGCACCGCGCCGTAGCAGACGAGGCCCACGATGCAGAGGACGGTGATGGCGGCCAGGATGATATCGGTGCGCAGCAGGGCAGCACTTTGCAGGATCAGGAAGCCCAGCCCTTCGGACGAGGAGATGAACTCCGCCACAATGACGCCGATCACGGCCAGCGTAATGGCGATCTTGAGGCCGGCAAACAGATAGGGCGTCGAGGCTGGCAGGCGGACCAGCCAGAAGGTGCGCCACGGTGTGGCGATCAGCCCGCGGCACAGCCGGACCAGCGAGCGATCGGTCGATTCGAGGCCGGCCATCATGGCGATGAAGATGGGGAAGAAGCCGATGAAGGCCGCGATAGTGAGCCGCGATGGCCAGCCGATGCCGACCCAGACGATGAACAGCGGCGTCCAGGCAATCTTCGGCACGAGCTGGATGACGACGATCAGAGGATAGATCGCATCGCGCAGCAGGCGGCTGAAGCCCAGCAGCGAGGCAAGGCCGACACCGAACAAGGCGGCCAGCGCAAAACCCGCCAGCGTGTCGCGCACGGTGGGCACCGTCTGCTGCCAGATCATGGCGAAATTGTCCGCGAGAGCTGCGAAGATGTCCGACGGCGCGGGCAGGATCACCTTGGGATAACCGAAGACCAGGACCAGCGCCTGCCAGGTCAGCAACAGGGCGGCGGCGAAGGCCGTCGGCAACAGCAGCGGGCGCAGGCGCTCCAGTGTCATGGTCATTCGGACCGCGGGCGTCCCGCCCGCTCATGATCATGAGCGGGCGAGACGC
>DASZJU010000590.1:0-4214 GCA_035947815.1 Reyranella sp.
GTCGCCTCCTTTGCCGCGGCGGCGACCGTGGGCGGGATCGCCGACTGGTACGCCGTGGTCGCCCTGTTCCGCCGGCCGCTCGGACTGCCGATCCCGCACACCGCGATCATCCCGCGCAACCACCTGCGCATCGCCGATACCTTGGGCGAGTTCATCGAGACGAATTTCCTCGCGCCCGAGCCGGTCGAGAAGCGATTGGGTGAAGTCGATTTTGCCGCCCTCGTGGCGGACTGGCTGGTCGAGCCCGAACGCGCCGCCGCTCTGGCGGACTTCGTGCTGCGGCTGCTGCCGCAGACCCTCGGTGCCATCGACCAGTCGGGCCTGAAAGCCTTCATCGGCAAGCGCATCATGGCCGAGCTGGAGCGGGTCGAGCTGGCGCCGCTGGCCGCGGGTTTGCTGGGTGCCGTCACCGAAAAGGGCCGGCACCAGCGCCTGCTCGACGAACTTTTGGGCGCGCTGGAGAAAGTCCTGACCAACGAGGAGACGCTGGCGGCATTGCGCGAGAGGATCCGCAAGGAATTGCCGGCGCTGTTCAACCTCTACCGGGCCGATGCCTATCTTTTGCGCAAGATCGTCGCTTCCACCAGCGGCTTCATCCAGGACGCGCGGGCCGATCGTCAGCATCCGCTGCGCGTGGAGTTCGACAGTTTCGTGACAGGATTCATCCAGCAGCTGCGCAGCTCGCAAGCCTTTGCCCGGCGCGCCGAGAGCCTCAAGCGCGACCTGCTGGCGCGGCCCGAGATCGCCGCGATCGCCGAAGGCGCCTGGGACAGCCTGCGCACCTTTCTGGAGCAGGATTCACGGGCCCCCGACAGCCAGATCCGCCGTCAGCTCGAAGCCATGCTGGTCGACATCGGCGGCCAGCTCGCGCGCGACCCGGCGATCCGGGCCGAGATCAACCGCGGCATGGTGCGCGTACTTGCCGACTTCGTGCAAAGCCAGAAGAGCGGCGTCGGGCGTTTCATCGCCGACCAGGTAAAGTCGTGGGACATCGACATGCTGATCGGCCGCATCGAGCTCACCGTCGGACGGGATCTGCAATACATCCGGTTTAACGGAGCTTTGATCGGCGGCCTGGCCGGTTTGGCCTTGCATGCGCTGGAGCAGGGGTTGAAGCTTGGCTCCTAACCGACTGGAGGTTCGCATGGCCGACGCACCGCAGAACTTCACCGACATGTTCAAGAACCTGGGCGAGCAGCTCAAGATCGCGCCGTTCGACATGACGAAGATCATGGAGCATCAACAGAAAAACCTCGATGCCATGACCAAGTCGTGGCAGGCGATGGCGGGTGCCGCCAACGAGATCGCCAAGAAGCAGCGCGAGATCTTCGAGCAGGCGGTGAAGGACGTCACCGCCATGGTGCAGGAATACAAGCCGGGCGGCAGCCCGCAGGACATCATGGCCAAGCAGGCCGAGTTCGCGAAGAAGGCGATGGAGGCGGCGATCGCCAACACACGCGACATCGCCGAGCTGGTGCAGAAGTCGAGCGCCGAGGCGTTCAAGATCGTGCAGGACCGGATGAAGGAGTCCTACGAGGAGATCAAGGCGAGCGTGGAGAAGAAGCTGTAGGAATCCACTTCAGCTGTCAGGACGACAGTTTTAGCCCCGCCGCCAGTCCGGAAACACGAGACTCTTCCAGCCGGAGCGGTCGAACTTCTTCCACTGGCCTTCAGGCTGGGCCAGCCGGTCGGCGACGGCATAGACGGCGGCCGGATGATGGCCGAGCCCGCAATGGCTGCCGTAGACCTCGATATTCTCGACCTCGGCGCGCTCCTCGTTGACGCAGGTCTGCCAGGCGCAGATGCCGTCGGAGCGGCTGAAGATCGAGGTGGTCGGCACCGGCGGCGGCTCGCTGAGAGGCCCGGCGAGGTGCTCCTCGCGGTCCTCGACCCTTTGGCCGGAGGCGAACTCGTAGACCTTCCAGGCGTTGGTTGCCTTGGGGCTGCCGGTGAACGGGCTGCCCAGGCTGATCACACAGCGCACCTTGTCGGGCAGGCGCTTGGCGAGCTGGCGCGCATAGATGCCGCCCAGACTCCAGCCGATCAGGCTGAGCTTGCGGCCGCCATGGCGGTCGTGGAGCTCCTCGACCCTCTCCACCATGTCGGGCTCGACGCCGGGACGCAGGCCGAGATTGCGACCCTGGTTCCAGCCGTGCACGGCATAGCCCTGCGCTTTCAGGAAACTCCTGAGCGGCTGGGTCGAGAAATCGCTGGCCAGCAGACCGGGCAACACCAGCACCGGGTGTCCGTCGCCACGCGGCGCGGCAGCGAGCCACGGCCGCAGCAGCATGAAGGCGCCCAGCTCCTGCAGGGCACGGCCTTCGAGCAGCAGCAAGGTTCGCGAGGGGGGACGCAACGCCTGGGCCGTAGCCGTCATTTGGCTTCCTTGTTCGTTGGCACTTGTTCGTTCACACGACGGTCTCACATATCGGAATTGGCTGAAAGGGTTTCAACCGGTCACGACCGCCTTCTTGAGCTCGTCCGCCGCCTCGACGAGATAGTCGCCGAGACGACCGACGTCCGGCACCGCGCGGCGGTCGGCGGTCAGGCCGAAATTGAGCGCATCCATGTAGCTCTGCACCGTGATGTTGAGCGCAGCGCCATGCGCCGCGATCGATACCGGATGCAGCGCCGTCACCTTGGCGCCGGCGCAGTAGAGCGGCATCTGCGGGCCGGGCACGTTGGAGATCGAGACGTTCATCGGCATCGGCAGACGATCGGCAAGGCCGCTGCGGCCGTAGACCAGCATGACGAGCTGCAGCAGGATCGGCGCGCCGACGAAGGCGAAATCCTGTGGCACGGCATCGCGGAACGTGCCGGCGAGCTGCTTGGCCTGTGACGAAGATTTGACGATGGCGGCGAGCCGCTCGGCTGGATCGGCGATGTCGGTCGCGATCTGGCAGAGCATGCCCGAGACCTGGTTGTTCTGCCGCGTGTCGCCGGGCTCGCGCAGGCTGATCGGGACGCCCGCGATCAAGGGCTTGTCGGGCAGCTGGCCCTTTTCCTGGAGATAGCGGCGCAGCGCACCGCTGCACACTGCCATCACCACGTCGTTGAGCTTGGCGCCGCTTGCCTTGGCGATCGCCTTGGCGTCGCTGAGCGAGATCGTGCGCGCGGCATAGCTGCGCTCGCGGGTGATGGTGGCGTTGAACGGCGTCCTGGGCGCGTCCAATGTCGGCAGCTGGCTGACCAGGCTCTGCAGCGTGCCGAGCGCCTTGGGCATTTCGCCCGGCTTGGCGAGGAAGGCGTCGGTCATGGCGTTCATGATTTGCGGCGCCGCCTCCCACATCTTCAGTTGCTGGCGCATCATGTTGCTCATGATGTCGGCGATGCCCTTCACCGGGTCGACGGCGGTCGGCGAGCTGGGCGCGGGCTTGACGACGGCCGGTTTGGACGGCGGTGGCGCCATCTCGCGCGGCGTCGCCGTCACGTCGTACAGCGCCTTGTTGATCGCCATGCCGGCGCCGCCGTCGACCGCGGCGTGATGGACCTTGGAATAGAGAACGCCCTGGCCGTTGGCCAACCCGGTGATGATGTAGAACTGCCAGAGCGGACGGCTGCGATCGAGCGTGTTGGCGTGCAGCCGGGCGATCACCTCCTCGAGCTGCGCCTCGCTGCCCGGCGCCGGCAACGTCGTCTCGCGCAGGTGATAGTCGAGGTCGAGATCGGGATCGTCGACCCAGCCGGGATGATCGAGGTCGTAGAGCGCCGGCGCCAGCCGCTTGGAGAAGATCGGGATGGTGTGCAGCCGGCTTTCGAAGAAGCGGCGGAAGTGCCGGTAGAAACTGCCCTCGAAGCCTTCGGGAAGCTGAAAGTAGGTGAGCCCCGCCACGTGCATGGGGGTCTCGGGCGTCTCGAGATAGAGGAACGACGCGTCGATGCCTGACAGCTGCTGCTGGTCCATGGCGCCCTCCCGAATAGCCATTTGGCTTCCTCGTTGGTCGATTTGTCCTCTTAATTTCTCATCTAATCAATTGAGAAACAAAGATAATTAACTTTTCTTCTCGCATCGCAACATTTTTATGTTGCAACGCACCATAGGCCTCCCATATATGCCGCGTCAGTACCCACTCCCACCAGTACCAACCGCACCAGGAACCGACCATGACCACCACCAACACCGCGCTCGACAGCGTGATCGAGCATGCCACCGAAACCACCAAGGCCGCCGGCGAGCGCGCCCGCGAGTTCGCCCAGATCGGCGTCCGCAAGGC
>DASZJU010000591.1:0-6365 GCA_035947815.1 Reyranella sp.
GAGAAGGACTCCCGGCTCGAGCGTACTCGGCGGTCCATCACGCGTCGTGACAATCGGCGGCGGCCTCGGCGATCCGGAGGCGACCCATCGCCAATATGGATTATCGTCTTGGGGCGCACAATAAGAGGAACAGCGGTGCTACCATCGCGCCGGCATAACCGGGAAGACAAGGAACGGCATGACACGTTGGCGCGTCGGCGTAGACTCAGGCGGAACTTTCACCGACATCTGCCTGTTCGACGAGCGGGCGGGGAGGATCGAGACCTGGAAGGTACCGTCGACGCCGGACGATCCGTCGCGCGGCATCGCGCAGGGCGTGGAGGAGGGCATGCGCCGCGTTGCACCCGAGGACGGCGACCATCCGGCGGCGCCGATCGTCTATTTCGGCCACGGCACCACGGTGGCGACCAATGCGCTCATCCAGCATCGCGGCGTCAAGACCGGCCTTATCACCACCGACGGCTTCCGCGACCTTTTGGAGATCGGTCGCCAGAAGCGGCCCGACCTCTACGACATCCAGGCCGACAAGCCCAAGACGCTGGTGCCGCGCGACCTGCGCCTCGAAGTCCCCGAGCGCGTGCGCCACACCGGCGAGATCGACACGCCGCTCGACGAGCAGAAGATGCGGGCCGCCGCGCGGGCGCTGAGCGCGGCCGGCGTGGAGGCGGTCGCCGTTTCCTTTCTCTACGGCTTCATTCGTCCCGACCACGAGAAGCGCGCGGTCGCGATCCTGCGCGAGGAGCTGCCGGATGCCTTCATTTCCGCCGGTCATGAGATCGCGCCCGAGTTCCGCGAATTCGAGCGGCTATCGACGGTGGTGCTGAACGCCTATCTCGGGCCGGTGATGGGCCACTACCTCCGCCGCCTCAGCCCGCGGCTAAAAGCGCTGGGCATGACCGCGACGCCGCACCTCACGCAATCCAACGGCGGCGTCATCGGCTTCCCGACCGCCGCCGACATGCCGGTGCGCACCGTGCTCTCCGGCCCGTCGACCGGCGTGGTCGGCGCCCAGGCGATCGGCGCGCTGGCGGGCTTCGCCGACCTCATCACCTTCGACATGGGCGGCACCTCGACCGACGTCGCCCTGTTGCAGGATGGCCGCTGCCGGCTCGCGGCGGAAGCCACCGTGCATGGCTATCCGATCAAGGCGCCCATGCTCGACATCCACACCGTCGGCGCGGGCGGCGGCTCGATCGCCTATATCGACAGCGGTGGGCTCCTGAAGGTGGGGCCGCGCTCCTGCGGCGCCGATCCCGGTCCGGCCTGCTACGACAGGGGCAACGAGGAGCCCGCGGTCACCGACGCCAACGTCGTGCTGCAGACCTTGAACCCCGAGCACCTTTTAGGCGGCCGCATGAAGATCCGGCAGGATCGGAGCCTGCAGGCGGTCGGTCGTCTGGCCGAGCGGCTGGGCCTCGGCGTCCCGCAAACGGCGCAAGGCATCCTGTCGGTCGTGACCGCCAACATGGCGCGCGCGATCCGCGTCATTTCCGTGCAGCGCGGCCACGACCCGCGCGACTACACGCTGATGGCGTTCGGCGGCGCCGGGCCGTTGCATGCCGCGCGGCTGGCCCGCGAGCTCGACATGGGCCGCGTGCTGGTGCCGGCCAATCCCGGCATTCTCTGCGCCATGGGCCTGCTGCTGACCGACCTGCGTGCCGACTTCGGCCTGACCCGGCTTCTGCCTGCGAGCAAAGCCTCGACGGCCGACGTTGCCGAAGGCTTCTCCGCTCTCACCGAGCGCGCCGAGCGATGGTTCGAGCACGAGGCCATCGCGCCCGCCGCGCGGCGGCTCGCGCGCACCGTGGACATGCGTTACCACGGCCAGAACTACGAGCTCAGCGTCGCCGTGCCCGAGGGCCCGATCTCGCCCGCCACGATGCAGGCGCTGGCCGCGGGCTTCGGCGAGGCGCACCGCCAGCGCTACGGCTTCGCCGCCGACGGCGACCCAGTGCAGCTCGTCACCCTGCGCGTCGAGGCGACCGGCATGGTCCGCAAGGCCGAACTTTTATCGCATCCCGACGCCGGGCCGGATGCAACAGGCGCCATCGTGCACCACCGGCCGGTATGGCTGGCCGAGACACGCGATTTCGTCCCGACCCCGATCTACGCGCGCGAGAAGCTGCGCCCGGGAAACCGTTTCGCCGGCCCCGCCATCGTCGAGCAGATGGATGCGACCACCCTGGTGCCGCCCGGCACGACCGCGCGGGTCGACGCGTATCTCAATCTCATTCTGGAGGCAGGGTCGTGAGAACACTCATCCTTCCTCCCCTTCGCGGAGTCTGCGAAAGGGAGGTGTCGCCGTCATGCGGCGACGGAGGGGTCATGGGCCATGAAGTCGATGACACGCATGACCCCTCCGTCCGCTTCGCGGACACCTCCCCACGCTTCGCGTGGGGAGGCACCTCATGAACACCCTCGACCCCATCACCATCGAAGTGATCGGCGCATCCCTGGCCTCGATCGTCGATGAAGCTGGCGAGACGCTGATCCGCGCCTCGCATTCCACTAACATCAAGGAGCGGCGCGACTGCTCGACGGCGCTGTTCAACGCCGCCGGCGAGACGCTCTGCCAGGCCGAGCACATCCCGATCCATCTCGGCAGCTTTTTAGACCTGGTGCCGCACATCATGCGGCGCTATCCGACCCAGGACATCCGGCCAGGCGATGCCTTCATCGGCAACGACGCCTATGAAGGCGGCGGCACGCACCTGCCCGACATCGTGCTGGCCGAGCCGATCTTCATCGACGGCCGCCTGGTCGCCTGGACGGTCAACCTGGCGCACCATGCCGACTTCGTCGATCGCGGCCATGCCCACATCTTCCAGGAGGGGCTGCGCATCCCGCCGGTGCGCCTCTACCGCGCCGGCGAGCTACAAAGCGATGTGCAGGACCTGATCCTGCTGAATTGCCAGGTGCCGAGCGAGCGCCTGTCCGACCTGCGCGCCCAGCGCGCCGCCAACCGCGTCGGCGTGCAGCGTTTCCAGGCGCTGGCGGCGAAGTACGGCACCGAGACGGTGCTGCAGGCGGGCGAGGCGCTGATGGACTATGCCGAGCGCAAGATGCGCGCGGCCATTGCCGCCATGCCCGACGGCACCTGGCGCTTCGAGGACGTGTTCGACAACGAGGAGGTGGCCGGCCTGCTGCCGCTCGCGGTCGAGGTCACGGTGAAGGGCGATGCCATGTCGCTCGCCTTCGACGCGCCGGAGCAGATGCGCGCCGGCATCAACATGACCTACACGGCGCTGCTCGCCACCACCTACTACATCGTGAAGTCGGTGATGGACCCCACCATTCCGCCCAACGCCGGACTCGCAAGGCCGCTCAGCATCGCCGCACCGCAGGGCAGCATTCTCAACTGCGTGGCGCCCGCCGCGGTCAACGGCCGCCTGCAAACCTGCCAACGGGTCGCCGATATGATCCTGGGCGCGCTGGCGCAGGCCATCCCCGAGAGGGTCATGGCCTGCTCCAACTCCGCCTGCATCGTCGCCTATTTCATCGGCAAGCGGCCGCACGACGGCTCGACCTGGGTCTATCTCGAGACGATCGGCGGCGGCAGCGGCGCGCGCGCCACCAAGGACGGGCTGGACGGCGTGCATGTCCACACCACCAACACCTCGAACCTGCCGGTCGAGGCGCTGGAGATCGAATATCCCCTGACCCTGATGCGCTACGAGCTGGTCGAGGATTCCGGCGGCGTCGGCCAGTATCGCGGCGGCATGGGCCTGCGCCGGGTCTATCAGGCGACCCACGACTGCCGCGTACGGGTCGACATCACCCGGCAGCGCTCGCAAAGCTGGGGCCTGTTCGGCGGCGGCCCCGGCGCGCACGGCCAGGTGGAAGCAGGCCCCGGCGTGGTCTTCGACGGCGACTCCGCGGTGCTGAAGGCCGGCCAGTGGTTTGCCATCGTGACCCCGGGCGCCGGCGGCTTCGGTTCGCCGGAGCGGCGCGACCCGGCCGCCGCGGCGCGCGATCTTGCGGAGGGCGCGATCAGCCGGGCGACGGCGCAAGACATCTACGGCGTATCCACGCCAGTCTGATCCGGGCAACCGCGCATCTCGGCGGCAACTTCCGGTAGGGACCGTTAGCCGAAGAGCTCCAGGAACGGCACGCCGATAGCAACTCAGACTTTGCCGTCCGCTAGCGACACTCCTAACCGCGTCTGGGCCGACGCCAGGTCCATCTTGCCCTCGATGCTGCGATTGCCGGCGCGCATATTGGCCCCAGCGCCGTTCGCGCACGCAATGGCGACCTGCGTACGGTTAGCCACGCCGAGCTTGCGCATGATCTGTCGAACGTGAACTTTGACCGTTCCCTCCCTGATTCCCAGCAGGCGCGCAATAGCCTTGTTCGAGTCGCCGCGGCCGAGACGGTTGAGTACCGATTTTTGTCTTTCCGTGAGATTGGCATTTGTCGAACCTGCGTCCGCAGCGTTCTCCACGGCGCCGTCGCCTTCGTCCAAGGCGGTGCACTCCGCTGGAGGAGCCCCTTTCAGGTGAGCGGGGCTACGACGTCTTGGCTGGATCGCAGCGGGAAAATACGACCCGCCCTTGAAAATAAACGAGAGGGCCTGCAGTGCCAACTGAGCGTTGGTGCCTGCGTACAAGAATCCTTGTGCGCCGATGCCTAGCGCCGAGAGGATCTCCTCGCGACTGTCGTTGTCGGACAAGATCACCAGCGGCGCTTCTGCTGCGCGTGCCCGGAGCCCCTTGATCCGTTTCACATGCTTGTGGTCAGCGATGGAGGCACCGCCGACATTGTAGATGATCATGCTGCAATTGGCGTGCCCCCCGATCCACCTTTCCGCGTCGTCTGGAGTAAGCGACGCGAGCCGAAACTTTGTAGTCCCGGACAGATGATCGAGAAGAGCGACAAGGCCGAAATTTCGCAAAGGCAACGAGTCAACGATCAAAATTGTCGATTCGTCCGGCGAGTCTGACATATCCCCCTCCACTTCCGCAGCGCTGTCCCCACGCACCACGCAAATGCCCTGTCTTCAACTGATAGTTGAAAATATACTCGCGGACTGAATTGCCGCAGGCTCGTGATAGTTTATCCAAAGAACAGCATTACTTCTGTCAACAACCCATGATTGACCGGCGCAGAGTACAGCCAACGTGCAATTTAGTTCAAGGCAGCGAGGTTCGATACCGACGTGCCGAAGTGTGATCAAATTGTGATCTAGGATCGTCATACCTCGAAGGAGGTAACCGCTGATACACGGGCCACGCCTATACGAAAGGTTGTAGGCCATGAGGTCACTGGCTGCCCCGGCGGCTGCAATTCTATTATGAGATCGTCCAACAGCGTCTAATTCCGATCGGAACTTGCGCCATGAAACACGGCCACGGCAACGACGGTCTTGCGATGCCGGCGTCGGTCGCGCACCCGGGCATGGACCTGTTCGATTTCGATCGCCGCCATGAATGGGAAGAAGAGCGCGGCGACGGGCATCACCATTTTGCAGCGGACGAGGGTGCCTACTCGATCGCAATGGGCGAGGCGCACGGCGCCAACATCCTGTCGGCCACGCTCACCTCTGCACTTACGGTGGAGAATCAGGTCTCGTTCGTGCTTGGAATGGCGCTCTAGGGGCGCGTCTCAGCCCGGGGTCGCGATCGGCTGGATGGCTCGATCAAGGTGGAGGAAACGGTGGTAACGTCCGGCGGCATGCCGCGGCGGGCGATGCGCAACATCGCGCTGCTGGCGATGTGCCAGGCGCTGACCCAGAGCAGCAACACCCTGATGAACGCCTCCTCGGCGCTGGCGGTGCTGACCATCGTCTCGCCCGACATGCGCATGTGGGCGAACCTGCCCATAACTATGCAACATTTCGGCGTCATGCTGTCAGTGTTCCCGGCCTCGCTGCTGATGATGCGCCGCGGCCGCAAGTTCGGCTTCCGCTCCGGCTCGGCGATGGGCATGGTCGGCGCCTCCTTTGCCGCCATCGGGCTCGGCATGGCGAGCTTCCCGGTGATGTGCGTGGGCGGCCTGTTGCTGGGCTACGGCATCGCCAACATGCAGCTCTACCGTTTCGCCGCCGTCGAGCTGGCGCCCGGCCACTTTCGCGCCCAGGCGATCTCCTACGTGACCGCGGGCGGCGTGCTGGCGGGCATCGTCGGCCCCGGCCTGGCGCGCTTCACGCCCGATCTCTGGCTGCCGACCTTCCAGGCTACCTTCTGCGCTGTTATTGGGGTCCATGCGATCGCCTTCATGGTGCTGGGCTTCATCGAGTTTCCCGCGGTGAAGGCCGAGGATTCCACCGGCCCGCAACGGCCGTTGCTCGAGATCGTCACCCAGCCGGCCTACATGGTCGCCTGCGCCGGCGCCATCATCGCTTTCGGCGTCATGTCGTTCGTGATGGC
>DASZJU010000592.1:0-12796 GCA_035947815.1 Reyranella sp.
CGAGACGTCGACGCTGCCGTCGAAGCTGAACTTGCCGGCGAGCAACGGCGGCAGCTTGGGCTCCGGCTGGCCGGCGATCTTGGCCAGGGTTTCGGCGAAGACGACCAGATTGTCGGCCGAGCTCGACGCCAGGCCGACGGCTCGCGCGTTCGCTCCGAATTCGCTTAGGGTGCCCTTGAAGGAGAGCTTGCCGCCGCCCGCCTCCAGCGCAACCTCCGCAATGTGGCCCGCCGCCGCCTTGGCGCCGACCGCAAGGTCGAGCCTCAGCGGCGCGCCGTTGACGGTGGCATGGCCCACCAATGAATAAGGCCCGTCGATCGAGTCGACCGAGGCGCTGAAATTCGCTTTCTCGGCCACCACGGTGAGACCGGCCTGGGAGTCGCTGAAGATCAGCGTGCCGTTCTCGATGACGACCCGGCCGAGCGACACCGGCAGGGGTGTGCCGGCTCGTGGTGCCGCGGGCTTGGCCTCGGCGACCGAGGGTGCGAATTCCCAGTTCGGTTTGCCCTCGGCATTGACCTCCAGAACGATCTTGGGCTCGACCAGCGTCACCTCGTTGACGTCGATCGTCCCCGTCAGCAAGGCGAGCAGGGAGAACCGCACGGTGACCGACTTCACCTCCACCATGTTCGGGTTCTTCGCCCCCGCAGCGTTGAAGAATTTGACGCCCGTGACGGTGGCCGTGGGTACCGGCAGCAGGCTCAGGGAGACCGGGCCGTCGAGGATCAGGTCGCGGCCAGTCGCTTTCTTGACCGCCGTGATGACCTCGGCCTTCCGCGCATTGAGATCGATCAGGCTGGGTGCTACGAGCAGCGCCACGATCACCAGGCCGATGAGGCCGGCGGCGCCGATCGACAGTCTCTTGCGCAGGGCAGGTGTCATGGAACGCCCCCGTTGCCAGACATCGAGAGACTAGCGCATCGGCCGACGACGCGGCATAGACATTTGGGGATGAACAGAGCGACGAAAAACATGGCCGACATCGTGAACCTCCGACGCGCGCGCAAGGACAAGGTGCTGCGCGAACGCCAAAGCGAAGCGGAGGCCAACCGCCGCCGCTTCGGCCGGACCAAGGCCCAGAAGGCAGCCGACAAGGACGCCGAGGCGCGCAGCCGCCGTGGGCTCGATGACAAGCTGTTGGACCGCGAAAAGCCCTGACGCGACGCTCTAACGTGGCGGGCGATTGAGCGCCAGCCGCTCGAAGAAAGCGCGCGTGCCCTGGTCGGCGCCGGGTCCGGCCACGGCGCGCACGTTGGTCAATTCCAGGCGCTGGCCGCTGTCGGCGTCGATCAGCACCGGCTCGAGCGGCCGGCCGTCGCCGCGATTGACGAGGTCCATCGGCTTGCCGCTGCGCGCCGCGACGCCGAAGCGATCGCCCCACTGCTTCAGCCCGACGATGACGGTGAACAAGGCAGCGCCCTTGTCGGTCAGGCGATATTCATGGCGCAGCGGACGCTGGCGGTAGGCGGTCTTGCGGAAGATGCCGGCCTCGACGAGCTTCTTCAGCCGCGCCGTCAGCACATTGCGCGCGATGCCGAGATTTTCCTGGAAGTCGTCGAAGCGGCGCACACCGTAGAAGGCGTCGCGCACGATCAGCAAGGTCCACGGCTCGCCCACGACATCGAGCGCCGAGGCGATCGAACAATTCATTTGCTCGTAGGAGGTGCGCCGCATGGCGGGAAAGTATAGGCCCGCAGGAGCGGGGCGCAATCTGGCCGGCTGCGCGCGATTATTGCGCTGCGAAGGAACCTAACGCGGCGGTAAGGGGCGCGGCGCCAGCCGCAGTGCAAGGTAGCCGACCAGCGCCGAGAGCAGCGAGCCCGCGAGCACGCCCAGCCGCACCTGCGCGTGATGCGCCGCATCGTCGAAGGCGAGCGTGCCGATGAACAGGCTCATGGTGAAGCCGATGCCGCCCAGGATTGCCACGCCGTACAGGCGCCCCCACGAGCCACCGGCCGGCATGGCGGCAATGCCCAGCACGATCAGCAGACCCGCGCCCAGCATGATGCCGATCTGCTTGCCCAGAAACAGGCCGGCCACGATGCCAAGCGGCAGCGGTGCAACGAGGCTCGCCAACGACACGCCGGCAAGCGGCAGCCCGGCATTGGCGAAGGCGAAAACCGGCATGATGAACCACGCCGACCACGGCTTGATCGCATGTTCGAGTCGGATGGCGGGTCGTGTCCCCTCGGACTCACCTGCGGCGTCGCCCGCGGATTTGAGCGGGATGAACAGGGCGAGCACGACGCCCGCCAGCGTGGCATGCACGCCCGACTTCAGCACCGAGACCCAGAGCAGCGCGCCCAGCACCAGGTAGGGCGCGAGGCGGCGCACGCCGGTCGCGTTCAGGATCGCGAGTCCCGCGATGAAAAGCCCGGCGAGCGCCAGGGCCAGCGCCGAGAGATGGTCGGTGTAGAAGATCGCGATGATCAGGATGGAGCCCAGATCGTCGACGATGGCGAGCGTCGTCAGGAACACTTTTAGGGCAAGCGGCACGCGGCTGCCCAGCGCGGCCAGGACGCCCAGCGAAAAGGCGATGTCGGTGGCGGCTGGGATCGCCCAGCCGCGCAGCGCCACCGGGTCGCTCCAGTTGAAGGCGACGTAGAGGGCGGCCGGCACAGCCATGCCGCCGATGGCGCCGGCGATCGGCAGCGCCACCTGCGCGGGCTGCGACAGCGAGCCCTCCATGACCTCGCGCTTGATCTCGAGGCCAACCAGCAGGAAGAAGAACGCCATCAAGCCGTCGTTGATCCACAGCAACAGCGGCTTGTCGAGATCGACGAACTTCCAGGAGAGGCCGAGCCGGGTGTCGAGCAGGCCCTGGACCGCGCCAGCGAGCGGCGAATTGGCGAGCGCCAGCGCCAGCAGCGCCGCCACCAGGAGCGGGAGCGCCGACGCCGCTTCGCTGTCGATGAAATCCCTCAGCCGGTTCGCCCGCACGTCATCCCCCGGACAGCAAAACGCCCGGGTCTTTCGACCCGGGCGTCTCGTGAAAATTCAGATCCAGGCTAATCGCGGCTCTGTCCCATGAAGGCCATGAGGAACTGGAACAGGTTCACGAAGTCGAGGTAGAGGCTCAGCGCGCCGAAGATGGCGACCTTCTCGGCCATCTCGGAGCCCCAGGCCTCGGCATACTGCTCCTTGATCTTCTGGGTGTCGTAGGCGATCAGGCCCGAGAAGATCAGGACGCCGGCGGCCGAGATGATGAAGCTCATCGTGCCCGACGGCCAGATCATGTTGACGAGGCCGGCCAGGATCAGGCCGATCACGCCCATGAACAGGAACTTGCCGACGGCCGTCAGGTCGCGCTTGGTCGTGTAGCCGTAGAGGCTCAACGCGCCGAACGCGGCGGCCGTGACGAAGAAGGTGCGTGCGACCGAAGCGCCGGTGTAGCGGAACAACAGCAGCGACAGGCTGACGCCCATCAGCGCGGTGACCGCCCAGTAGACGGCCTGCACCGCTCCGACGCTCATCGTCGCGGCGCGGAACGAGACCAGCAGTAGCAGACCGAGAGGAGCGAAGATCGCGATCCAGCCCAGAATGTTCATGCCGACCGGGATGATCGCCCCCCCGCGCGTCACGCCCATCTGGAAGAAGATGTTCTGAAGCGCCGGGAAATTGAAGACTGCAAAGGCCACGATGCCCGACAGAGCGAGCCCCGAAGCCATGTAGTTGTAGACGCGCACCATGTGGGTGCGCAGACCGACATCGAACGACGCCTGGTCGGCAATCGTGCCGGGGCGGTTGAAGGTGCCGAAGTTGGGATTCGCCATTTGGTCTCTAGCCTCCAGGGGGCCTCATTATCGAGCCCCATTCGCTCGCCAATTTGGGCACTCAGCGCGAGTGAATCAATAGCGTTAACGCTTTGTAATGTTGCGATTTACTTTCACAGCAGGGGAATTTTCCGCCTATTCGTTGCGCAGCAGGGCAAGCGGACGCTGGCGCAGCGTTGCCAGGGTGCCGGCGAGGCCGAAGGCAAGGGTGAGTGCCATGGCGCCCAGCGCAACCGCCACCGCGACGGTGGGCAGGAAGATCCAGTCGAGCCCCATCAGACGGCGCACCACCAGATAGGCGCCGAGCGTGCCGACTCCCAGCGCCGCCAGCGCCGTGGCGAGCCCGAGCGCTGCGAACTCCCAGGCGAAGATGCCGGCGATGCGCGCGCGCGTGGCGCCCAGCACCTTCATGACCACGGCCTCGTGCACGCGGCGCTGTTGGGTGGCGAGCATGGCGCCGGCCAGCACCAGCACGCCCGCCAGGATACTCAGGAAGCCGATGACCCGGCTGGCCAGCCCGATATTGCCCAAAACGTCGGCCGCCGTCGCGATGGCGTCGCGGATGCGCACCACGGTCACGTTGGGGAACTGGTCGGTCACGGTCTTGAAGATCGCATCCTCGGCGTCGGGCGTGGCCTTCACCGTGGCGAGGAAGGTGTGCGGCGCCTTGTCGAGGATGCCGGGCGAATAGACGAAGACGAAATTGATGGCGAGCGTCGTCCATTCGATGCGCCGCAACGAGGCGATCGTGGCCTCGATGTCGCGGCCCAGCACGTTCACCGTGATGGTATCGCCCAGCTTGAGGCCGAAGGCATGCGCCAGCGCCTCGTCGAAGGAGATGAGCTGCGGCCCGTGATAGTCGGGAGGCCACCATTCGCCGGCGACGATGCGCGAACCCTCGGGCGGCGTCGCCGAATAGGTGACGCCGCGGTCGCCGTCGACCGCCCAGCGCGCGTCCGACGGCACCGCGACCTCACTGACCGGCTTGCCGCCGATCCTGACGATGCGGCCGCGCAACGACGGGACCTTGTCGAGCGCGCCGGCGCCCGGAATGGCGGCGATCGCCTTCTCGAAGGCTGGCATTTGGGTCGACTGGATGTCGACGAAGAAGAAGGCCGGCGCATCGCTCGGGATGCGCTGCGTGAGCTGCTCGCGGAGATTGCCCTCGATCAATGCCGTCGCCACCAGCACGGTGAGGCCGAGTCCCAGCGACAACATGACGATGGGCGTCGGCGCACCGGGCCGGTGCAGGTTGGCGAGCGCCAGCCGGAGGCCGGCCAGCCGGGGCTTGCCGGCGCGCGCCGCGGCCATCATCAGGAGCCGGGCCAACAGCGGGAAGGCGATGAACGCCGCCACCGCCCCCAGCACGAACCAGCCGGCGATGCTGCGGCTCTCGGCGGTGAAGATGGTGAAGGCGGCCAACGCCAGGGCGACGGCGCCGATCAGCAGCGCATCGCGCCACGGCAGCCGTCCAACCACGGCCACCACGGCGCCGCGCATCAGGGTCGCCGCCGGCACCCGGCGCGCGCGCATCAGCGGCATCAGGGTGAACATCAGCGAGACCAGCAGGCCGAACGCCGCGGCAATGGCGAGCGGCTCGGCATAGAGCGCCACCCGCGCGCGGACCGGCAGCACCTCGGCGATCAGCGACTGGGCCAGGAAGGGCAGCACGGCGCCGATGACGAGCCCGATCAGCACGCCCAGCACGGCAAGGGCGGAGAGCTGGATGAGATATGTCGACAGGACCAGCCGCTCCGGCGCGCCGAGACATTTCATGATGGCGATGGTGCGCAGCCGGCCGGCTAAAAAGCTCGAGATGGCATTGCCGACGCCGACTCCGCCGACCAGCAGCGAGGCGAGGCCGATCAAGCCGATGAACTGGGTCAGCCGGTCGAGCCAGAAACGGATGCCGCCCGCCGCCTCGGCAAGCCCCCTCACCCGCCAGCCGGCATCGGGAAAGCGGCTCTTGAGCGCGTTGATGATGGCGACATCGGACGTGCCGGGCGGCAGGCGCAGCCGGTACTCCCAGTTCAGCAGGCTACCGGGTTGGATGAGGCCCGATTCGATCACCGCCTCGAAGGGGATCATGAGCCGCGGGCCCAAGCTCGCGAAGGCATTCAGCCCGCGATCGGGCTCGCGGGCGATGATGCCGCGCACCTCGACCGTGACGTCGCCCACCCGCACGCGATCGCCGGGGGCCAGGTTCATACGCTTGAGCGCGGCCTCCTCGACCACCGCGCCCCATACGCCATCGCGCTTCGCCAGCGCATCGGCGAGCGAGCCGCCGCCTTGCAGCTCGACGGTGCCATAGAGCGGATAGGCGGGCTCGACCGCCTTGAGCTGCACCAGGGTCGGCCGGCCGTCGGATTTGGTCGGACGCGCCATGGCGCGGCTGTCGATCCAGCGCACGAACTGGCCCTGCGTTTTCAGGAAGTCGATCTGCTCGGGTGTCGCTTCGCGGTAGAGCAGCGAGACCGCCACGTCGCCGCCCAGGATCTCGCGCGCGTCGGCGCGCAGGCCTTCTTCTACGGCGCGGCTGAACGACAGGATGCCCGTGATCGCCGCCACGCCCAGCGCCAGGCAGGCGATGAACAGGCGGAAGCCGGCCAGCCCGCTGCGCATCTCACGCCGGGCGAGGCGGAGGGCCAGGTTCATCGCAAGACCGTCACTGGGCCGCCAAGGCGGCCGGCATGCGCTCGTCGCCGACCAGAAGACCATCGGCGATCCGCAGGATACGATCGCAGCGAGCGGCCAACGCCATGTCGTGGGTGATCAGGATCAGGGTCGCGCCGTCGGCGCGCGCCAGCTCGAACAGCAGATCCATCACCTGTTTGCCGGTCGTGCCGTCGAGATTGCCGGTCGGCTCGTCGGCCAGCAGGAGCTTGGGGCGGGTGACGAAGGCGCGCGCCACGGCGACCCGCTGCTGTTCGCCGCCCGAAAGCTGCGCCGGATAGTGGCCTATGCGATGGCCGAGTCCGACCCTCTCGAGTGCCGCTTCGGCCAGTTCGAAGGCATCGCCGCGGCCGGCGAATTCCAGCGGCAGCGCCACGTTCTCATGCGCCGTCATGGTGGGGATGAGATGGAAGCCCTGGAAAACGATGCCAATATTGTCGCGCCGCAGGCGCGCGCGATCGTCGTCGCCGAGCGGCCCGAGATCGCGGCCCACCACCTCGACCCAACCCGAGGTGGCGCGCTCCAGGCCGCCCGCCACCATCATCAGGCTGGATTTGCCGGCGCCGGAGGGGCCGACCACGGCTGCGATCTCGCCGGCGGCGATGTCGAGCGTAATGCCACGCAGGATATTGACCGTGCCGGCATCGCTTGCCATGTCGAGATGGACATCGGAAAGACGGACGATGCGGCCGTGGACAAGCGACGAGGCGGCGGCGGGTGGGATGGTCAAGCGGACTCCGGAAAAGAGGCCATGGTTCTCAGCAGTGGATATGGTCGTTTTGCGGCGGCGGTCAATTCGCTGCTGGTCACGATTCTGTTGTGCCTGGCGGCTCTGTTCGGCTTACAGGGGGCCCATGCACAAAGCACGCCGGTCAAGCTCGCCATCCTGGGCGACAGCCTGGCGGCCGGCTACGGCGTCAAGCCCGAGCAATCGATCCCGGCCCGCCTCGAGGCGGCGCTGAAGGCGCAAGGCCGCCCCGTGGCCGTCATCAATCACGGCGTGTCGGGCGACACCACGGCGGGCGGCCTCGATCGGGTCGACTGGATGCTGGCTGACAAGCCCGACATCGTGATGGTCGAACTGGGCGCCAACGATGCGCTGCGCGGCCTCGATCCGGCCACGGCCGAGCGCAACCTCGACGCCATCATCACCAAGCTCAAGGCGGCCGGCGTCACGGTGTGGCTGGCCGGCATGCTGGCGCCGCGCAATTTCGGGCCCGAATACACCCGGCAGTTCGACGGGCTCTACAAGCGGCTCGCCGAGAAATACAACGTGCCGCTCTACCCGTTCTTCCTCGACGGCGTGGCGCAGGATGCCGCGCTCAACCAGGCCGACGGCATCCATCCCAATCCCAAAGGCGTCGACATCGTCGTCGAACGCCTGCTGCCCTTCGTGACCAGGAATCTCGACGATTATGCCGCGTCTGTTCGTCGCCCTGCCCGTCCCTGAAGAAATCGCCGACGATCTTTTGGCGCTGCAGTCGGGCGTGCCCGACGCGCGCTGGATCGCGCCGGAGAATTTCCACGTCACGCTCTGCTTCGCGGGCGCGGTCCACGGCGCCGTCATGCGCGACCTCGAGGACGAGCTTGCCGACATTGCCGGTCCGCGCTTTGCCGTGGCGCTGGCCGGCGTCGAGCAGTTCAGCAGCGGCAAGCAGCCGCGTGCCCTGGTCGCCACGGTTGAAAGAAGCGACCGGCTCGCCTGGCTGCAGCAGAAGGTGTCGACCGTGGCGCGTAACTGCGGCATTGAGGTCGAGCGCCGCAAGTTCCGCCCGCACGTCACCCTCGCCCGCTTCGGCACCGGCGCGGAGACCGGCCATCATCTGGCGCAATTCATGGCCAGCCACTCCACCTTCAGAGCCGGCCCGTGGATCGCCGACCATTTCGCGCTCTATTCCAGCCGCAGCAGCCGCAGCGGACGGATCTATACGGAAGAAGCGGGCTACGGCTTGTCGTTCTAGTCAGTGGCGTTTGAAGTACTGCACTGCGCGCTCGTGCTTCTCGGCGGCGGCGCGCGATTTGAAGGTGCCGAGGTTGCGGCGCTTACCGGTCTTGGGATCGGTCTTGCGTGAATAGAGGCGGTATTCGCCCGACGAAAGCTTGCGGATCATTGAGGATCTCCATCGCTACAGGTTTGCTGTCATCCCGAGCGCATCGAGGGACCTTTAAGGCAACAGCAAAGGTCCCTCGCTACGCTCGGGATGACAATTTTACTGGAACGTCCCTAATCTCCCGGAGTTGCGGCAAACATCCTTCATAGAGGACATCGATGAAACCCCACGTCATCTGCCACATGGTCTCGAGCATCGACGGCCGCATCCTGTCGAGCCGCATGCGGCCGAAGGGCGCCAACTCGGGGGGCTTGTTCGAGCGCCTGCACGACGAGCTCAAGGGCGATGCCTGGCTGATCGGCCGCGTGACCGGCCGCGAATTCGCAAAGAGGGACTCCTATTCGGCGCGGGCTGGCCAGGTGTTTCCGCGCGAACACTGGTTCGCGCGGCGCGACGCGGCCGCCTGGGGGATCGCTCTCGATCGGCACGGCAAGATCGCCTGGGGCCGTTCGGAGATCGGCGGCGATCCCATCGTCGTGGTGCTGACGGACCAGGTCTCGGACGCCCATCTCGCGGGTCTTCGCTCCGAGCAGGTGTCCTACATCTTCGCCGGCACGCACGACATCGATCTCGGGCTGGCGCTCGAGATCCTGAACCGGGAGCTCGGGATCAAGCGCCTGTTGCTGGAAGGCGGTGGCGGCTCGAACGGCTCGTTCCTGCGCGCCGGCCTCGTCGACGAGATCAGCCTGGCCATCCTCCCAGCCGTCGATGGCGCGAGGGGTGCGCCGAGCGTCTTCGACTCGAGCGACAAAGACGCGGGCGTGCCTGCCCCGATCGAATCCATGACCTTGCAAAGCAGCCAAGTGCTGGAAGGCGGCGCGGTGTGGCTGCGCTACCAGCTTCGCAACAGCTAGCAGAAAGGTCGATCGCGGCCGGTGTCATCCCAAGCGTAGCGAGGGACCTGTAGCGGATTTCAGTTCGATGATCTCGCCATTGGCCATCGGCTGCGACGTCTCGGCAGCCCGATAGTCCCTCATCCACTCTGATGCCGCGGCAAAACCCCTGTCGCGGCCCCACAGGTAGGCGCGAAAGAATTGCCCGTGTCCGACGGCGATGGCGAAGTCGCCGTCCAGCGCCGACAGGCGGCAATCGAAGTCGGCGAGCCTTGCCATGAAGGCACGGAACGATTCGGCGTCCGGACCGTCGACGTAGTCGGGATCGCAGCCGCGCCAGTAGGCTTCGATCCACGGCCGGCGAACATCGGCGGTCGTGCCCTTGCATCGCGCGGGACTGAGATAGGTCAGTTCCTGGATCGGCCAGACCTCGCACGGCGTGCGCGGCCAGCGTTCGCGTATCGGCGCCGCGGTCTCCTGCGCCCGGAGGAAGGGCGACACGATCAGGCGATTGGGTCCGATAGCGCACTGCCACAAGGTTCCCTGAACGGCATGAGCCGCTCCGGCAGTGGCTTGCCATCAGTTCGGCCATGTCGATCCCGCGGTCGTCAGCTCAGGCACTCAAGGAAGAACTTGCCTGCGGCGCGTCGCCAACAAGCGTCACCCGCCTCGGCCGACGCCGGCGACCGCGCACTCAGCCGCCGCAATCCGCGTCCATCAACGACCTGGCGACATGAGCAGTGACCTTGACGGCAGTATTGTCAGACACCTAGTCTTTATCAATGGCACGCTCGCTGTGGAGGAACTGGCAGTTACTCCTGGCAGTTCTGACGTTTGCTGGAGTTTTGGCAGACGCACGCGCTCAAAGTGCTACCCAGCAAAGAGAAGCGGCGGTGTTGCAGGCCCGCGCTGGCCACATGGCCGAGGCTCAGGCGGCGTTGCGTGCGATGCTGGCCGCCGGCACCGACGACGGCCTAGTGGCGATGGACCTGATCACGCTCCTGCAACAGGACGGTAATTCCGCCGAGGCGGTCGCGGTCTTCGAGAAGGCGGCGCGTCCCGATCCGCCGGACTACGCCCTGCTCGCGGCGACGCGGGCCTATCGCGACCTGCGCCGCTACGACGATGCGGCGCGTGTTGCGCGCCAGGGCGTGCAGCGCTTTCCCAACGACACGGTGTGGCCGTTGATCCTGTCCCTGGTCCTGAGCGATGACGGGAAGACGGCGGAAGCTCTGGCCATCCTGCGCCAGCCCGCCGCCCAGCGCGCACCACCGGTCGAACGCCTGCTGGCCGAAGCCTATGCCTGGCGTCGGGCGGGCGATCCCTTCAAGGCCATGCGCATCTATTCCGAGGCGATCAAGGCGGCCCCGGCCAATCCGGGCGTGCGGCTCGAGGCGGCGGGTGTGCTCCAGGACATGGGCGCACCCTTTGGCGCCGAGGTGATCGCGGGCACCCGGACGCCGTCGATTGCCGCCGACCAGGCGGCCGCCATGACGCGTTGGGGCGCCCAGGTCCGCAGCTCCGACCCGGCGCGCCGCTTCGACGGCACCGATGCTGCGCTCGCCCGGCTCGATGGGTTGCTGGCCGCCCTCCCGCCGCCACCGGCCGAATCGGCGCTGCGCCGTCGCCTCAGGCTCGACCGGATGGTGGCGCTGCGCGACCGCGTGCGCATGAAGGAGGCGGTGGAGGAGGGCGAGGCACTGCGCGCCGAGGGGCCGCTGCCGCAATATGCCGAGGAGGCCTACGCCGACGCTCTGCTCTACATGCGCCGGCCCGAGGACGCGCGCGACGCTTATGAGCGGGTGCTGGCGCAGAGTCCCAAAGATGTCACGGCGCGCTACGGGAAGTTCTACGCCGCCGTCGAGCTCGAAGATTTCACCACAGCCTACGCCACGATCGATGCCCTGGTGGCCGACGAGCCGGTGTGGCGTGGCTACAAGGACGATCCCACGCGCTACGACAATCCGGCGCGGGCCTATGCCGAGGTCACGGCGGCACAGGCGCGCTTCTACGGCAACCAGCTCGGCGAGGCGTGGGCGCGCATCACCAAATTCTCCGACGCCGCCCCCGCCGACAGCAACGGGCGGCTCGCCGTCTCCCAGATCGCCAACGCTCGCGGCTGGCCGCAGCGCGCCGAGGCGGAGGCCCAAATCGCCGCCAGCCTGGCACCGCTCGACGTCGGCTCGAAGATCGCCCTGATCGAGGTGGCGATCGCCAATTACCGCTTTGCCGAGGCCGAGCGCATGACAGCCGAGCTTCTGGCGCTCTATCCCGAGAACCATGCCGTGCGGCGGCTGGCGCGCGACCTCGATGCCGCCCGACGCTGGCTGTTCGAGGCCGAGGCACGGCCCAGCAACTCCGACGGCGGCGGCGCCAATGCCGCGGGCCAGGCGCTGACGCTGCAGGGCAAACTGACGACGCCGCCGATCGCCGACAACTGGCGCCTGTTCGCGACCGGCGACTATGCCAACGCCCATCCGCCCGAAGGCTTCACCGAGCGGACGCGCGTAGGGGCTGGCGTGGAATGGCGCATCCCCGAGCTCACGGCCACGCTCTATCCGACGCAGTCGTGGGGCACATTGCCCAGGCCGGGCGGCGTCGCCACCGTCGACTGGCTGGTCACCGACCAAGTGCGGCTCTCCTTCGCCGGCGAGCTGTACTCCTGGGACACGCCGCTGCGCGCCCTGCTGTTCGGCATCACGGCCGACGAATATGCGGCCAAGGCGACCTATCGCTGGCACGAATCGCGCAGCATCTCGGGAAGCTTCGCCTACCTGCCCTTTACCGACGGCAACCAACGATTCACCGGCGGCGTCACTTTCAAGGAGCGGCTGATCAATCTGCCGGGCTTCGACCTCACCGGACTGGCCGAGGCCTACGCCTCGAGCAACAACCAGCCCAACGCCCCCTACTACAACCCGACACGCGACCTGTCGCTGACCGGCGGCTTTCTGGCCGAGCACGTGCTGTGGCGGCGCTACGACACCAGCCTGGTGCAGGCGCTGACCGTCGACGGCGGCCTCTACTCGGAGTACGGCTTCTCCGACAACTGGATCGGCACGCTGAACTACGAACATCGCTGGCGCTTCGATCCGCTCACCGAGTTTCACTATGGCGTCTTGCTGACCCGTCGTGCCTACGACGGCTCGATCGAGAACACGCTGATGTTCATCGTCGGCCTGCACCAGAGGATCTAGGACAATGCACCGCCTGCTGTGCCTGCTCGTGTTCTTTGCCGGGGCCGTGCCGATCTGCGACGCCAGGAGCCAGCCGGCCGGCCAGCGCTTCGTGTCGATCGCCTTCCACGACGTCGTCGACCGCCCGGACGAGCTCGAGACCGATTCCGTCACGGCAACGTCGCTGGCGCAATTCTTCGACTGGCTGAAAGGCACGGGCTGGACCGCCG
>DASZJU010000593.1:0-1689 GCA_035947815.1 Reyranella sp.
ATCGAGGATCACGCTGCTGCCGGTCCAGGTGAGAACGGTCGAGACGGCGGCCGTCGTCTTGAAGCCGCCGGGGCCTGCGAAGACAAGGCTGTGCCCGCTGCCGTGGGTGCAGGGATCGATCAGGAGCGGGGCCTTGCCGCCGATACCCCAGCTGCTCTTGTCGGCGGGACCGAAGGGGATGCCGGCGACGGTCTGATCGTGATCGACGCGGTACGCCTCGCCGACGACGATGCCGCCATGGATCGGGTGAGGTCCGGGGAACAGCTTTTTCGCGTCGGCGAGCGATCGCCACTGGCTGTGGCCGTGATTGCTGGGTGGGGAAGGCCAGGTAGGCGAGCACGTCATGCTCGCTGTCGTCCATCAGCGCGGCGAGCTTGGGCCAGCGCGGCCGCAGCTGGTCGGCGACATGCCGCCAGGTCTGGTGCGCGGCGTCGGCGTCCGGTTGCAGGAAGGCTGGCGGATCGTGGCGGCGACCATGGTGTGCTGGCCTTTGGGCACATGCGCCAGGGCGTTTCGCATCCAATGAACCCGGCACCGTTGCCAGGTGGCGCCGAGCACGCGGGTGATCGCGTGGCGCAGCCCGTCATGCGCGTCGGAGATCACCAGCTTGACACCCTTGAGGCCGCGTTTGACCAGGCCCTTCAGAAAGGCCAACCAGAACGGCTCGGCTTCCGACGGGCCGAGGCCGAGCCCGACGATCTCGCGCCGGCCCTCGGTGTCCACCGCGACGGCGATTATCGCGGCGACCGCGACGATGCGCCCGCCATCGCGGACTTTGAGATAGGTCGCATCGAGCCACAGATACCGCCATTCGCCGTCGAGCGGGCGGTCGAGAAAGGCATTGACCCGCTCATCGATGTCCTTGCACAGCTTGGAGACTGCTCTTCGAGATGCCGGAGAGCCCCATCGCCTGCACCAGCTCGTCGACGCGGTGGGTCGACACGCCGCCGATCCAGGCCTCCTGGATCACCATGACGAGCGCCTTCTCGGCGGTCTTGCGCGGCTCCAGGAAGGGCGGAAAGTACGAGCCCTGGCGCAGCTTGGGGATGCGCAGGCTCAAGCTGCCAAGCCGCGTCTCGAGGCTGCGGTCGCGATAGCCGTTGCGGTAATTGAGCCGCTCGGCGCTGCGCTCGTGCCGCCCGGCCCCGATCAGCCCTTCGACATCGGCTTCCATCAGGAGCTGCAGCACCGCCTCCGCCACGGCGCGCAGAAAATCACTATCGCCGCTCTTCTGCAGCAGCTCGACAAGCGCCATTCTGTCCTCGGTCATCGGGTCCTCGGTGGTTGCTGGTGGTTCTTGCAATTCCACCTTAACGCACCCTCCCGGTGACCGCCCGTCGCTCACGCGCGCGCCGGGCTTCATGTAATGGGGCATTGCGCCCGACGCGCGCTCACCGCCGATTTTCCACCACCACCGCGGACGCTAACCTCCCAGATCACGATCAGCGCCTCCTGTACCGCGTCGTCGTAGACCCTGCGCCCGGGTCTCGGGCCAGAACGCCGGTTCGGTCGGCCAGCCCGAAAAAGGCGCATCGCGTGCTTGCGGTAAAAGCCGGTAACCGCCGTGAACTCGTCGAGGATACGGCTCCGCTCCGTCCTATCCGCCGGCGAATACCGCTCCGCTATCGCTGCCACCAGTTCGTCTCGCGCCACCATGCTGATCCGCCTCATCCTTGACCCCGACGATGA
>DASZJU010000594.1:0-5131 GCA_035947815.1 Reyranella sp.
CATCTCGAAGCTCTGGGCATTCAGTGCCACCGGATGTCCGCCGAACAGGGGCGATCCGCAGTGGCCGCACTTGCCGCTGGCGCCTGCCGCCAGCTTGTCGCGCGGAGCGCGGTTCAGGGTGTTGCAGCTTGGGCAGGCGACTAAAAGGCTTTCGGCCATGGCGAACCTCGATGGTGATTGGAGATAATGCCACAGGCGCGATGACGCTGCCTTGACGGCCGTCAACGCGAGGGCTGGCGGAGGAACAAGATGAACGATTTCCAGCGCCGCCGGTGGATACTTTTTGCCAGCGCATCGGCGTCGCATATGTCGACGTCAACAGCATCGCGCCCGGCTATTCCGTGCTGCCGCTCACGCGTGCGATGTGGAAAGTGCTGCTGCGAGATCGGACCGATGATCACCTTGTAAATGAAGAGTGCTGACCATCGGTCGCTGATTTGTCACGGCCTTCGGCTCATTGATCTTCGCACACGCGCGCGACGCCGTGCGTCTGCTTGCGCGCGAGCTTCAAGACTTCGCGCACGCGGTCGGCGGAGAGTTGGCCGTCCGGAAGTTCATGACGTGTTCCTGATTCAGTCACGGTGTACCGCCACGCCTGCGCGCGCATTTGCGGGGTTTACCTTTGCGTACGAATCATGTGAACAATGGTTGGTTGTGACCGTTCTTCGTTTCGCCCTTCGCCCCAGCCTCATGGCCACCGCTTTTCTCGTCGGCGGATGCCAGCTTGGCACGCAACCGCCGCAGACGGCGGCGATCGCGCCGACGGTCGATCTGCGCCAGAAGGAAATCGAAGAGCGCAAGGACGAGATGATCCGCCAACTCGCCCATTGCGAAAGCGGCGGCTCGGGTCCGTCGGAGCGGCCGATCTATGGCGGCCGCGGCGCTTTTGTCGGCCGCCTGCAGTTCTCGGTGCAGACCGTGATCAGCTATCAGCGCAGGCGCGACGGCACGGTGCTCAACCGCCAGGAAGCCCTCGACCTCGCGCACGACTACGACCGTGCCGCGGCGCTCGCCAAGTACATGATCTTCGAGCTCGAGGAGCCGCAACATTGGCCGCTCTGCTCGCGCAAGATCGGCTTGCGCAACGAGATGGCCAACATCAAGGAAATGACGAACCAGGCAGCGCTCGCGCGCTGACCGGCTCGCCGCTATTTGAGCTCGGCGCAGAACTCCTGGATGCGCCGGCAGCCCTCGCGCAGGCTCGCCATGTCGGTGGCATAGGAGATGCGGAAATAGGGGCTCATGCCATACGCTGCGCCCTGCACCGTGGCGACGTGCTTCTCCTCCAATAGCGCCGTCACGAAATCGGTGTCGGTGGCGATCTTGCGGCCCGCCTTGGTGGTCTTGCCGATACAGCCGGCGATGTTGGGGAAGACATAGAACGCGCCTTCGGGCTTGTGGCAGGTGATGCCCTTGGCCTCGCGCAGCATGCCGACGACCTCGTCGCGCCGCTTCTGGTAGTCGGCCGCGCGCTCCTTGAGCAGGTCCTGCGGCCCGTTGAGCGCGGCGGTCGCGGCCGCCTGGCTGATTGTCGAGATGCCCGAGCCGATCTGGCCCTGCATGTTGGTCATGGCGGCGATCATCGGCCGCGGACCGCCGGCGAAGCCGACCCGCCAGCCGGTCATGGCGTAGGCTTTCGAGGCGCCGTTCACCGTGAGCGTGCGCTCCTTCAGCCGCGGTTCGACCTCGGCGATGGTGCAGAAGCCGAAGCCGTCATAGGTCAGGTGCTCGTAGACATCGTCGGCCATCACCAGCACGTGCGGGTGTGTCAGCAGCACGTCGGCGATGCCACGCATCTCGGCGCGCGAGCACACGGCGCCGGTCGGATTGTTGGGGAAGTTCAGCACCACCCACTTGGTCTTGGGCGTGATCGCCGCCTCGAGATCGGGGGCGCGCAGCTTGAAGTGATTGTTCTCCGGACACGACACCAGCACCGGCTTGGCGCCCGCAAGCGTCGCCTGGTCGGCATAGGAGATCCAGCCCGGCGCGGGGATGATGACCTCGTCGCCGTCGTTCACGCTCGCCATCAGCACGTCGTACATGATCTGCTTGCTGCCGTTACTGACCATGATCTCCTCGAGCGCGTAGTCGAGGTTGTTGTCGCGCTTGAACTTGCGCTGGATCGCCTCCTTCAGGGGCTTCACGCCGTCCTGCGGGGGATACTTGGTGTCGCCGGCCAGGGCTGCCTTGTTGGCCGCCTCGATGGCGTGCAGCGGCGTCGGGAAGTCGGGCTCGCCCGACGAGAGGCCGACGATCTTCACCCCCTGGGCGCGCAGCTCGCGCACCTTGCGGGTCATGGCGGCTGAGGCGGATATCTTAACGTTCCTGAGACGGTCGGCGACTTCGAACATGATCTTCCTTCACTTCTTCCTGTGTATCGTGAGCGCGATGCCGCCCAGGATTGCCACCGACGACAGCAGCAGGCGCGCGGTGATCGGCTCGGCGAGTAGCACTGCACCGCCTATCGCCGCAATGGCTGGAACGCTGAGCTGGATTGTCGCCGCCGAGGTTGCCCGGAGCCCCGGCAGGGCGGCATACCACAGGACATAGCCCAGGCCGGAGGTCACGGCGCCCGACAGGACGGCATAGAACGCGCCCAGGCGATCGACCGTTTCGGGACCGCCCTTCGTGGCCAGGGCCGCCAGCAGCAGCAGCGCGGCAAAAGGAACGGTGCGCAGGAAATTGCCGGCGGTCGCGGCCGTGGGATCGCCGGCGCGGCGGCCCAGCAGCGAATAGACGCCCCACGCCGCGCCCGCGCCCAGCATCAGGGCGGCGGCCAGCGGCGGTGGCGCGGCGAGGCCCGGCAGCAGCAGGCCTGTAAGGCCGGCCAGCGCGATGACGAGGCCGATGAGGCTCGGCCCGCGGATCCTTTCGCCCGTCCACAGCCCGTAACCCGTCATGGTGAGCTGCACGGCGCCGAACAGCAGCAACGCGCCGGTCGCGGCGGTGAGGTCGCGATAGGCGTAGGAGAAGAACACCGCGTAGGCGAACAGCATCGCCGCCATCGGCCAGCTTCCGCCGGCGGTCGGGCGAACACCGCGCGTGCGCAGCAGCAGCGCCAGGATCAGGGCGCCCGAGACGAGGCGGATCGCGGTGAAGCTCGCGGCATCGATCGCCGTGTCCTTGAGCGCGACCCGGCAGAGCAGCGAATTGCTGGCGAAGGCCAGCATCGCGAAAAAAGTGAGAAGGGCGGTACGCAAGCCGGGGCTGATGTCGGACATTCCTGGTAGCGCTACCAGGCGCTCAACTACGACAACGTGCGTAATGCGACATCTTCGTCGTCCTGAGCGCAGCGAAGGACCTCATCGCCACTTGCAATCGGCACGAGATCCTTCGCTGCGCTCAGGATGACAGGCAGGCGGAGCACTCGCTCCGCCTGCCTGTCAGTTCCCCAGCCGATAAAGCTTCATCGCGTTGTCGCGCGTGATCTTGCGGCGCGCCTCGGCGTTCACGCCCGCCAGCTCGCGGTCGAGGAACTCCTGCGAATCGGGCCAGATGCCGTCGGGATGCGGATAGTCCGAACCCCACATCACATTGTCCTCGCCCAACAGGTCGAGCAGCCGGATGCCGACCGGATCGGTCTGGTAGGTGGCGTAGCACTGCCGATACCAGTACTCGCTGGGCTTCATCTTGAGATCGAGGTCCTTGAACTGGTCTTCCCACTCGAGGTCCATGTGCTGCAGCACGTAGGGGATCCAGCCCAGGCCCGCCTCGCCGATCACGATCTTGAGGTTGGGATAGCGTTCGAGCGCGCCGCTGAAGACCAGCGACATCAGCATGTAGCCCATGTGCATCTGGAAGCTGGTGATATGCGTGGCCTGCACGCGGCGCACGACATATTGCGGCATCTTCGAGTAGTCGGGCGAGCGCCCGCCGATCGTGTGGAAGTGCACGGGGATGCCGGTCTCGTGCGCGCACTGCCACAGCGGTTCCCAGAACGGATCCCACAGCGGCGTCATGTCCGGCCGGTTGGCGACATCGAAGCCGCGCACGCCACGCTTGGCATTGCGCATCATCTCGGCCACCGACTCTTCCATGTTGTAGTTGGGAATGTTGGACAGCCCGACCAGCCGATCGGGCGCGGCGCGGCAGAAATCGTGCAGCCAGTCGTTGTAGATGCGCAGCATCTCGATGGCGGCCTCGGGATCGTTGAGCCGGCCGCTCGAGCCCAGCACGCCGTACAGCACCTCGGCCTGCACGCCGTCGCGCTCCTGGTCCTTCAGCCGCAGATCGACCTCGGTGAGGCGGCGGATGCCTTTCTTGCCGTCGTCGTAGAGACCGGTCGAAGCCATGCGGTCGGACCGGTGGATGACGCCCGGCACGTATTCGCGGCCGGCCGAGCCCATGCCGTTCACCAGGCCGAACTTGGCGCCCTTGGCGCTCACCCATTCCGGGCCCTTCGGCCCCTCGATGACATGGGGCATGCGGTCCTTGAGGTTGGCTGGTGCGTTGGCCGTGAACAGGTCGGGCGGCAGCCAGATCAGGTCAACGTGGCCGTCGGCGGAGATGACGTCGTATTTCATGGGCACGCTCCTTCAGAGGGGGATCATCCCTCCAGTCGGCGCTCCTCGCCAGCCCCTCCTTGCGCTTAGCGATACATCCGCGCCCCGCCCCCGGGGCTGCCCAGTCGTGATAGCATCGGCGGGCAAGGACGTCTTTGACAGGGGAGAGCCGGTGAGGAGGCTGCGTATGATGGAAAAGGGGAGAGCCACGAACGCATGATCGCCGCCATCATCCGCACCGCTTCGGTTCTGGCCGTCCTGCTCCTGGCGGGCTGTTCGTTCTATTTGAGCGAACCCAGGGTGCCGAAGACCGACCTCAGGGCCACCCTCAACGGCTCCAACGAAGTGCCACCAACCCAGAGCCGCGGCAGCGGGTATTTCGAGGCGGTCTACCGGCCCTCGACCAAGGTGCTGGAATATCGCCTGAACCTGGTGGGGCTGAGCGGCCCGATCACGATGGGCTACATGCAGGGGCCGGCCGACCCTGGCGAAAACGCCCAGCAGGTCGCGCCCATCAACATCGCGATCTATGACAATACGATCTGGGATGGCGTGACGCTCACCAAGGAACAGGCCGAAGAAGTCATTGCCGGCCACTGGTACGTCAACGTCAGGACGATCCAATATCC
>DASZJU010000595.1:0-3464 GCA_035947815.1 Reyranella sp.
ATCCAGTGTTACAGTCGGTCACATGAGCGAGATCGGAACCGGCCTGCAGAACGCCACGGGCATCCGCAACGGGATGGCCCGTGCCGGATATGCCTTCGTCGAAGCCTCTGACATGCGGAACGCCCTGGCGCGCTTCGGCACCTTGGCCGATTGGCCGCAATTCGCCGAAAGCTGGAACGATCTCGAGGTCGACACCTACATGGCCGACGGTGGCCGCTACCGCCGCCGCCGCTTCGCCGTCTACGGCGCCGGCAAGCAGGGCCCGATCGTGCGCGGGCCGCACCAGCCGCACTACCAGACTCTCGACTACAATCAGCTGAACGGCGGCATCGAGCGCTGGTTCAAGCCGGTGACCGAGGCGATCGGCGACGGCGCGTCGATGCGCACCATCCTCGAATATTGCCGCGCGCTGTTCGGCCGGCTGGCGCCCGAGACGGCGCGCTGGCATATCGAGGTTCACCAGTTCCGCATCGAGGCGCGCCACGGCGAGCACGGCAAGCCCACGCCCGAGGGCATGCATCGCGATGGCGTCGACTACGTGCTGGTGCTTTTGGTCAACCGGCGCAACATCAGGAGCGGCACGACGACGGTGCACGACCTCGAAAAGCGCACGCTCGGCAGCTTCACGCTCACCGATCCGCTCGATGCAGCCCTGGTCGACGATGCGCGCTGCTATCACGGCGTCACCCCGGTCGAGCCGGAGAACCCCGCACAGCCCGCCTATCGCGACGTGCTGGTGGTGACGTTCAGGAAGATACCCTAGCGCCCGCGCCCGTACGGCGGATGTCAGCCATCGCACGGCACCGCGCGGGCCCTACATCGGGCCAGCGTTGCCTGCCGCCGCAATTCACCGCTTGGCGCGGGCTTCCAGCTCATCGATCAGCGGTTCGACCTGGCCGCCGTGGTTGCGAATGTAGGAATTGTATTCCGACCGCCTGGTCAGGACCATGCTGACGCCGCCCACCTTGACGTCGACAATGCGCGGGCGCTGGCCATCGTTGTGCACCTCCCATTGGATCGCGACCGGCTCACCGTTGCTCTGGTCAAGCTTGCTGTCGACAATGGACACGCCGTTGCCCCGGGAATTGACACTGGTCACGGTCAGCCTCTGGCCGGCATATTCTGCGAAACGCTTTGCATAGGCATGCGCCTCCGCGTTCGTCTGCACCTTGAGGAAGCGCTCGCGTTGCTCGGGTGTGGCCTGGTCCCAATGGGTGGCGAGCGCCGAGCGGCCCATGTAGTTGAGGTCGAATTCGGCCTGGAGCAGTCGCATGATTGCGGCCTCGCGCGCCGTGTCGGCCTTGATCCTGATCAGCTCGTCGGCCGTCCTCTGGATGATCTGCGTGGCAGGATCCTGATCGGCCGCCGCCGCCTGCCCGGACATCATGGTAACGGGGCCCATGATGATGGCGATGGCGACTGCACCAGTGGCCAGGCGCGATAGGCTTCGACGGCGGATGAACGATGACATTGGTCTCTCCTGTCTTGCTGATTCAGTTGATTGGGGTGGCCCTTGCGGCCTCGGGAGTTGGCGAACGCGCGATCGACTGTCGGGCTGACCAGAGTGGTCGTGCCAACAACGAACCCTGAAAACCAAGGTTGCTCTGCGGCGAGCGCGCGAGCAGGGCCGGCCGGAACAAGAGGGTAACAAGAAGCTCCCAACCGAGCGCGATCATCAGCAGCCGCCCCATGCTGGCCGTGCCCGGATGACTCGACAGCCAGAGAGCGCCGAAGGCATTGGCGGTCGCGAGCGCGCTGAAGACCACCGCGCGCATCAGGCTCGACGTCAGCATCGCCGTCTCGCCCCTGCGCCAGGCCATGACGAAGTAGATGTTGAAGGCGACGCCCACGCCAAAAAGAAGAGGCAGGGCGATGATGTTGGTAAAATTAAGCGGCAGGCCGAGAATTCCGCAAGTCGCGAAAGTAAGCAGCCCGCTGAGCAGCGCCGGCAGCATGGCGAGCACCAAGTCACGGGCCCGTCGCAGCACCACTGCCAGCAGCAGGATGATGACGACGCCGGAATAGGCCCCTGCCTGCAGAAAGGCGTCGACAACGGTGTCGGCCGAGGCGCTGGTGTAGATCGGTGCTCCGGTAGCGTTCGGCGCCACTTCCTGAACGGCGGCGGCGAAGCGCCGAAGGGATTCATTGTCGGTTCGGCCGGCGTGCGGCACCACCTGAAGGCGGACGCGACCGTCCTTGGTCACCCAGTCGGCGACCAGGTCCGGCGGTAGGCTGCTGATCGTGAGCGGGCTTGCCTTCAGCTCGGTGCGGATCTGCTCGAGCGTGGCTTGCAGCGGAACGGCCAGCGCCGCCTGGGCGCGCGCGCGGACTTCCGGCGTGGCCGCCTTCAGCTCCGCCAGTGCCTTTGCCAGCCGCAGCACCGCGAGCGATGCCGATTCCTCTCTGGCTTCGAAGACTGCGCCCTGCAATGCCGTCTGGGTGTCCGCCAGCTTCTTCTGCAGTTCCTCGTCGGAGGGAGGGGCGCGACGGGAGGCACCCGCGAAAGCAGGTTCGATGACAGCCGCAGCGTCGGCAACAGCCTCGAGCTTCTCCGTCTGCTGGGACGGCAGCAAGCTCTGCAATGAGACGACGTGGGAAACCTCGGGCAGCGCGCTGAGACGCTGCGCCAGC
Organism: Reyranella sp.; assembly: GCA_035947815.1. Classification (GTDB taxonomy): domain Bacteria; phylum Pseudomonadota; class Alphaproteobacteria; order Reyranellales; family Reyranellaceae; genus Reyranella. Next base: position 2,632 of record DASZJU010000595.1, read on the forward strand.
GCCTGCGCTTCCCCAGATGACGGCGCGAGAACATTGATCGCGTAGGGCGTCCGGTCAGGGTCGGCAGCGAGCGCCCGCAGGGTGGTCATCGATTCCACCTTGGGACTTTTGAGGTTCAGCGGATCGAAGTCGAAGCGCACCAGCGGCAACAGCGCCGTTGATACGATGGCCGCAACGAGCGCCAATGCCAGCACGCCGAAACGATGCCGAGCCACGAAGCGATCGATGGGGGCCAGCATGGCGATTCCGACCTCCGCCTTTCGTGCGGCTGGGAACCGCAGCAGGACCAGGAGCGCCGGCAGGAGCACGATGCTGAGAGCAAACGCCACGATCATGCCGAGGCCGGCAATGGTTCCGAGTTCGGCCACGCCGATATAGCTGGTCGGAAGGAAGGCGAAGAAGCCCGCGCCGATCGCCGCTGCCGACAGCGCCAGCGGCCGTCCGATGCTGGCGCCCGTCTCGGCGAGTGCCGCCTCGCGGTTGGGCTGGACCAGCCGCGAGGCCAGGGCACGGACGCTGAACTGAATGCTGAAATCGACGCCAAGGCCCACGAAAAGCGGAATGAAGGCCATCGAGAGAAGGTTGAAGCGGCCTGTTACCAGCAGGCCGGCGGCGGCCGTCAGAGCGAGGCCGATCAGCGTCGTGGCCGTGATCGCAAGAACCACGCGTACAGAGCGGACCGCCAGCCACAGGATCCCGAACAATGCCGCAAGCATCGTCCCGAGGACCAGATGGGCATCCTGGGCAAGCGAGGCGAATTCCTCGTCAGCCAGCGGTACGGCTCCTGTCAGGCGAACGGTCACACCATGCGCCGGATCAAGGCCGAGAGACTG
>DASZJU010000596.1:0-19851 GCA_035947815.1 Reyranella sp.
CAGTGGCCGCGCCGATTGGTGGTCGGTGAAGAACGACGCGCCCGGCGCGCTCGATCTCTGCTTCATCACGAAGCAACCGCCGGACCAGGTCGTCGCCCACCTCGCCGCATGCGGTGTGAAGATCGAGACGGGACCGCGGCAACAGATCGGGGCCCTGGGTCCGATGACCTCCGTCTATTTCCATGATCCGGACGGAAATCTGATCGAAGTCGCCAGCTATCGTTCCGAGACCGAGGTCGCGGCGCCGTAGCGGCGTCCCAGGCGTCCTTGAGACGCCGCGCGCCGCGCTTTAAAACGGGGGCCTCGTGGCCCACGCCCTCAGCATCTCCTCTCACCGCTCCGACCACCTGTCGCCGGTTGCCCTGGCGCTGGCGGCGCTGCTGCATGCGGCGGTGGCGGCGGCGCTGTGGTGGATGATGGTGAACCGGCCTTTCCAGCCACCGGCCGAAGACCCCGTCGACGTCACCTTCGAACAGCCGAAGCCGCCGGAGCCGAAGCCGCCGCCGCCCAAACAGGAACCCAAGCAGGAACCGGCGCCCAAACCTCCCGAGCCGCTCGGCCTGATGCCGGAGGCCGCCATCACCGCGGATAAACGCACGCAGGTGCCGACGGCGCCGGTGCGGCCGAACGAGGCGCCTGCACCGTTGCCACCGGCGCAGGCGGATCGGCCGCAGCCGTTCGCTTTCTCTCCCGCGCCGTCGCCGCCGCCGACGCCGAAACCACCAACGCCCCCGGAAGCCACGCGGCCGCCCGAGGCGCCGCAGACGCCGTTTTCGTCTCCCCTGCCGGCGCCGACGCTGCCCCCCGCACCCGCCGCACCGCCGGCGCACGCTCTGGCGGCGCCGCCGTTGCCCCGGGCAAGCCCCGCCCCGCAACGGCCCGACCTTCATCCCGCGCCGCCGACGCCGGCACCGCCCCGCCGTCCGGCCGCGCCGGCTGCCGCCGAATCGCCGTCGACCTCGCCTTTCGTGAACCCCGCGGACACCTATAACCGGGCCCGGGTTGCCGACAATTACCTCTGGCAAATCGCCCGCAAGCTTCAGGGCTACCGCTACGAGGCGCACGTCAATGTGAGCCACGGCACCACCGTGGTGCGGGTCACGATCGCGCGCGACGGCAGGCTGCTCGATGTCGAGGTCATCGGATCGAGCGGCGTGCCGGAGTTCGACCGCGGCGTGCTGGCGGGCGTTCGTTCCGGTTCGCCGTATGACCCGTTGCCGCCCGACATCCAGGGCGCCAGCGCCACCTTCTCCCTGCCGCTGGTCTCGGTGAATCGCCAATGATCCGGCATGCATCGCCGCCACCCAGGCTTCGCGGACGATGACTCTCGCGCAGCACGGGGCGATCGTGATCGGGGCCGGCGTCGCGGGCCTCTCGACGGCCCTCTACCTCCAGCGCGCCGGGGTGGCGGTGACGGTCATCGATCCGCTGCCGCCGGCGGGCGGCGCCTCGTTCGGCAATGCAGGCCTGCTCAGTCCTGACACCGCGGTTCCGATCGCGCTCCCCGGGATGCTGCGCAAGGTGCCGGGGTGGCTGCTGAATCCCCTCGGCCCGCTATCGGTGACGCCCGGTTATTTCCCGCGCGCGCTGCCCTGGCTGCTGCGCTGGATCGAAGCCGGACGGCTTGATCGCGTGATCGCCATCTCCGATGCGATGCGCGCGCTCCACCGCGAATCGCTCGCCTGCTGGCAGGAGCTGCTGGGACCCGTGCTTTACGGCGCGCTGATCCGACCCCTGGGCCAGGTGCAGGTCTGGGAAGGCGATGCCGAAGCGGCCAACTCGGGCGTCGAACGCCAGGTGCGCGAACGCCACGACATCAGGAGCGAGGCCCTGACGGCCGATGATCTGCGCCAGATGTTTCCCGGCATCTCGCGCGAGGTGACGCGCGGTCTCTTGGTTCCGGGCAATGGTCATACGGTGAGCCCGCAACGCAGCGTCGGCGCACTGGGCGAGCTGTTCCGTCAAGCCGGCGGCTCGCTGATCAACGAGCGGGCGATGAAGCTGATCCCGCGCGAGGGCGGCGGCTGGATGGTGATGACCAATCTCGCCAACCGCTCGAGCGAGCATGTCGTCGTCGCGGCAGGAGCGTGGTCGCGCCAATTGCTCGATCCGCTCGGCATCAAGGTCGCGCTGGAAACCGAGCGCGGTTACCACGCCATGCTGTTCGATCCGGAGGTCATGCCGGCCTTGCCGATCAGCAACAAGACGCGGGCCTTCGGCGTCACGCCCATGGAGGACGGGCTGCGCGTCGCCGGCACCGTGGAGATCGCGGGCCTGGAGGCACCGCCCAACGAGGAACGGGCAAAGGTCCTGGTGCAGCACGCCAAACGAATGTTCCCGGCGCTGAGCGGTGCGAAGGTGCGCTACTGGATGGGCTTCCGGCCCTCCACGCCCGACAGTCTGCCGATCCTGGGTCCCGCCGCCGCCAGGCCCGGCCTGCATTTCGTCTTCGGTCACGGCCACTTCGGCATGACCGGCGGACCGCCCAGCGGACGCCTCGTCGCACGACTGATCACCGGCCAGGCACCCGGCCTCGATCCGGCGCCCTACGCGGCGCAACGCTTCGGCTGAGAGAGACGGTTCCTCGCCGCGCTGGCGCGGGCGAGGAACCGTCCTACCCGCTCAGACGGCCTGGAGGAGGCCGAGCTGGGTCAGCGCCGTCACGCCGTCATCGAGGCCGATTTCCTCGGCGATGCGACCGTTCTCGACACGGATCACGGTCGTGCCGGTGAAGCGCATCTTGCGGCCGGATGCCGCCGGCAGCGCACCGATGAGGAAATCATCGAAGGCAGGGCCGGTATGCGTGCCGCCGCCGATCCAGCGGCCCACGACATGGTCGCCCTCGGCGATGAGATCGGCCGCGCCGCCGAAGCTGAGGTCGGGGAATGCCCGGCGGAAGCCGTTCATGAAATCCGCCACATCCTTGCGACCGCGACGCGGCTCATGCAGCGAATACTGCAGGAGCATGTCGGGGGCGGCGAGTTCCTCGATCACCTTGGGATTCCAGGGATTGCCCCAGAACTCGGTGAACCAGCGGCCGACGATGGCCTTGTTTTCCTGTTCCTTGGTCATGGGAAGATTCCTTCTTGTTGGTACCGTTGCGCACGATCCGCCGATGACGCTGCATCCGCGAGCGCGCGAGGCCATGTACGGCACCAACGCTTCAGGAAATATCCGCCTGCCGCCGCCAATTAGAGCTAGGGCACGTACCGATCGTTCGAAATCATGTCACTGCTGGGGGCGCGCCACTCCAGTGGCGCGTCATGTTCGTCCGGACTCGGCGCATTCACATGCGCCTGCGGCGTCCCGCCCGCTCATGATCATGAGGCGGGCGGGACGCCCGCGGTCCGAATGAGCATGAAAAGACGCGCCACTGGAGTGGCGCGCCCCCGGCAAAGATGCGTCATCGGATCGAAATCGACTCTAGCTGCTTTCGCTCGACAGCACCTCGCCGAACAGCTTCCAGGTCTCGCCATCGAAGCGCGCCAGCTGGACCGACTGGATGGGATAGAAGTCGGTCGGGCTGGTGTTGATCTTGATGCCGGGCAACAGGATCGGCACCACGAGATCCTTCATGCTGGCGGCCTGCTTCATCAGGTTGGCGCGCGTCAGCTCGTTGCCGCACTCGGTCAGCACGTGGCGCATGGTCGCCGATACCGAGTAGGCATAGGTGTACGACGCATCCGACATGTTGCCTTGCGGCAGGTACTTCTCCATCCACGCCTTCCATTCGAGGAAGTCCGGTGCGTTGGCCCATTGCGGGTCGGTCGGATCTTTCAGGTAGGCGGCGGTGATGATGCCCGTGCTGTTGTCGAGGCCCGCGGGCTTGAGTGTCGAGGCGACGGAGGCCGCGACGTTGGCGAGATAATGCGCCGGCTTCCAGCCGAGGTCGGCGACCTTGCGGATCGCCTGCGCGGCGGCCTTGGGCGCGGCGTCATTGAACAGGACGTCGGCGCCGGAATCCTTGAGCTGGATGATCTGGCTGTCGACCGTGGGGTCAGTCACCTCGTAGCTCACCGTCTTGATCAGGAACTTGTCCTTGTTCTTGCCGAAGCCTGCGATGAAGCCGTTGAGGTAGTCCTTCCCCGAATCGTCGTTCTGGTAAAGCATCGCGACTTTGGCGTTGGGATGATTGGCCATGATGTGCTTGGCGTATATGGCGGCCTCGGTGGCGTAGTCGGGCTGCCAGCCCATGGTCCACGGGAACTCCTTGGGATTGCCCCACTTGGACGCGCCGGTCGCGACGAAGAGTTGCGGCACCTTCTTCTGGTTGAGGTACTTCTGCACGACCGTGTTGGTCGGCGTGCCGAGCAGCTGATAGATCGCGAAGACCTGGTCGTCCTCGACGAGCTTGCGCACCATCTCGACCGTCTTGGGCGGCTGGAAGCCGTCGTCGTAGGTGATGAAGTTGATCTTGCGACCGTTGATGCCGCCCTGGTCGTTGACCATGTTCCAATAGGCGGTGATGCCCTTGCCGATCACGCCGTAGGCCGACAATGGTCCGCTGTAGGGATTGGTGTGGCCGAGCTTGATCTCCTTGTCGGTGACGCCCGGGTCGTATTTGTTCTGGGCGCGGACGATGGCGGGGGCGAGCGCGAAGGCCGCGCCCGTGGCGACGAGCGCACGGCGTTTGATTCTCGACATGGCGGATCCTCCTCAAGGCGCCCCGTTTCTCGGGGTCGTCGCGGGAGTTTAGTGGCTTGGTATGGCCAAAAAAGGCCAACGGATGCGGCTGAGCCGCTACGCGGCCAACGTCTCGGGCGGTGTGAAGGGCAGGCCCAGCGCCTCGGCGACCGGTTGGCAGGTGAGCTTGCCGGCATGCACGTTCAACCCGTTGCGCAGATGCGGATCGTCGTTGGTGGCCTTGCGCCAGCCCTTGTCGGCCAGGGCCAGCACGAACGGCAAGGTGGCGTTGTTCAGCGCGAAGGTCGAGGTGCGCGCCACCGCACCCGGCATGTTGGTGACGCAGTAATGCGTCACGCCTTCCTCGACGTAGGTCGGATGCGAATGCGAGGTCGGCCTGGAAGTCTCGCAGCAGCCGCCCTGGTCGATGGCGATGTCGACGATCACGCTGGCGGGCTTCATCGTCGCCACCATCGCGCGCGTGACGAGCTTGGGCGCGGCAGCTCCCGGCACCAGCACGGCGCCGATCACCAGGTCGGCGCGGCGCAGGATGTGGCCGAGCGCATCGCGCGTCGAGAAAATCGTGCGCAAGCCCGGCATTTGCGCCGCCAGCCGCCGCAGCGCCTCGGCCGAACGATCGACCACGAACACCGTGGCGCCCATGCCGAGCGCGATGGTGGCGGCATGCGTGCCCGATACGCCGCCGCCCAGCACCACGACCTCGGCCGGCGGCACGCCCGGCACGCCGCCCAAAAGCACGCCGCGTCCGCCCGAGGTGCGCTCGAGATAGCGCGCGCCGACCTGCGGCGCGAGGCGGCCGGCGATCTCCGACATCGGCGTCAGCAGCGGCAGGGTGCCGGAGGGGGAGGTGACCGTCTCGTAGGCGATGGCGGTCACGCCGCTTTTGAGCAGGTCGTGCGTCTGTTCCGGATCGGGCGCCAGGTGCAGGTAGGTGAAGATCACCTGACCGGCGCGCAGCCGCCTGCGCTCGGGCGCAAGCGGCTCCTTCACCTTCACGATCAGCTCGCACGACGAGAAGACCTCTGCAGCATCGGCGGCAATCCGCGCGCCGGCCGCCAGGTACTGATCGTCGGCCAGCCCCGCGCCCTGGCCGGCGCCGCGCTCGATCATCACCTCATGGCCGTGATGGACCAGCTCGGCGACCGACGACGGCACCAGTCCGACGCGATCCTCATGATCCTTGATTTCCTTCGGGACGCCGACACGCATGGTTTCCGCTCAGAGCAAATGGCCGGCGCGCTCGGCCTTGGTGCGCAGGTAGTTCTCGTTGTGCCCATTGGCCGGGAAGGAGTGCGCCACCCGCTCGGCGACCTCGATGCCGTAGCGCTCGAGCTGGGCGATCTTCTGCGGATTGTTGGTCATCAGCCGCACGCGCTTGATGCCCATGCGCGCCAGCATGGTGGCGGCCGGCGCATAGATGCGCTCGTCGGCGTCGAAGCCCAGCTGTTCGTTGGCGTCGATCGTGTCGAAGCCGTCGTCCTGCAGCTCGTAGGCGCGGAGCTTGTTCACCAGGCCGATGCCGCGGCCTTCCTGGGCGAGATAGAGCAGCACGCCCGAGCCCTGCTTGGCGATCTCGGTGATGGCGCCGCGCAACTGCAGGCCGCAGTCGCAGCGCAGCGAGCCCAAAAGGTCGCCGGTGAAGCACTCCGAATGGAGGCGGATGAGGACCGGCTCGGTCGGGTCGATCTCGCCGACCACGATGGCGAGATGCTCCTTGCCGCCGTCGCTCGGCCGCCAGGCGAGGATGCGGGCATTCTCCGCGCCCTCGAGCGGCACATGCGCCTGCGCCACCTGATGGAGGTTGCGCGAGGCGGTCTCCTCGTAGCCCAGCACGTCGGCGGCATCGACGTAGATCAGGTCCTGCTCGCGGGCCCAGGCGCGCCGCTTGTTGCCGTGATCGCGGCTGAGCGGTCCCAGCACGACGGCGGGCAGCAGGCGGGCGAGCTTGGCGAGCTCGATGGCGGTCTGGGCGATGCGCGGCGCGTGGCTGACCACCGGCCGCGACAGGGAGCGCAGGGCGATGTGGCGGCTCGAGCCGCCCTGCTGATCGGGCGGGTCGTTTTCGTGCGGCCGCAGGATCACGTCGACCGGCACGCCCTCGGGCAGGTCGAGGGTGATCGGCTTGTTGGTCTCGCCCATGCCGCCGGCAATGTGCGGCGGGATCTCCATGCCGATCGCCTCGGCGCGGCGCCGCGTGGTGATCAGCACCGGCGCGTCCTGGGCCAGGCCCTGCAGGCGCTGCAGGGCGAGCGGGCCGCAGGCTTCGGCGGCGACCACCAGGCCGGCGGCACCGTCCTCGTCGCGCAAGACGACGATGCCGCCGCGGCGCAGTTCGGCCAAGGCGCGTTCAACGGCGGCTAGTGCAGTGGCGGTGCGAGAATGTACCTGACTCGAGGGCATGCTTTTCTTTAGCACGGCGCGGCTTTTTGCCGAAGTGAACCGCTTTTGCCGCCGCGGCGTACCAGATAAGGTATCGAGGGACGCTTGCAGGTAGCAGCAGCATGTCAGTGAACAATCGTGGGAAGAAAATTCTGCTCGTCGACGACGATCAGGCGCTGCGGACTGTGCTCGCCGAGCAGCTCGACCTCTATGACGGCTTCAACACCATCCAGGTCGGTACCGCGGCCGAGGGCTTGGAAAAGGCCAAGCTGGCGCACTACGACGCCATCCTGCTCGATATCGGCCTGCCCGATATGGACGGCCGCGAGCTCTGCAAGCTGATGCGCCGCCAGGGCGTGCGATCGCCGGTCATCATGCTGACCGCAGCCGATTCCGACGCCGATACCATCCTGGGCCTCGAATCGGGCGCCAACGACTACGTCACCAAACCGTTTCGCATCAACGTCCTGCTCGCCCGCCTGCGCGCCCATCTGCGCCAGCACGAACGCAGCGAGGACGCGGTGATGACCATCGGGCCCTACGAATTCCATCCGGCAGCCAAGATGCTGGTGGAGAAGGGCGGCAAGAAGAAGATCCGCCTGACCGACAAGGAAGCCTCGATCCTGAAATACCTGTTCCGCGCCGGCGACCGGCCAGTCGCCCGCGACGTCCTGTTGAACGAGGTGTGGGGCTACAATGCCGGGGTCACCACGCACACCCTGGAAACCCACATCTATCGCCTGCGCCAGAAGATCGAGAAGGATCCGGCGAGTGCCGCCATCCTGATCACCGACCGCGGCGGCTACCGGCTGCAGCCGTAACGCGCTTGTCGCTTGCCAGAAGGTGAGCGGGGCGTCATCTTTTTGGCGACCCACAGAATACCTGCCCAGAGGGCCCGCCATGAGCACCCAGCGCATCTACGCCCTGCCCGTCGAGGTCACGGACTGGAAGTTCGACGGCGCGACCGAGATCCAGTTCAACTGGGAATATGACGACGGCTCAGCCGCGCTGCTCGAACTCTACGAAAAGGGCAAGAAGCAGCAGTGGGACGCCAGCAGGCGGCTCGACTGGTCGCTCGAGCTCAATCCCGACAATCCGATGGAACTCAAGGACGAGGCGATCTCGATCTACGACACCGATTACTGGCGCAAGATGACGACCAAAGAGAGGTCGTGGCTGCGGCGCAATCTGCAGGCCAACTCAATCTCGCAGTTCACGCACGGCGAGCAGGGGGCCTTGATCGCCACCGCCAAGATCGTCGCCACGGTGCCGGACATGAACGCCAAGTTCTATGCCGCGACGCAGGTGATGGACGAGGCGCGCCATGTCGAGGCCTACAAGCGCCTGCTGCATGAGAAGTTCGAACTCGCCTATCCGATCAACCCGGCGCTCAAGACGTTGCTCGAGCAGACGCTGACCGATCGCCGCTGGGACATGACCTATCTCGGCATGCAGGTCCTGATCGAAGGCCTGGCGCTGGCCGCTTTCCAGGCGATCCGCGACAAGTCGGGCAACACGCTGGCCGGCGCGGTCAACGCCTATGTCATGCAGGACGAGGCGCGGCACGTCTCGTTCGGCCGCCTGGCGCTGCGCGATTACTATCCGCAGCTCTCCCAAGCCGAGCGCGACGAGCGCGAGGAATTCGTGGTCGAGGCGCTCTATTTCATGCGCGACCGCTTCAACCAGTCGGAAGTCTGGGAGCGGCTCGGCCTGCCGGCCAGCGTGCTGGACGAGATCCACTACAATTCCAAGCAGATGAACTCGTTCCGCGGCCGGCTGTTCAGCCGCGTCGTGCCCACGGTGAAGGATATCGGCCTGTGGGGCGAGCGGGTGCAGAAGGCGTTCACCGAGATGGGCGCCATGGACTACGCCAAGATCGACGTCGTCGAGCAGCTCGCCAACGACGGCAAGGTCGCCGACGACTTCGACAGGAAGATGTTCGTCCAGAAGGCGATCGCGGCGGAGTGACAAGCGCGCAGGCGACCGTACGTCGCCTCCCACTTCACCTCCTAGTGATGCCGTCTTGGCGGCGTGATGCGCTAGCATTCCGCTCCATTCGCGCTTTCAAGGAGGATCGCCATGTCCCGGATGCTGCGGCGTACGTTTGTCATCTTCACCCTTGCTGCAACCGGCTCGATCTCTTCGGCCTGGGCGCAAGATACCGTGCGCGTGCGCGGTACGGTCGAGGGCATGGATGGCCCTGTGTATCTCGTCAAAACCCGCAGCGGCGATACGGTGAAGGTGGCAGTTACCGACCAGCCGCTGTTCGTGGCGATGGTCAAGGCGAGCATGGCCGACATCAAGCCCGGCATGTTCGTCGGCTCGACGGCGATGCCTGGTCCGGACGGCAGCCTGCGCGCGGTCGAGGTGCACATCTTCCCCGAGGCGATGCGCGGCACCGGCGAGGGACACCGTGACTGGGATCTCAAGCCGCAGTCCACCATGACCAACGCCAATGTCGAGGCAGCCGTGACCGGCGTGAAGGGCCAGACGCTGACGATGAAGTACAAGGGCGGCGAGAAGACGCTTGTCGTGACGCCGGAAACCGTCGTCGTGACCTATGCGCCGGGCGACAAGGCCGAGCTGAAGCCCGGTACCGGCATCTTCATCGCAGCGGCCGAAAAGAAGCCCGACGGGACCTTGCTGACGCCGCGCATCACCTACGGCAAGGACGGTCTCACCCCGCCGATGTAGGCCACCCTGATGCTGGCGAGTCTCGTCAGAGGAACAGCAGCAACGCCAACAGAGCCACCGGCACCAGCAGCGGATAGGGCATGACGGTGAGCAGCAATGCGCCGGCCACGGCACCGGCCAGATAGCCGATCCAGGTGAGCGCCAGCAGCGGCAGGTTGGGGGCGGCGGGAAGCTGCTTCTTCCCGCCAGGCCACAGCCGGTCGAGCACAGCGTCGGCGGTGCGTGCCAAGGTGCTGGTCACCACGACGGTGCTGATGGCGTTGCCGGAGAAGTGGGTGATGGCCGAGGCCTGCACGCCCATCGCCATCGCCAGGATCAACACCGCGACCTCGGGGCCGGGGGGCAGGAAGCCGACGACGGCGAGCAGCACCGCCTCGACCAGCAGGCACGCGCTGGGCTTGTGCGACAGCCGCAGCAGCAGGCGCGACAGCATGGCGCCCAGGAAGAAGGCGAGCAGCGGCGTGAGATGGTCCCAGGCGTCGGGGTAATGGCGCTGCGCGGCAGCGATGCCCGCCAGCACCGTGTTGCCGGTCATGTTGGCGGCGAACACGCCGCCCATGGTGATGTAGCCCACCGCGTCGGCGATGCCGGCGATGATCGTGAGGATCGTCGCCCGCAAGGTGTCGCGGGCGGGGATCGTGAGCAGGCTCACACCACGTCGTAGGTGATCTCGACCTCCGGACCGAAGCAGTGGCCCTGGCAGGTCAGGATCCAGTTGTTGGCGAGATCGTCGGGCGTGTAGATGTCGTTCTTCGCCAGCACGATCTTGCCCTTGATGCGCTTGGCGGCGCACGAGGCACAAAAACCCTCCTCGCACGACGACAGCGGGTTGAGGCCGGCGGCGCGCGCCGCCTCGAGGATGCTGAGGCCCTTGCGGTACGGCACCTTGTGCGCCTTGCCCTCGAAATGGATGGTGATCTCGCTTGGGATCACGTCGCCTTCGGCGGGCGGCTCGATCGGCACGGCGTCGTTGCCCGAAGCCTCGAAGCGCTCGAGGCGCACTTTTTCCCGCGCCATGCCGGCGCCGAGCAGCGTGTTCTCGACCAGGGTCATGAACGGACCAGGCCCGCACAGATAGGCCTCGGCATTCTCGAAGCCTTTTAGCGCGGCGATGATCTCTTGCGGTTGGGTCAGGCCCTGCTCGGCGTCGAGATGATGGATCACCTCCAGCCGGCCGTTGTGCGCGGCGAGCAGGGAGACCAGCTCTTTGTCGAAGATGATCGAGGGCTTGTCGCGGTTGGCGTAAAAAAGGCGGATGCGGCGTTTGCCGGCCTTCAGGGCCGACTTGATCAGCGACATCATCGGCGTGATGCCGCTGCCGCCGCCGAACAGCAGCAGGGGTGCGTCGCCTTCGCCCAGCACGAAGCGGCCGGCCGGCGGCAGCACTTCGAGTGTGAGGCCTTCCTTCAGCGCATCGTGGAACCAGTTTGAGCCTTTGCCACCCTCGACCCTTTTCACCGTCACCTTGGGCAGCCCGTCGGTCTCCGGCGCGCTCGACAGCGAATAGCAGCGGTTGAAGGCACCCTCGGGGTGCGGCACCCGGAAAGTCAGGAACTGCCCCGCGCGGTAGCGGTACTTGTCGGCCAGGTCGGCCGGAATTTCGAGGACGAAAGAGCGCGCATCGGGCGTTTCCTCGACGATTTTGGCGATGCGCAAGGTGTTGTAAGCCATTGATAATCCGCGTTCAGAGACCGAGATATTTCTTTGCGGACACTCCTTGCAGAGTGTGATAGCTTCCGCTCCGAAAAATGAACGGAGCGTCATTTTTACCGTTCAGAGTTGGCAATGGGACCGCGTTCAGTGCCAGGAGGCAAGAGCCAATGACGACGCAGAAGATTTACCAGCTGCCGGTCGAAGTCACGAACTGGAAGTTCGATGGCGCCACCGAAATCGCCTTCAATTGGGAATATGACGCCGGCTCGTCCGACCTGCTGAATCTCTACGAGAAGGGCAAGCAGCAGCAGTGGGACACCAGCACCCGGCTCGACTGGAGCCAGGAGCTGTTCGAAGGCAACCCGATGGGCATGTCCGACGAGACCATCCCGATCTACGGCTCGCCGTTCTGGGACAAGATGACGGAGAAGGAGCGCGACTGGCTGCGCTTCAACCTGCAGTGCCATTCGATCTGCCAATTCATGCACGGCGAACAGGGCGCGCTGATCGCCACCGCCAAGATCGTCAACACGGTGCCGGACATGAACGCCAAGTTCTACGCGGCCACCCAGGTCATGGACGAAGCTCGCCACGTCGAGACTTATAAGCGGCTGATCCACGAGAAGTTCAAGGCGGCCTATCCCATCACCGACTCGCTGAAGAACCTGCTCGAGCAGACTCTGTCCGACCGCCGCTGGGACATGACCTATCTCGGCATGCAGGTGTTGATCGAGGGCCTGGCGCTGGCCGCTTTCCAGCGCATCCGCGACACCGCCAAGAACAACCTGGCTGGCGCGGTGAACGCCTACGTCATGCAGGACGAGGCGCGGCACGTCACCTTCGGCCGCATGGCACTGCGCGAGTACTATCCGCACCTGTCCGACGCCGAGCGCGCCGAGCGCGAAGAGTTCACGGTCGAGGCGCTCTACTTCATGCGCGACCGCTTCAACCAGGCCGAGGTCTGGATGCGCTCAGGCCTGCCGGTCGATAAGCTCATGGAGTACGCCTACAATTCGGGCTCCATGCAGTCGTTCCGCTCCCGTCTCTTCACGCGCATCGTGCCGATCCTCAAGGAGATCGGCCTGTTCGGGCCGAAGGTGCAGAAGGCGCTGGGTGACATGGGCGTGATGGAATACGCCAAGATCGACGTCGAAAAGCTCCTGGGCAACGACCTCAAGGTCGCCGAGGATTTCGACGCCAAGAAGTTCGTGAAGGACGCGATCGCGGCCGAGTAGGCGCGTCATCTCCTCTCCCGTCATACGGGGGAGGGGTGTCGATCACATCAATACTGTCATCCTGAGCGTAGCGAAGGATCTCATGCCGATTGCGAGCGGCGATGAGGTCCTTCGCTGCGCTCAGGACGACATGATGCGTGCGCGCCGGATCCTGACTTAGAACGGCCGGTCGCCCTTGATCGTCACCCGATGGCCGTGCCGCATGTGTGGGTGATAGTCGAACGTGGCGCGGTGCATCGCGCAACGATTGTCCCAGAAGGCGACGGAGTGCCTGTCCCAACGGAAGCGGCACTGGAACTCCGGCGTCTCGGCGTGGCGCACCAGCATTTCCAGCAGCGCGTCGCTCTCGTGCTTCTTGAGCCCTTCGATGCGCGTGGTGAAGCCGCGATTGATGAACAGGCATTTCCGACCCGTCACCGGGTGGCGGCGCACGATGGGATGCACCGCCTCGGGGAACTTCTTGTCGCTGCGCTGGTAGGCGCCGCGCGAATAGACGTGGGCGCTGGTGTGGAACGCGGCGAGCCCCTCGACCAGCCGCTTGATCGGTTCCGACAGCGTCTCGTAGGCGAGATACATGTTGGCGAATGCCGTGTCGCCGCCGACCGGCGGCGTCTGGTGCAGGTAGAGGATCGAGCCCATCGGCGGCTCGGGCTCGCATGACATGTCGGAGTGCCAGACCTCGCCGGTCGCCACTTCGGTCTTCTCGTCGGCATGGACGACGCGGATCTCGGGATGGCCCTCGACCTCGGCGCGGGCCGCGGGATGGATCAAAAGCTCGCCGAACAGCCGGCCGAACGCCTTGTGCTGGTCGACGCTCATCTGTTGGTCACGGAAGAAGATCACCTGATGCGCCATCAGCGCATCGTGCAGCTCGCTCACCTGGCGGTTGGACAGCGGACCGGCGAGATCGACGCCGGCGATTTCCGCGCCGATCGCCGGGGTGACCTTGCGAACTTCGATTGTCTCGTAGGGCATGGCCCGATGATCCGCCTCCGGCCGGCCATTTGCAAATCCGGCTATCGGCAAACCTCGATGCGGGGCGGAGCGTCGAGGACCGCGGCGACCTTTGAAATATCGAGGCAGCGCGCGCCGATCCAGGCCCTGCCCTGCACGAACAGCGCGAACCGCGCGAAAGTGGCGGCCTGCTCGGCGGCTGTCGGCTGGGCGCGGGCCAGCAGCCAGGCCAGCGCATAGAGGTTGCCGGTGGCGAAGTCGGCCGCCGCCGCGTCGAGGTCCTTGCCCCACAGGCCGGCATTCTTGCGCGCGGCCCCCGTCGGATCGGGGAGACTCGCCAACCAGGCGTGCGCATTGGCGGCCAGCACGTAGGGCCCGCCTTGCTCGACGCGCAACGCCTTCATCTGTTCGGCCATCGCTCGATAATCCTGACCCTCGATCGTATGGCCGGCGCAGCCCTGGCGGCACACGGCCACGAAGGTGAGGTATTCCGCCAGGATGATCTCGCTATTGCGGTTGTTGTACCGGCGCCAGGCGCGCGCCAGGTTCCACCCGTCCGTGAGTTCGTTACCCCATGGCCTGGCCGCTTGCGGCGTGTTGCGCTCCAACTCGCCGATCACCGCCTGCGCTGCGGCCTGCCATTCGGGCGGGATCTGCGACGCGGTGGCGGGCCCCGCGCCCAGCAGCGAGGCGAGCAGGAACGCGATCAGGGCTTTCATCATGAGATCACTCAGTACCGGCGAGCGCGCTTGCGGTCGCTGCTTTCGTATTGCACCAGGTCATCGGCCCGAAGTTCGGTCGCGTCGCGCGGCATCAGCCGGCGGGCCTGCGCCGGCGTGATCAGCCGGTAGTGGCGCACGTCGTCGAGGGCGGCGCCGACATCCCAGCAATCCTCCTCGTTGGTGATCCACAGGCCGGTTGGAAAGCGGTCGAGGCCGACCGGCCTGGAATAGGTCCGCAACGTCTTGCGATGCTTGTTGGTGTATTCATGGAAGTACGACATCGCCAGTTCGCGCAGGCTTCGATAGACCGGGTCGCGCCAGCGCAACCAGACATGGTTGCTTTTGGAGATGGCGCCCCAGCAGCCATTGCGCCGAAAGATGGCGACGACATGGTCGGAATCGCCCTTGGCGGTCAGGTCCATGATCAGCGGCGGTTCGCCCTGCAGCCAAAGCGCGCAGGCGGCGACGAAGGCGGCCTCGATGCAATGGGCGCGGCGATGGCGCAGCACGCCGCGCACCGAGCGCAGGCAGTCGCCGTCCTCCTCGAAATTGGCGTGCAGGCCGACCACGAATTCCTGGATATGCTGTGGCGTGGTGAGCGCGCGGAACACGCCGCCCTCCTCGGCCGTCAGGCCAAGCTCGGCAGGCGTGGGATGGCGTTTGCGAATGCGCATGGGGCCCCAAGGTCCCCCGGCGCGCTCGGGAAGACAACAGTCCGGTTGGTGGAGCTGAGGGGGATCGAACCCCTGACCTCCTCATTGCGAACGAGGCGCTCTCCCAGCTGAGCTACAGCCCCCCATCAACCGAAAACCAGGGCAACCGGAAAAAGGGCCCGAGGAAGGCGCGGATAATGGTTGGCGGGTCACCTGTCAAGCAAACCGGCCTGTGTTAGCGTCCTGCCGCACGATCATGCCGATGGTCATGGAGAGACAAACAGTGGCAGCCAGCAACAAGAAGGCCGTCCAGACGGACGCCGCCCCCAAGGCGCTCGGTCCCTATTCGCAGGCGATCGTGGCCAACGGCATGGTGTTTTGCGCCGGCCAAATCCCGCTCGACCCGGCGACGGGAGATCTCGTCGCGGGCGGCATCGCCGAGCAGACGCATCAGGTGCTGAAGAACCTGCGGGCCGTGTTGAAGGCGGCCGGCAGCGACCTCGACCGCGCGCTCAAGACCACGGTGTTCCTGAAGAGCATGGACAGCTTCGTCGCCATGAACGAGGTCTATGGCCGGCCGGAATATTTCGGCAGCAACCCGCCGGCGCGCTCGACGGTGGAGGTCGCGCGCCTGCCGCGCGACGTGCTGGTCGAGATCGAAGTTTTAGCCCTGGTCTAGCCGATGACCTACGTCTTCGCCTGGATCCTGGGTCTCGGCTCGCTCGCCCTGCTCTTCTTGGCGATCGCGCACCTGCTGGTGGCGTTGGTCCTGATCATCCCGACCTGGCGGATCTGCACCCGGGCAGGCTTCTCCGGCGCGCTGTCGCTGTTCCACCTCGTGCCGGTGATCGGCTCCTTCATCGTCATGGCGATGCTGGCCTTCAGCGACTGGCCGAACGGCGAAGCGTCGCCGGCGAGACGCTAGCATGGGTGTGGAGATCGCAGCCCTCATGGGCTTCTTCGGGTTGACCAGCGCCTTCGCGCTCGTCGCCACCATCCTCGCCGCCTGGATGGCGTGGCGCATCGTGGAGAAGACCGGCCTGCCGGGCTGGGCGGGACTGGGCGCGATCCTGCTGACGCTGACCGGCGTGGGCTCGATCGTGCCGCTGGTGCTGTTGTGGGTGTTCGCCTTCATGCGCTGGCCACGCGACGAGGCCGCGGGCGCGACGTCCGGCTATGGCGCGGCGCCGGCGAGCGGCCCGGCCCGGCCCGTAGCGCCGCGCGCCTTGGCGCCGCCTGCCGCAGCGTTGGCCGATCGGCGGGGATGGAAGCTCGTCGGCAGCCTGCCCGGTGGCGGCGTCGCGCTCACCATCGACGGATCGGTCGCCGCCTATGTCCTGACTGGCGCGCCGGCCGCGCAGCGCAGCGAGCTTTCGGTGCCCGACCCCTCGGTCGGTCGCCCGCATGCCAGGCTCCTGATCGCCGCCGGTCGCCTCGGCCTGGAGGATCTGGGAACCGCCGGCGGCACTTTCATCGACGGGGCGCGCCTGCTGCCCGAGCACGGCCCGCGTGACATCAGCGCGGCCCGCTTGATCCGTCTCGGCACCGTCGAGCTTGCGCTGTCGAGGGCCTGAACGGGGCCTGAAATAGGCTTGTGATCCGCAATCCCCGCCGAGTAGGGTGCCCGGCCGGCGACCTGCCGGGAGTCGAGGGACAACAAGCCGATGTGGTCGCTGCTATCGCTGATCAGACTTATTCTCCAGATCTATTCGTGGATCATCATCGCGGCCGCTGTCATGAGCTGGCTGGTCGCATTCGGCGTGCTCAATGTCCGCAACCAGTTCATCCGCATGGTGGTCGATGTGCTCTACCGGCTGACCGAGCCGGTGCTGCGGCCAATCCGGCGAATGCTCCCTAATCTCGGCGGTGTCGATATCTCGCCGGTTATCGTCCTGCTGATCATTTTCCTGCTGGACCATTTGATCGTCGAGTACGGATTCGGACTCGGACGGTAACCGGATTGAGCGGCGATCCAGTGTTCCTGCGCCGCAGCGGTACGGGTGTGACGGTCGAGCTGCGCGCCCAGCCGCGCGCGCGCCGCAGCACACTTGCGTGCAGCCAGCAGGGCACGCTGAAGGCCGCGGTGACGGCGCCTGCCGAGGACGGCAAAGCCAACAAAGCCGTGATCGAGATGCTTGCCGCTGAATGGCGGCTGCCGAAATCCGCCTTCGAGGTCATGCGCGGGGCCACCGCACGCGACAAGATGGTGAGCATTGCGGGCGAGCCCGCGTTGCTCGCCGAGCGGATCGGGCAATGGGTGCGGGAGCAGGCGAGGGGTGATGGCTGAGGCGAAACTGATCGATGGCAAGGCGCACGCCGCCGGCCTGCTCCGTCGCGTGGGCGCGGGCGTCGCCGAGTTGATCGCCAAGGGCGGACCGACGCCCGGTCTGGCGACCGTGCTGGTCGACGGCGATCCGGCCAGCGAAGTCTATGTGCGCAGCAAGGGAAAGATGGCAGCCGAGCTCGGGATGACGAGCTTCGATCATCGCCTGGGCGCGAACACGTCGGAGGCCGAGTTGCTGTCACTGATCGCCAGGCTGAACGACGACGACAGCGTGCACGGCATCCTGGTGCAGTTGCCGCTGCCCAAGCACATCGACACCGCGCAGGTGCTGGTGGCCGTCGATCCGGCCAAGGATGTCGACGGCTTCCATCCCTTCAATGTCGGACGGTTGGGCACGGTCGCGTCCGGCGCGCCGCTCGACTTTCCCGTGCCCTGCACGCCGCTTGGCGTGTCGATGCTCCTGCACGACACGCTGGGCTCGCTTTCCGGCAGCAACGCCGTGATCATCGGCCGCTCGAACCTGGTCGGCCGCCCGGTGGCGCAGCTTCTGCTGCGCGCCGATTGTACGGTCACAATCACCCATTCGCGCACGCGCGACTTGCCCCAGCTCAGTCGGCAGGCCGACATCCTCGTCGTGGCCACCGGCAAGGCGGAATTCGTGCGCGGCGACTGGATCAAGCTGGGGGCGGCGGTGATCGATGTCGGCATCAACCGCGTGCCGGCGGCCAACGGCAAGAGCCGGCTGGTGGGCGACGTCGCCTTCGCCGAGGCGCTGCCTGTGGCTGGCCATCTCACGCCCGTGCCGGGCGGCGTCGGGCCGATGACGGTGGCGTGCCTGATGTTCAACACCCTGCAGGCCGCGCGCCGCGCATCGGGGCTGGCTGTCACGGCGGCTGATTAGGGCACATCCCGATTCGATGGACTCAAGTCAAATGGACCGCGGGCCTCTGGCCCGCTCATGATCATGATGCGGGCCGGAGGCCCGCGGTCCAATGAGGCTTGATCTAATTCTTCAACATGCCCGCCACCAGCGCCGTCACGTTGTGGCGCATCATCGCCTCGTAAGTCGGCGCCGGGCCGCCGGGCGCCGACAGCGCGTCGCTGTAGAGACGCGGGCCGACCACGGCGCCTGATTCGCGGGCGATCTGCTCGACCAGGCCGGGGTTGGTCATGTTCTCGACGAACAGCGCCTTGATCTTCTGCTCGCGCACCAGGCGGATCAGCGCTGCCACGTCCCGGGCTGACGGCTCGCTGTTGGTGTTGTAGCCGCGCGGCGCCTGGAACTGCACGCCGTAAGCCTCGGCGAAGTAGCGAAACGAGTCGTGGCCGGTGATCGCCTTGCGCTGGCCGGCCGGCACCTTGGCGATCTCCGCCTTGATCCACAGGTCGAGTTCGGCGAGGCGCTGGTCGTAGGACCGGGCGCGCTCGCGATAATACGCAGCGTTCGCGGGATCGGCTTCGGCCAGGCCCGCCGCGATGTTGGCGACGTAGCGGCGTGCGCGGCCGACATCCTGCCAGCAATGCGGATCGAGTCCGTGCGTGTGGCCGTAACCAAGCGATGGCGCCTCCAGGGTCGGCACGCCAAGCGTCGCCACGATGGGACGCCCTTTGAAGGGAGCCGCTTCGGCAAGACGGTCGATCCAACCTTCGAAACCCAGGCCGTTGCTCACCAGCGCCTGCGCCGCCGCCAGCGTGCGCGCGTCGGTCGGCCTGGGTTGGTAGGTATGGGCGTCGGTGTCGGCGCCGACCAGCACGGCGAGGTCGACGTGCTCGCCGGCCACCTGGGCCACCAGGTCGCCCAGAATCGAGAACGTCGCCACGACCTTGGGTTTAGTTTGAGCGGAAGCGGGCAAGGCGGCGAACGACAGCGCCGCCGCGAGCAGGAGGCGGCCGAACATCATCGTGTTATAGTATAACATCAGAGCGGGAAGTCGAGCCAGCGCGGTTCATGGCCGGTGGCCGCGAAGAAGCGCAGCAGATCCGGGGCGGCCATCGCCGTCGTCATGGTGTTGACCAGCGGATGGACGTTGACCGGTCCGCCGTCGGCGAGGCCGCGGTCGAGCGCCAGCTGCACTGTCCGGCTCGGGTCGTTGATCAGCGCCAGCGGCGTCACCGATCCCGGCTCGACGCCGAGATGGCGTTTCAGGCGCTCGGCACTGCCGAAGGAGAGCCGGCCCGCACCCAGCGCCTCGCCCAGCCGCTTGAGGTCGATGGCGCGATCCTCGAGCGCCACCACCAGCCACATCTCCTCCTTCTTGTTGCGCAAAAAAAGATTCTTGATGTGGTGCCCCGGCAGATCGCCGCGCAGCGCCTTGGCCTCCTCGACGGTGAACACGGCCGGATGCTCGACGGTGCGTTGCGCGATGCCGAGCTGTTCCAGGCGGGCGAAGAGTTGTTGCGGGCTGAGCATCGGGTTACAGGACTCGCATGAAGGGCATCGTTCTATCCGGCGGCAGCGGTACGCGGCTTTACCCGATGACGCGGGCGGCCAACAAGCAGCTCCTGCCGGTCTACAACAAGCCGATGGTCTACTACCCGCTCAGCACGCTGATGCTGGCGGGTTGCCGCGAGATCCTGCTGGTCGTCAATCCGCACGACGAGGAGGCCTATCGCCGCCTGTTCGCCGATGGCCG
>DASZJU010000597.1:0-6299 GCA_035947815.1 Reyranella sp.
CGATTCCACCAGCCGCCACCCAGCGCCTGGAAGAGCGCCGCCGCGTCGGTGAAGCGGTTGGCCTGCGCCTGGACGCGCGCCAGCAACGCCTGCTGGTAGGTGAGCTCGGCGATCAGGACGACGACGTAGGTCGTGTCTCCAAGGTCGAGGCGGTGCCGGGCGATGGTGAAGCTGGTCGAGGCGGCGCGCTCGGAGGCGACGGCGGCCTGCAGCGCGATGGCGTCATACTCCAGCGCCCGCAACGTGTCGGCGACGTTGCGGAAGGCGGTGAGCACGGTCGAGCGGTACTGCGCATCGGCCTGCTCGAGCTGCGCCTGCGCTGCCTTCTTCTTGGCCGCCAGCGCACCCCCGTCGAGGACCGTCTGCAGGATGCTGGCGCCGGCGACCGAGCCGAGCTGCCCAGGCAGGAAGAGCTGATCGAAAACGATCGACGTCGGCGTAAAGCCGGCATTCAACGTGATCTGCGGAAACTGGTTGGCGGTGGCGACGCCCACTTGGGCGCTTGCCGAATGGAGGTTCGCCTCGGCCGCGCGAATGTCGGGCCGCTGCTCGACGAGCCGGGACGGCAGGCTGAGCGGCAGGTCCGGCGGCAGCACCAGATCGCTCAGCTCGAAATACTCGGCGACCCGGACGCTGGGGACCCGTCCGGACAGCGTCGCCAGCAGGTTCCGTCCCTGCGCCAGGGCCTTCTGCAGGGGCGGCAGGGTTGCCTCAGCCTGGGCAAGGGCTGCTTCCTGCTGGGCGACGTCGGCGCCCGTGACGGCGCCCAGCCCCTCCTGGCGCCGCAGGATGTCGAGCGTCTCGCGCTGGGCGGCGATGATGCGCTGGGTCGCCTCGATCTGGGCGCGCAGCGAAGCCTCCTGGATGGCCGCAGCGACCACGTTGGAGGCGAGCGACAGATAGGCCGCCTCGAGCTGGAAGCACTGCGCCTCGGCCAGCGCCTCGAGCGATTCGATGGCCCGGCGGTTGGCGCCGAATAGGTCGAGCGTGTAGCTGATGGTGAAGCCGGCCGTGAACAGGCTGTAGATGAACACGTCGGGATTGACGGTTGGCGGCGACAGGACGTTCGACACCTGGTTCTGGCTTGCGCCGACGCCTGCCTGCACCGTGGGAAACAGCGTGGCACGCTGGGCGCGCGCCGTGAACTGGGCGGCCCGCAGCGCCGCGGCGGCGGCGTGTATGTCGGGATTGGCGATCAGGGCGCGGTGGATCAGGCGGTCGAGCGGCTGCGAGCGGAACACGGCCCACCATTGGCCCGGAATATCGAGACCCTGCACGATCTGCTGCGCTTCGCCGCCGGGGATGCCGGCCGCGACGAGTCCGGCCGGTTGGTCGTCGGCGAGATAGAGGTTGGTCGCGGGAGGATCGGGACTGTGGAAGTCCGGTCCCATCATGCAGGCGCCCAAGGTGGGGGCGCCAAGGGCGAGCAGCGCGGCGAGCGGCGCGAGGCGCATCAGTGAGCCTCCAAGGCGGCGGTTTGTGCCGGTGCTGGCCTGGCCTGGCGGCGCGAGAACACACCGATCGCCGCTGGCAGGACGGTCAGGAAAAGGAATGGTGCCAAAAGCGTGCCGCCGACCACGACGACGGCGAGCGGCCGCTGGACCTGGCTGCCGATCGCCGTCGAGAAGGCGGCGGGCAGCAGGCCGACGCAGGCCGCCGCGCAGGTCATCAGCACCGGCCGCATCTGCACCGTGCAGGTCTCGGCAAGGGCTGCCTCGCGCGCGAGGCCGGCGTCGATCAGCCGGTTGTAGCAGCTCAGCACCATGATGCCGTTCATGGCGGCGATGCCGAACAGGGCGACGAAGCCGATGGCGGCCGAGATGCTGAACGGCATGTCGAACAGGAACAGGCTGAGGATGCCGCCGATCAGCGCCAGCGGGATGGCGCTTCCGGCGAGCAGGGTGTCGCGCAGCGAGCCGAAGCTGGTGAAGAGCAGCAGCAGGATCAGGGCGATGGCGATCGGCACGGCGACCGACAGGCGCTGCAGCGCGTTCTTGAGGTTGCCGAATTCGCCGACCCATTCGACGCGGTAGCCGCCCGGGATCTTGACCTGCTCCGCCACCTTCTGCTGCGCTTCGAGAACGACGCTGCCGAGGTCGCGGCCGCGCACGCTGAACTTCACCGGAATGTAACGCTCCTGCTGCTCGCGGTAGATGTAGTAGGCGCCCGACACGAGCTCGACGTTGGCGACCTCGCTGAGCGGCACCTGGGTGACGCCGTTGGTTCCCTGCACGCCGATCGGGATGCGCTTGATCGCCTCGATGTTCTCGCGATAGCGCGGCGCCAGGCGGACGACCATCGGGAAGTGCCGGTCGCTGCCGTTCTCGTAGACGTCGCCGGCCGCCTGACCGCCGATCGCCGCCTGCACCGTTGCGTTGATGTCGCCGGGGGCGAGACCATAGCGAGCGGCCTTGGCGCGATCGATGTCGATCTTGATGGTGGGCTGGCCGAGCGAGGCCGAAACGGCTAAGTCGGTGATGCCGGGCACGGTGGCGATGGTGTTCCTGATCTCGGTGGCCACCTTGGCCAGGGTCTCGAGATCGGGGCCGAAGACCTTGACGGAGTTCTCGCCCTTCACGCCCGACGCCGCCTCCTGGACGTTGTCCTGGATGTACTGCGAGAAGGTGAACTCGATGCCGGGAAAGGCTTTCTCCAGGGCGTCGTTCATCTCGGTGGTGAGCTTCTCCTTGTCCATTCCCTTGGGCCACTTGTCGAACGGCTTCAGCGGCACGAAGAACTCGACGTTGAAGAAACCGGTCGAGTCGGTGCCGTCGTCCGGCCTGCCGTGCTGAGAGATCACGGTCTCGGCCTCGGGAAAGCCCTTGATCAGCTTGCGCATGCGGTTGGCGTAGTCGTTGCCGGCCTCGAGCGAGATCGACGCCGGCATGATGGCGCGAATCCACATGTTGCCCTCTTCGAGCTTGGGCAGGAACTCCAGGCCGATCGTGCTGACGGCCAGGATGGCGAGCGCACCGGCGCCGACGCCGGCGAGCAGCGTGGTGCGGCGGCGTGCCAGCACGAAATCGCGAACCTTCTCGTAGAAGCTGCGCAGCCTGCGCACCGCCCACGTCTCGGTCTCCGACACCTTCTCGGGCAGCAGCAGGGCGGCAAGCGCGGGCGAGACGGTGAAGGTGGCGAGCAGGCCGCCCGACAGCGCATAGGCATAGGTCCGCGCCATCGGGCCGAAGATGTGGCCTTCCACGCCCGATAGCGTGAACAGCGGCAGGAAGCCCGCGATGATGATGGTGGCCGAGAAGAAGATCGCCTGCGTGACCTCGCCCGAGGCGTGATAGATCGTCGCCAGCTTGCCGGTGAGCCCGTCGGGCGTCGGGCGAGTCGGCCGCGCCGCTCCGGCCTCACCCACTTCCGAGAGATGGCGAAAGATGTTTTCCACCATGATCACAGTGGCGTCGACGATGATGCCGAAATCGATGGCGCCCATCGACAGCAGGTTCGCCGATTCGCCGCTCAGCACCAGGACCACCACGGCGAACAGCAGCGCGAAGGGAATGGTCGCCGAGACGATCAGCGCGCTGCGCAGGTTGCCCAGGAACAGCCACTGGATGAGGAAGATCAGCGTAACGCCCATCACCATGTTGTGCAGGACGGTGTGGGTGGTGATGTCGACCAGGGCGCTGCGGTCATAGATGCGCTCGATGCGGACGCCCGGCGGAAGGATGCCGGAATTGTTGATCTTCTCGACCTCCGCCAGCACGCCCTGCAGGGTCGGCAGGGTCTCCGCCCCGCGCCGCATCAGCACGACGCCCTGGACGATGTCGTCGTCGTCGTTCTGGCCGGCGATGCCAAGCCGCGGCTGGTGGCCCACCGTCACCGTGGCGACGTCGGAGACCAGCACCGGCGTGCCGTCGTGCACCGACAACATGGTGTTGCGGATGTCGTCCATCGAGCGGATCTGGCCGACCGAGCGCACGATCGCCGACTGCGAGCCGATGTTCACCGTGTTGGCGCCGACATTGATGTTGGCGTTGTTCAGCCCGTCCAGCACCTGCTTCAGGGTCAACCCGTAGGCCAGCAGTCGGTCGAGGCTGACGGTAATGTCATAGGTCTTGGTCTTGCCGCCCCAGCCGGTGACATCGATCACCCCGGGGATCGCCTTGAAGCGTCGTTGCAGGATCCAGTCCTGGATGGTCTTGAGGTCGGTGACGCTGTAGCCCGGCGGCCCGACCACACGGTAGCGGAAGATCTCGCCGATCGGGCTGGTCGGCGACAGGACCGGCTGCGCGCCGTTGGGCAAGGCTCCGAGCTGCGTCAGGCGGTTGATGACCAGCTGCGAGGCCTGCTGGTAGGTCACGTCGTAGGTGAACTGCACCTTCACGTCTGAGAGGCCGAACAGCGAGATGGTGCGGATCGCCTGCACATAGGGCAGGCCGGCCATCTGGATTTCGATCGGTACGGTGATGTAGCGCTCGATTTCCTCCGACGACTGGCCGGGATTCTGGGTGATGACGTCGACCAGCGGCGGCACCGGGTCGGGATAGGCCTCGATGTTCAGCGTCCGGTAGGCAAACAGGCCGCCGACCATGAGCGTGGCGGCAAGGATGATCACGAGAACACGCTGCTTCAGGGCGGCGGCGACGACGGCGTGCATGGCGGAAGCTGCCTCTGGCGGACGGGCGCGGCTTGCGAAGCGGCGCTCAGTCGCGCCGGGCGGCGCGATCGATGAACAGCGTGCCGCTGGTCACCACCGTCTCGCCCACCGTGAGGCCCTTGCGCACCTCGACCAGCCCGTTGATCGTGTCGCCGACCGTGATGTCGCGCGACACCACCGTCTTGCTGTCGGGGCGGGCGATCCAGACGCGCGCGTCGGCGCCTTCGTAGACGATCGCGTCGACCGGCACGGCCGGCATCAGCCGGTCGTCGCCCGAAACGATGCGGAACGAGGCGAACATCTCGGGCAGGAGCTCGCGGCCGGTGTTCTGGATCTCGGCGCGCACCGGCAGGCGGCGCGTGCTGGGATCGAGCGCCGGCGCCACGTAGGCGAGCTTGGCGTTGAAGACCCGGCCGGGGAATGCCAGCACCGTGACCTCGACCGGGGCGCCCACCTTCATCTTGGGCGCGTCCGACTCGCGCACGTTGGCGATCAGCCACACCGTCGAGAGATTGCCGACCGTGAAAACCGGATCGTTGGCGCCGGCGTTGATGTACTGGCCCAATCCGACTTTGCGCTGGATGATCGTGCCGCCGATCGGCGCGGACACGATGACCTCGGCGCCGACGCGATCGGTCTTCTCGAGCTGGGCGATGTCGTCGTCCGACCGGCCGAGGATGCGCAGCCGGTTGCGCACGGCCGCGAGCGCGATCTCGGCCGAGCGCAGGTCGCCTTGCGCGCCCACGAGATCCGACTGCGCCTGCTCGAGGTCCTTGAGCGCGCCGCCGCGGATCGCCTGCAGTTCGCGCTGCCGTTTCTCGGCGGTCTGCGCCAGCAGGAGCCGCGAGCGCGCCTTCTCGACGCCGGCCACGGCGGTGATGAGGTCGTTGTGGCCCTGCACGAACTCGCTGGCTTCGATGGCGAACAGCGGCGCGCCGCGTTCGACGAAATCGCCGGGCCGCGCGATCAATTTGCTGACGCGGCCGGAGAAGGGCGAAAAGACCGGCGTCGTCGTATCCTCGTTGATGGCGATCTTGCCGTCGGTCGCGCGTTCGTCGCGAAAGGCGACCTGGCGCACCGTCGCCAGCCTGAGGCTCGCCCACTGCGTGTCGCTCGGCCGGAAGGCGCCTTCGGCGTCGCCCGCGCTCTTCTCGGGGCGCGCCAGCGCGTTGCCGGGAGCGGTGTCGAGCGCCCAGAAGCCGACCACCGCCGCCGCCGCGACCACGGCTCCGCCCGCCGCGACCCACAGGCGATTTCGCCTGAGGCGCGCCATCAACGAAGGGTTGGGCTGCGAGGGCATGAGTTTGGCAGTCCTGTCGGCCTGTTCCGGAGACGAGGTAAACCTAGCCCTTTCCGATTACGTCAACCTGACGGGGCCATGACGCAAGGAGCGTGCTAGGATCGGCGCGCAATTTGCCAGGCGGATCGGAGGCGCACGCCAATGAGGGTGCTTCTCGTCGAGGACAACACCGAACTCGTCTCTTTGCTGAAGAAAGGCCTTATCCACGGCGGCTTTTCCGCCGATTCGGTGGGTACCGCCGCCGATGCGACGCACGTGCTGGCGACCATGCGCTATGCGGCGATCGTGCTCGATCTCGGCCTGCCCGACGAGGACGGCGTCTCGCTGCTGCGCGACATCCGCCGGCGCGGCGATTCGACGCCGGTGCTCGTGCTCACCGCGCGCGACGGG
>DASZJU010000598.1:0-3360 GCA_035947815.1 Reyranella sp.
CCGGCGTCCTCGCCCGACACCTTGTCGGGGGTGAGCGCGCGGTCCTTCCAGCGCTGGATGATCCCGGACAGGACGCGGGCCGGCCATTTCTTGTCGTCGATGCCCTCGGCCTGCAGCAGCTGCTTGATCAGCCGCGTCTGGTCGTCGGTGTCGAGGATGGTGAAGTTGCTCTTCAGCCCGACCAGCTCGGCATGGCGGCGCAGCACGCGCACGCCGATGGCGTGGAAGGTGCCGAGCCACATGCCGTCGGCCGCGCCGCCGATCAGGCTGGCGACGCGATCGAGCATCTCGCGCGCCGCCTTGTTGGTGAAGGTGACGGCCAGGATCTGCGACGGCCGAGCGCGGCCGGTTATCAACAGATGGGCGATCCGGGTGGTCAGCACGCGGGTCTTGCCGGTGCCGGCGCCGGCCAGCACCAGCAGGGGACCGCCCTCGTGGACGACCGCCTGCCGCTGCTCCGTGTTCAGCCCTTCCAGGTGAGTCAAGGACGTGACGGCGCGGCGCGCCGGCGGGGGATCGGTCGGTACGGGCTCGTCGGTGATTTCGAACGGATCGGCGGGGGACGCCATGCAGCGTCATATAGCAATCGGCGCGGCAGACGCCTATCCTTCAGAAGGGGGTTGCGTCCGGGGTGACGTGGAGGTGTACCGATGGCCCGAGGGTTGAACGGTTCCATGAACGGGGCGGGTCATGGCCCGACCGGCCGGGAAGGCGTCGAAGCGCGCCTGCCCGGCGTGTCCAATTTGTCGCCGCCGGTCTCGCAGGCATTGTCCGCCGTGGTCGGCCTGAAGACGACCATTCCCAAGGACCGCCGCTCGGCGCAGACGCTCGGCACCGAGCGCGAGGGCCACGGCGCCTTGATCAGCGACGACGGCCTGATCGTGACCATCGGCTACCTGATCATGGAGGCCGACAGCGTCACCATCACCGATATCGATGGCAACGAATTGCCGGCCTACATCGTGGGCTACGACTATGAAAGCGGCTTCGGCCTGGTCCGCACCGAGCGGCCGATCGACCTCAAGCCGATGAGCTTCGGCGATTCCGACACGCTCGAGCTGCGCAACGAGGCCTACGTCGCGGGGCTGGGCGGCGAGAAGGCGACGCTCAAGGTCAAGGTCGCGGGCCGACGCGAGTTCGCGGGCTATTGGGAGTATCTGCTCGACAACGCCATTTTCACGGTCCCCGCCTATCCGCTGTGGGGCGGCTCCGCCCTGATCGGCCAGGACGGCACCCTGCTCGGGATCGGCTCGCTCCTCGTGCAGGAAGCGCTCGGTCCCGGCGCGCCGGCCTTCCCCGGCAACATGTACGTGCCGATCAACCGCCTGAAGCCGATCTTCCAGGAGCTTGTCGCCAACGGACGGCTCTCGACGCCGCCGCGGCCGTGGCTCGGCCTCCTGACGTTCGAGCATATGGGCCAGCTCGTGGTCGGCGGCATCTCCGACGGCGGTCCGGCCGATCGCGCCGGCCTGCAGCGCGGCGACGTCCTGCATGCGCTGGACGGCGAGGTGCTGGACGACCTGCCCGACTTCTATCGCAAGCTGTGGGCAAGCGGTCCGGCCGGCACGGCGGTGACCTTGCGCATGGAGCGCGACAACGATTCCTTCGAGGTCACCGTGCGCACCGGCGATCGCGCGCGCTACCACAAGTACGGATCCGACTGAGCGCCGCAAGAAGACGACGGGAGAGAAGTCGATGGCCAAGGCCTTCGCCTCGCAGGCCGATATGGCTGAAAAGAGGGTCACGTTCAGTCGTCTGTCCGAGCACGCTTACGCCTTCACCGCGGAGGGCGATCCCAATACCGGCATCGTGGTGGGCGACGACGCGGTCATGGTGATCGACACC
The DNA here is from genome assembly GCA_035947815.1 of Reyranella sp. Lineage (GTDB taxonomy): Bacteria > Pseudomonadota > Alphaproteobacteria > Reyranellales > Reyranellaceae > Reyranella. Next base: position 1,846 of record DASZJU010000598.1, read on the forward strand.
CAGGCGACGCCCAAGATGGCGCAGACCGTGATCGAACACATCCGCAGCGTCACCGACAAGCCGATCCGGTACGTGGTGCTGTCGCACTATCACGCCGTGCGCGTGCTGGGCGCCACGGCCTATGAGGCGCAGCACGTCATCTGCAGCGAGGCGACGCGTGAGATGATCGTCGAGCGCGGCGCGCAGGATTACAAGTCCGAGGTCCAGCGCTTCCCGCGCCTGTTCCAGGCGGTCGAGACCATTCCCGGCCTGACCTGGCCCACCATCACTTTCAACGACCGCATGACGATCTGGCTGGGCAAGCTGCAGGTCGACATCATCCATGTCGGCCGCGGCCACACCAAGGGCGACACCATCGTCTGGCTGCCCGAGGAGCGCACGCTGTTCAGCGGCGACCTGGTGGAATACGGCGCCACGCCCTATGCGGGTGACGCCCACTTCAAGGACTGGCCCGAGACGCTGCAGAAGCTGCGCGACCTCAGGGCTCTGGCCCTGCTGCCCGGCCGCGGCGACGCGCTGGCCGGCGAGGAAGCGGTCGAAGGGGGCATCGCCGGCACTCAGGCATTCCTCGGCGAGCTCTACCAGGCGGTGTCGCAGAGCGCCGAGGTGGGCGACTCGCTGAAGCAGGCCTATGACAAGGCGATGACGGCCTTGCAGCCGCGCTACGGCAACTGGGTGATCTTCGAGCACTGCATGCCGTTCGACGTGTCGCGCGCCTACGACGAAGCCAAGGGCCTCGACCATCCACGCATCTGGACGGCGGAGCGCGACATCGAGATCTGGACGGCGCTTGAATCATAGGCCTCCCTCGTCATACGGGGGAGATGCCCGTCGTACGGGCAGAGGGGGAGGGCCTCAGTCAAGATGCTTGCTGATTTCAGATCATGAGATTTCGTAAATCGTCCTGGCGGCTTTCCCCCTCCGGCCCTTCGGGCCACCTCCCCCGTATAACAGGGGAGGAATATGAAGTCGGAGTCGCCGTATGCTGAAGGACCTGCTCACCGGCCGCTTGGCCCTCGTCACCGGCGCCGGCCGCGGCAACGGCGCCGCCATCGCCCGCGGCCTGGCGGATGCCGGCGCCAGAGTGATCGTGACCGATATCGATATCGACGCCGCCCACGCCATGGCCGAGAGCATCGCCAAGGCAGGCGGCGAGGCGCGCGGCTATGCGCTCGACGTCACCGACCACGAGGGCTGCCGCAAGCTCGCCGAGGACATCGCGCTGCTGGTCGGGCCGATCCGCATCCTGGTCAACAACGCCGGCATCTTCTTGCGCGGCAATCTTCTGGCAGCGGATGGTCGCGAGCGCTGGGATAGGACCATGGCCGTGAATGTCGATGGCGCGTTCAACGTCACCTCGGCCTTCGCCGATCAACTCAAGCGCACGCACGGCGCCGTGGTCAATATAGCGTCGATCAACTCCTTCACGGCGCCTGCCGGCAGCGGCGTCTATCCCGTGTCCAAGGGCGCCATCGCCCAGTTCACGCGGGCGCTGGCCACCGAGCTCGCGCCCGA
>DASZJU010000599.1:0-4225 GCA_035947815.1 Reyranella sp.
GTGCTCCATCGCGTGCTCGCGCGTGATGTGGACCATGCGGATCGCCATGCGCACCATGCGCGCCGCGTGATCGGGCACCGGTACCGGCATGCCGCACACCGCCATGTAGGCATCGCCCACCGTCTTGATCTTCTCGATGCCGAGCTCCTGGGCGGCGTCGTCGAAGCGGGTGAACAGGCCGTTCAGCAGGCTGACGACGTCGGCCGGCGGCATGTCCGACGACATGGCGGTGAAGCCCACCAGGTCGGCGAAGGCCACCGTCACCTCGGCGAAGCCGTCGGCGATGCCGTGCTCGCCGCCGCGCAGGCGGTTGGCGATCGGCGCCGGCAGGACGTTCAGCAGCAGCGCCTCGTTCTCGCGATTCTTGCTCTCGATGACGACGTTCTTGTCACGCAGCTCCTCGACCATGCCGTTGAACGCCGTGCACAACGCGCCGATCTCGTCGCGCGTGCGCACCGGCACCTTGGCGCCGTAGTCGCCCGAGGCAAAACGCGTCACGCCGGCGGTAAGCTCGCGCAGCGGGCCCAGCAGCGAGCGCGACAGCCAGGCGCCGGTCACGATCACGACCAGAAGTGCCAGGCCGCCGACAATCATCAGGTCGCGCTGCAGTTTGTAGATCGGCGCGAACGCCTCCGAGGTGTCGACCTTTGCGACCAGCACCCACTTGAGGCCAGGAATCGTGAGCGGTCCCCAAGAGGCGAGGATCGGGATATGGCGATAGCCGAGGATTTCGCCGGTCCCCTCGATGCCGGCGAACGCCGCCTCGGTGGCGGTTGTCGCGATGCGCTGATGCAGCACCGGCGTGCCGTAGCGACGGATGGCATCGATATCTTCGTCCGACTCGCCGACGCCCTTCAGCTCGGCGAAGTAGACGTCGCGGCTTTCATAGAATGCCCGCAGGCCAGATCGCGCGAAATGGTCGGGTCCGACGAGGTAGGCCTCACCGGTGGCGCCGAACCCGTCCTGGCGCCAGCGTCGATCGCCGGTCACGACATTGTCGATCTCCTCGATCGACAATTGCGCGATCAGCACGCCGATGACGACGCCCTGGTCGATCACCGGCGCCGTCATGAAGGCGATGGGGGCGCCGCCCGAGGGTGCGTAGGGGGCGAAGTCCTCCAGGCACACGGCCGACCTGTCCGGAGTGGCGCCACAGCGGGCGACGGCGGCGGCGAGGTTGGACTGCCGGTATGAACCGCTCCGCAGGGAGGCGCCCAGATCCACTTCCTTGTCGACGCCATAGACGATGCGGCCGGACCTGGGATCGGCCAGCATGAAGTCGAAGAAGCCGAAGCTCGCGGCGGCGGCCCGCAGAAGCGGGTGGTAGATGGCGTGCTGCCGGCTATAGGCGCTGCCGTCGCCGGCGTCGTCGAGGAGCTTGCGCCGATCGGCCGGATACGGATTGGCAACAATGTAGTGGTCCTGGAGATAGTAGGCGGCGGGTCCAATCGGCAGGTAGTCGTTGACGTTCGGCTCCTTGCCGAGAACACGGCGCATGTCGGGCATGAATTGCGAATCGTACCAATCGCCGACCAGCCGGCGGACGTCGAACGGGACGTCGGACTGCTCGAGTTCGTCGAAGCCGGCGTTGAATCCTCGCGCGGCATCGATCGCCATTTTCGAGACGGCGAGCTGGCTCAACTCGTTGCGGATGGTCCGGAAGTAGGTTTCGACCTGGCGCGCCTTGCTCTTGCGGTTGGCCGTGAGCTGGTTGTAGATCGACTCCTGCAGCGCATCGCGCGCCCGCATGTAGCCCAGCACGCCGGTGACCAGCACGGCGACCGCGCCCAACAGGATCAGGATGGCGAACAGCTTGGCCGCCAGCCCGAAGCGCGTCGGACGATCGGTGCTCGGGGCCGCAGAAGTCATAAGGCCTTATTGTAGCAGAGCCTGCGTTCGCTCGCGCACGATTCTGAGGACGCTGTCCCGCGTCGTTGTCTTGTGTTTGTCTTCCCAACGGGCGACAAAAGCCGGCAGGCCAAGCTCACCCGCCGCCTTGTGAAGCTTGCGGGTCATCTGCCCGACGATCCGCTCGGCCCGCTCGACGGGCAGGTCGATGGTGCGCGCAAGCGTGAGAAAGTCGCGCAATTTGAGCTTGTCGTCCTTGCCGTTCATCTTGAACGCCATCCGATCGCCGGCGAGGCGCGCGAAGACCCGTGTCGTCACCGGATCGTAGAGCGGCGCCATATTGACCTTTCTGAAGGTCCGCCCGCCCGGCCCGGCGATCTTGAGCAGGGCCAGGTTTTTCAGATGCATGTCGCCGTCGGCGATCAGCCAGGCGAACAATGCGCGTGCGAAGAGAACTTCGGTGTCCCGCGCCGGTTCAGTGGACAGCGGACGTAGTGCGCGTGCCATGCGTTCGATCGTGCCGTCATACTTGGCCGACGGCGGCAATTCGAGCACGGAGCAAAAATCCTCCAGCGCTATCATGCGGCGATCCTGTGCGCTGTGGCGGATATCGAAGCGCTCGACCACCAGCGCCGGCGGCAGGTCTTCCGGCATGTCGATCATGGCAAAGGAGGGCACGTCGAAGCCGGCCCTGCGACCGAGCGCCAGGCAAAGCCCTTCGACGATCGGCAGAGCGACGAAATCCGCGGTCCCTGCCGGCTTCAGGATATGCGTGAAGGGCCGGCCATCGGCCGCGACCAGCGTACCGTCGCGCGTGAGGCACATCGGCGCCTTGATCTGTACGCCCGACAGGCGCGGCATTTGGCGACTGGCATAGAGTCTCGCAAGGTTTCGTTCGAACTCGTGCTCGATCGTTTCGCGCGCCGGACCGCCGTAGGAGCCTGTAAAGCGGCCGCGCCTGGTGAAGTCACCAAGAGCGGCCTGCAGTACATCGGCCGGCAACTGGCGCAGCTCGGCTTCGTCAGGGGCAATGGTGATGTTCGACAGGTAACGCCTGCCTTCGCGTAGCGTTTCGCGTTCGTCGCGCTCATGCAGGATTTCCGCCAGCCAACCTTCCGGCAGCAACGATTCGATGAAGGGCGGCAGTCGGCCGGGCGTCCTTGCACGGATTAGCGGCGGACCCGACCAGTCAGTCTGCGGCCGCCAGCGCCATTCGAAACCGTCGTGCATGAGGTGGCCGACCGGCTTGCGGTGCCAGGCGACGATGAGATCGAGCGCCGACTTGTTGACTGCGGTTTCATGCACCGGCGGCCCTGCCAGCAGATACTGCTCGGCAGCGGCGGCCTCATGAAACCATCTGTTCTCGCGAGCAAATGCATGCAGGGCGTCCGCCGCCTTTTCGGGAGAGCCGTATTCCTCGACCAGGCGCTTGGCCATCTCGCGGCGTGCCGTCCTGTCGATGGCGGCGGCGTGCTCGCTGCGGCGGCGGAAGGCTTCGAGGAAGCGCTGGCGGGGCGACGAGGCGCGGACCTGCATTTCGCCCATGTCGTCGCCGACCACGGCGTTGACGAGCGAAGGTTGATCGGGCGCCTCGTTCTGCACGATCTCGAGGCTGCGCAGGCGGGTGCGTTGGTTGCGCGCGCCGCTGATGTAAAGCTTGCCGTCCCGCGTCGGTCCCAGCAACTGGGCGCTGATCGAGGAAAGGAAGGCCCTGGGATAGAGATAGCGCGCGATCCGCACCGCGTGGTCCAGCACCGTTGCGTCGACGTCGCCGGGATCGGCGTAGACGCCGCGTACGAGCGGCACGAGCTCGCCTGCCTGGGCTCGCTGGTGGGCGCGCCGCGCATCGAGCGTCTCTCCGACGAGTTGAAGGCCCATGCATTATCCCGCATCTCAGATGCGGGATAGTCCTCGCTCGGTGGGGCTCTGGCAAGGATTATCCCGAATCTGAGATGCGGGATCATGGTCTTCCGGACCGCGGGCCTCCAGGCCCGCCCGCGCATGTGAATGCGCTGACATGATCATGAGCGGGCCTGGAGGCCCGCGGTCCGGCATGACACCCTAGAGCTTCAGCAGCCAGGCCTCGACGCCGCCCTTGCCCTTGACCTCGATGGTGCCGCGCGGCTCGAACACGAATTCGTCCTTCAACGTCTCGTAGACCGCGCGCGTCACCTGGATGGTATCGGGCATGCCGCCCGATTCCATGCGGCTCGCCAGGTTCACCGTGTCGCCCCACAGGTCGTAGATGTACTTGCTCTTGCCGATCACGCCCGCCACCACCGGCCCGCTGTTGATGCCGACCCGCAGCTTCATCTCGACATGGTGCTCCATCGCGTGCTCGCGCGTGATGTGGACCATGCGGATCGCCATGCGCACC
>DASZJU010000600.1:0-20101 GCA_035947815.1 Reyranella sp.
GGCGCTCGCCATCGCCAGCGACATCCGGCTCGCCAGCTCGATCGCCTCGTCGCTGCTCGGCGCCCGCACCGTGAGCCTTGTGTGGCGAACCCTGATCTGGTTGGGCAGCGCCTCGAGCGTCGCGTCGGCCGCATAGACGTGCATCGCAGCGTCGAAGGCGCGGGTGACGCGGGCGTCGTCGCGCTCGGAGGTGGTCGCGAGCTCGACGGTCGCGGCCACGCTTTTGGCCATCCATGACGGCACGGCGTCGCGCAACGACCACAGCACGATGGCGAGCACGAGCAGGCCGATGCCCGCGACCACCCGCTTGCCGATCGCCGATTGCTTGGCGGTGCGCGCCGCACCGTTCTCCGACGCTCCCCGGCGGGGCCCGGAGTCCTTCAGGTTACTGTCGGCGATGTCCATCTACAGGCCCTCCCAGCACGACGTTGCGACCAGGTACTTGGCGAGCGTCAGGTAGCGCTGCGGCGCCACGATCCCGCGCACCGCCAGGGAGTCCTGGAGCCGATGCAGCGTGTGATCGACACGCTGGCGTTCCCGGTCGATATCGGCGATCCGCGACAGGCATTGATCGGTCCGCTCGTTGGCGAGACAGGCCGGCGCCGGGAACGCGTTCGACCGCGCCGGGTCGGCGCCGAAGACGCCGACGCAGTAGGCGACAAGAAGCTCGCTGTCGGTGCTGGGTTCTTCACCGGCAGTCGTTGGCGCCGGCGGTCCGATCCAGGTCGCGGCGGCGAGCGCGATGGCTGCCATGAGTCTCATGCTGGCGCACTCTGCGATTGATTGAATGTCTCCTCAGCATGCGGCAAAGCCGGCCACGAGACTGTGCGAAGACTCACACCGGTCCTAGAGCAGGAAACTCAGGCCCGAGGCGATCAGCAGGAGGTTCACGGCGCGGGCGAACTGGCGGTCGTTCAGCCATCTGAAGCACGCCATGCCGCAGACGGAGCCGAGCAGCATGGCCGGCACGTAGACGATCCCCGCGAAGTCGAAGTGCGGCGACGGAGCGGACACACCTCATTGACATCCCTTCCCCGTTTTACGGGGGAGGTGCCCCGTCATACGGGGCGGAGGGGGAAAGCCCCACAGACGATTCTTGAAGACATCATGATCTGAAAGCGGCAGGCGCTTCGACGGCGGCCTTCCCCCTCCGGCCCTACGGGCCACCTCCCCCGATGCGGGGGAGGTATGATTCAGCGCGCGGTCAGAGCGCCGCCAGCGGATCGGGACCGTAGTCGTTGGGTCCCGGCGTGCCCCGGAGGAAGCCGCACTCGATCAGGTACCAGAGGCTGCCGATCACCGGCACGAAGATGATGAGTACCCACACGCCGCTCTTGTTGCGGTCGTGAAAGCGTTTGATCCCGACGGCAATCGTGATCCAGGTCGCAGCCAGGCCAACAATGACCAGCACGATGCCGGCGACCGGTCCCAGGGCGGCGACGGCCTGTTGCGGATCGTCCGACATCGCAGCGTTGCCGCCGATGATGCCAAGGACAATGACCTCGATGACAAGCAAAGCGATAGCAACCAGCCAGAACTTGGCGCGGTTGGTGCGCCCCTGAAAGCCGAACAACAGATTCGTCATTGTCGTCTCCCTCGTTTCATCGGTTCCGGTCAGGGCTGCTTGCGTGTCTCAAGTCCGCCTGACGCCCTCAGGATACGCTGCCCTCCCGTGCAATGTCTGTGGGCAACCCACGGTGATAATGAATCTCATTTCAGCAGAGCTACCGAAAGTTGTTGCATGAATGTCACGGTGATTGCCGCGAAACCAGCGCCATGGCGGCGTAGGCCCAACCGGCGAACAGCAGGGAAACGCCGCCGACGGTGGCCGGCGTGAAGGTGTGGCCGTAGGGCAGCTTCATCACCAGCAGGGCGGCGACCACCAGCGCCACGCAGCCCGACAGCAGGAACCAGCTGGAACCCCTGAGGCGCCGCACGCGGAGTGCAAAGGCGATCTGCGTCAGGCCATGCAGGACAAAGACGATCGCCATCAGGATGGTGAGCGTCACCACGCCCTCGAACGGGTCGAGGTAGACGAACACGCCGCCGACCGCGGCCAGCACGCCCAGGGTCAGGTGCCAGGCGAACTGGGCCTCGCCCTTCATCTTGCCCGACTGCGCAATCTGCACGATGCCGACGAAGATCAGGACCAGGCCGAGGACCTCGTTGGCCGCGATCGAGGAGATCGCCGGCACCACGATCGCCACGCCGCCCGCCGCGATCAGCAGGCCGCCCAGCCCGATGAACAGCAGCCAATGGGACTGGAAGAAACCGGCGATGTGGTGCCCCTCGCCGCGCTCTGCTTCGCCTGTATCCATGTCGCCCCTCCCCGCAGGACCATCGCATATAATGGCTCCCGTCGTCTCGACCGGAGCGCGAAGCGCGGAGCGGAGAGACCTTCTCTCCCCGATAAGCGGCTTATCGTGGAGAGAAGGTCTCTCCGCTCGGGACGGAGTTTACCCCGAGCGAAGTCGAGGGGGCCGATAGCCCTGCCTCTTCCCTGCACTCGCGCTGTTCGCCGCGTCGTCTGCGCGGCAAACCATATCCTGCGCCGCCGGACCGTTCGAGCTTGCCGCGTGCCGCGTATTGCCTTCATACTTTTGTCATTCGGCGTAAGGGGGATGATCGTCGCATGTCCAATAAATTCACGCGTTATATCCTGATTGCCATGGCGCTCGGCGTCGTCATGGGCGCCCTGGTCTACGACTATCTTCCACAGGACCGCGCAGATATCGCCTCCAGCATCAACCTGATCGCCCTGCTGTTCCTGCGGCTGATCAAGATGATCATCGCGCCCCTGGTGTTCGCCACCCTGGTCGGCGGCATCGCCCACATGGGCTCGGGCGCCAAGCTCGGCCGCATCTTCGCCAAGACCATGGGCTGGTTCGTCTGCGCCTCCTTCGTCTCGCTGCTGCTGGGCCTCGTCATGGTCAACCTGCTGCAGCCCGGCGCCAACTTCCCCGGCACCTTGCCCGAGAAGGGCCAGGCGACCGGCCTGCCGGTCTCGGCCTTCTCGCTCGAGAAGTTCCTCACCCACCTGATCCCGACCTCGATTGCCGATGCGATGGCGCAGAATGAGATCCTGCAGATCGTGGTCTTCGCGGTGTTCTTCGCCGTCGCCATGGGGGCGATGCCGGAGCGCTCAAGGCCGATGCTGAAGCTGATCGAGGATCTCGGCCACATCATGCTGAAGGTGACGGGCTACGTCATGCTGTTCGCGCCGATCGCGGTGTGGGCGGCCATCATGGCGACGGTCTCCAAGAACGGCCTGGGTGTGCTGTGGAAGCTGGTCCAGTTCATGGGCGGCTTCTACCTCTCGCTGTTCATCCTGTGGGGCATCCTGGTCGTGGTCGGCTTCATCGTGCTGGGGGCGCGCTATCGCCACCTGCTGCGGCTGATCCGCGAGCCATTGATGATCGCCTTCTCGACTGCGAGCTCGGAGGCGGCGTACCCGAAAACCCTGGAGGGGCTGAACCGCTTCGGCGCCTCCTCGCGCATCTCGAGCTTCGTGCTGCCGCTCGGCTATTCGTTCAACCTCGACGGCACGATGATGTATTGCACCTTCGCCAGCATCTTTATCGCCCAGACCTATCGCATCGAGATGTCGCTCGGCACGCAGTTCGCCATGCTGGCGACCCTGATGATCACCTCCAAGGGCGTGGCCGGCGTGCCGCGCGCCTCGCTGGTGGTGATCGCCGCCACCCTGGGCCAGTTCAACATCCCCGAGGCCGGCCTGCTGATGATCATGGGCATCGACACCTTCCTCGACATGGGCCGCAGCGCCACCAACGTGATCGGCAATTCGCTGGCCACCAGCGTGGTCGCCAAATGGGAGGGCGAGCTCGCGCCCGAGCACGAGATGCGGCTCGACGACGCCGTGCCGCCCGATACGATCCCCGGCGATCCGGTGCGCGCCTGATGCGCTGGACGTCGCGCCAAGGGAGGCCGATCGCGGCGGCGTGCCTCCTGCTGTTGTCGGTCCTGCTGCCCGGTCTCGCGCCGGCGCAGGACGCCGGGCTCAGCCCGACGCTGGCCAACATCAAGGCCACGCACACGGTGCGGCTGGGCTATCGCGAGGCTTCGCCGCCATTTTCCTTCATGGACCAGGCCAACCGGCCGATCGGCTACAGCCTGGAGCTCTGCCAGGCGATCGTCGACGAGATCGGCGTCGAGGTCGACGACCCCAGCCTCAGGATCGAGTACGTCCTGGTGACGCCGGAGACCCGCATTCCCGCCATCCTCAACAACAAGATCGATCTCGAATGCGGCTCGACCACCGCCAATGCCGAACGCCGCCAGCGGGTCGCCTTCTCGCCGCTGATCTTCGTGGCCGGCACCAAGCTGATGGTCCCCAAGTCAGCGCCGGTCTCGTCCATCACCGACCTCAAGGGCAAGACCATCGTGGTGACCAAGGGCACGACCAACGTGCAGGCCATCCAGGCGGCCGACAAGAAATTCTCGCTAGGACTCAAGATCGTCACCGCCGACGACCATGAGCAGGCCTACCGCATGGTGGCCGACGGCAAGGCCGACGCCTTCGCCACCGACGACATCCTGCTCTATGGCCTGATCGCGCGGCACAAGGCGCAGGGCACGATGAAGGTGGTGGGCGATTACCTGTCCTACGAGCCCTACGGCATCATGTTCCGCAAGAACGACCCGCAGCTTGCCGCCGTGGTCGAGCGCGCCTTCCGCAAGCTCGCGACCGAGCACGACCTCGTGCCGCTCTATCGCACATGGTTCATGCAACGCCTGCCGACCGGCGAGCGGCTCGGCATCGACATCTCGCCGCAGCTCGAGGAGAGTTTCAAGGCGCTCGACACCTCGCCGGGCACGAGCAACTAGGGGCGGATCAACGACTGGCTCAGGGGCTAGCTCTTGTCGGCGGGAACGTCGCCGGGCTGTACGCAGCCGATGACCAACTCGACGCCGCTGCAGATCGGCGGCGTGGTCCACTGATCCGGTAGCCAGTTCACCGACGTGACGGCGCGCCAGGCCGGCGCCGTCGCGTGCAGCGCTTCCGCCCCGGCTGCCGCGGCAAGGGTAAGGATCGCCAAGAGAATTGCGCCGTGCGCGTTCATCGCAGGGGCCCCTTTTGTTGAAGATGGAGGCCATTCCTAGTCACAACCGGAAGTGTGTTCTGTGCTATTCCCCACTCTTCGCTGTGACCGCCCTGCGACGTCGGCGCTAAAACGTCGTGCAGTTCAGATAGGCGCCGACATATTGGCAGTTCGTCATCCGCGGCTGCTTCATCGCGTTGATCATCTTCGGGGTCAGGGCATGGTCTAAACGAGCGCCGACCGACACCGCGCTCGACTGCGCCGACTGAGATCTATTCTCCGAGAGCCAGGCGATAATCGCCATCGCGGTCAACACCGCGAGCAGGGTTGCGTATCAACGGCCGCGGGGCCGAGCGGTGACGCCGCACCGACACTGGATGCTCATCGGACGGGGCAATCACCGGCATGACAATCGGGGGAACCTTTTGCTTCAGACTCCGCACAGCGAACATTTTAAGGGACGCCAAGCGGCGAAGCCTGCCCAAGCTGCGCAGTAGCGCCAGCTCCTCCCGAACATGAGAGTAAGACACTGTTGGCGACATGCCACAGAAACGCCACGCAACCGCTGCAGTTGCCGTACGTTTTTAGACAGGCGGCTTTTGTCCGAAGTCGGACAATTGGCGGCAACAACGCAGCCCGCGGGCCGTTGGCTCGGGACTGGCTTTCAAATCTGCCTGTCCGCGGCCGGTGGGCCGCAGTTTGGACAATAATGACAACCGCAACCCCAGCCATTCTCGTGGTCGAGGATGAACCGCTCCTCCGACTGCTGGCGGTCGACATCGCGGAGGATGCCGGATTCGAAGCGCTCTCGGCCGCCTCTGCGGACGAGGCGCTCGCCATACTCGAAGTGCGCGTCGACGTCCGCCTGGTGTTCACGGACGTCCAGATGCCGGGCTCGATGGATGGGCTCAGACTGGCACACGCCGTTCGCGACCGCTGGCCTCCCGTCGAGCTGATCGTCACCTCCGGCCGTGGCCATATCGCAGCGAACGACCTGCCTGATCGCGGGCGCTTTTTTGCCAAGCCTTATGACGTCGCGGCGTTATCGCAGGCTTTCCAGGAAATGGCGCAGGCCAACCGCCGCTGATCTGCATCCGCCACGAAGCGCGACCAGGTCTATGCGGGATGCTCACAAGACGGTGATATTTTGGGCGTGCGGCCAAGTGCATCCGTTCGCTCGGCGAGAACGCGCAGGATCAGAGCCCGCAAAGCCTCCTGCCGAAAAGGCTTCGTCATCAATGGCCGGTGCCGGTACTCCGCAGGGAGCAAATCGGGATTGCTCGTGATGAAGACGAACGGAATCCCCAACGTGTCCAGCATCTTCGATACCGGGAACACCAACTCGCCGCCCAGGTTTACGTCCAACAACGCCAGGTCCACCACTTTCGAAGCGAGCACTTGGCGCGTCTCCGCGACGGATCGCTCAGGTCCTACCACTGAATAACCGGCATCCTCGACGATCCACGCCAGTTCCATGGCCAGAAAGTTCTCGTCTTCGACGACGAGGATGCGAGTCATCATCAAGCATCTCCCATCCGACGCCGCTCAACGGCCGCGCGACGAAGCGGTTGCGTGCATTAGCGCGCGTTAGAGCAGCGGAATGTTGATGGTCAGGCCCGGCGGCGGGTAATAGGCCGGGGCCGGCGCGTAGTAGACCGGCGGCGGATACACGACCATCGGCCGCGGAGCGTAGTACACGGGCGGCGCCGCGTAATGGACATGTCCCGGCGGGACAAAATAGCGCCCGCGATGCTTCCACTCTCGTTCTCCGTGGTCATGCGCCAAGGCGCCTGTCGCGGCGGCGAGAACGGCGAGGCCGGTGATCGCAGCGGCCGTTGTCGTCCGCCACGTCGGTCGCTGCTTGACTACCTCGTTACGCATTGTTGCCTCCTCTTGCGGTCATGGACTTAACGCGGCAAGCGGCCAGAAAGGCCTGGGAGACTGTGACCGAACCGGGGAATTTTGCGTCAGCTTCGCGTCAGGTTCCGCCCACGTCGTGAAAGACAGGGCGGCCCCACCAATCAATCAACGGCATCGAGATCGTGCCGGCCGCCCCAGCAGTAACCCAAGGCGACAGAGTTTTTTATTTCTTCGAAGGCGGAATCGATTTCCCGGAATTTGTTGCGGATCCGCTTGATTGTCGATCGCACGTTTGTCCGATAGCCATCATCCCCGCTCCCGGCGATGAAGCCTTCATAGTGCATACGGTCGTAGATGGCCCGGTAGCTCAGGTAACGTCCGACGTTCGACGCCAGCAGATGGACAATGTTGTATTCGCCGATGGTCAGTCCGAGGTCGACATCGTTCCAGTAGGCCCGGCCGATCGCCGGCCTCAGAACGAGCTTGCCGCAGACGATGCGCTCGTCGGACTGCGGATCGGTCGCCGCCGGCCGGGTGGACTCGACCGCGAGCCGCAGACGTCTGACCAGGACCTCCCCGCCGCGCGTCTTGTCGATGAAGTCGATCGCCCCTCGCTCGAAAGCCAGGATTTCGTTGGCGGTCAAGCTGTGGCCGGTCAGGAACACAACCGGCAAATCGATACCGCGCCGGCGCAGCTGGGACAGCAGGTCAATCCCCGACGTGTGGGGGAGGCTCCAATCCAGGAGGATAACGTCGAAATCGGCAGGGCCGTCGAGACGGACGGCCAAGGCCGCGGCATCGGCGAAACCCTCGACCGCAAAGTCATGACCCGACAGCTCGTCGGCGAGAGCCTCTCGATAGAGTTCGTCGTCTTCGACGAAGAGGACCCGAATGGCGTCGGTCTTGGACCGAGTGTCAGGCACTTTGGCCGGCGGGCGACTCCCGACATTATCTTGGGAACAGTCGGCCATGTGAGGGTTCTCCGTTTCCGGCTAGGACGCCCGACAACGCCCGCGCCGTTGGACGGTTGCGACGCTGTCCGGCCAAGCGGCTCCGTGCCGCGGCCAGGAAGTGCGGGGAGGTAAGAAAGGCCCGCACCGGACATCGCCGGAGCGGGCGAAAATCACAGCCTGACACCGCTCCAGCCGGGCGAGCGCTGCCCTCCCGTCGCGAAGGCTCGGGCGCGTCCGCAGATGAGGGTCCGATGGACGTCGGTCGAGGTGGGGCCGATGAATGCTGATTGACCGGCAGCAGTGATTTTTCTATGTTTTTTGGGCTAGGAGGGGGGCATGGAACGGGGTCTCCGAGCGCCACTTAGCCCAAACGAAGAACTCGCGTTGCGGCACGTCGCCACCGGACTTGCGCATCCGACTTCCGCTTCAACGGGCGATATCGAGCGGCTGAAAAAGCTGGGCCTGATCGTGCAAGTTGACGGCGAACTGCGCCTGACTGCCATCGGGCGAGACCGTTACGCGAAACTCCCTTGCAATATTCTGCGCTAGAAGGCGAGTTCGACGGACAAAGTTGACGAGGCGCTGGCCAAATTCTTCAATAACGTCCGTCGCCGACTGCCGGCGGCAGAGCAATGCGCAGATTCGGTAACCGCGTCGGCCCAACATGGGACTCTGCACCATTCTCTCTTCGCTCCTCATCCCCGCTGCGACGTTTGCCGCCGCTAGGCACGCTTGACCTTGCCGGGCTGCGCGACGTCGATTCGCGAACCAAGACCTTCAGCTGCTCCAGGTGCGGCAGCGATGCCGGGTTCTGCGTCGTTGAGCCGATCAAGGAAGGTGGCATGGCGGACTATCGCCTCGATGAGATCGAGAAACCCGCGCACCACCCCGAGGCTGTCAGACGGCTCACAGCACCGCCGAGGCGGCCAGTGTCCAGCCGCGGCGGAGAACTGCCCGGCCGCAAGGTCGACCACCGGGGCTAGGCCACTTTGTTTTCACGCCGGCAACCGCGGCAATCTGTCCGCGGGGCGCCAGTCAATGCGTGCAATATCGCACAGACAGGGCACCGCGATATGGGCAGCCTCGCCCCCCTTGGATGACGAGGAGGCGCGCAGTGCAGAGGTTCGTTGGGCAAAAGGGGCTGAGGAACTATCGTGAGCTTCTTGCCCAAGAGCGGGCCGAAACAGAACGCCTGTTCATCGCCGCAGTGCTGGCCCGGAAAGAGGCGAAAAACCGCCGGCGCGCATCGCGAGGATGGGTTGTCAAACCGGCACTTGTCCCGATCTTCAAAAACCTCGGCGACCTCTTCCTTGCGTCGGAGCCTGCGAGACAGGGAGAGTCGCGCTAGAACGCCCGACCGGATGGGGGGCGCCGGGCGCTAGGCGACCATTGAGAAGATTGGGCTTCTGGCGAAGCCGGTCCCAGAGGGTGCAAAGAACCAGTCGGATTGAACGTTCCTCTATGTACTCGCCCAACGCTATTGCCGGCCGCGCTTGCTCCTGGCGGACAGTCTCCTCAACCATTTCCGCCGGTTGACCGGCGCACTCCAGTCGTTGCGCAGCGGACAGTCGAGCCCGAGCGCCGCCCGCCGCCGGCTCACGAAGGGGACGCTGAAGCGCAGGCCCGTCGCCGCCTCGATCTCGGCCGCGATCTCGCTGTTGGTGTAGTGCTGGGCATTGCGGCGCAGGATCTCGCTGCAGCGCTCGTTCCAGACGGGCTTCCAGACCATCACCGCCTCCCGCCCTTGCGTGCTTGTTTCACGTGATGACGGGCGCGGCGGCGCTTGTTGGCGTGGAGCTTCAGATGGCACGGACGGCAGAGCCAGATCACGTACAGCGGCCGCGCGTAGTCGGGATGGTGGCGTTCGGTCCTGGACTCGCCGCGGTGTCGGCACGGCCTCTGGCGCAGTAGCGGATGGCGCTTGCGCAGTTGCCTCTGGTAAAGATTCTCGCAGGCTCGGCAATACGCCCGGCGGATGCGCTCCTTCAGCTTGCCGCATCGGCAGCAGGTGGGCTTCCTCCCGCCCATCACCGCACCGCCTCGAGCTCGCGCAGGTAGGCGCGCCAGTGCGGGATCAGCTCGGGCGGCACCTTGCAGTTGGCGCCGCCGGGCGGATCGCCGTCGTACGGCCAGGGCTGGCCGGGCCGGTAGCCGGTGAGCCGGATCTTCCACAGTCCGTCCGGGCCGCCCATGCGGACCGAGGGAAGGTGCGCCGGCGCTGCAGCGTTGCCCGGTCGGCGCGTGGCCACCGGCGGATCGAGCGTGGCCTTCATGACCCAGTTGCGCCAGAGATGGCCCCAATCGTGCGCCAGGCGGTTGTTGCCGATGGCGTGGTTGCGGAAGCGCTCGGTCTCGGCCTCCAGGAGCGCCGGCCCGAGGTCGGGCCGCGCCTTGGCCGCCCAAGCGAGATCGGCGTCACGCGCCTGCCAGCCCTCGGGGATCGGCTTGGCAAGTCCGTTGCCCCGCGCACGGGCCGCCGATGCGATCGTCTCGGGAACCTTGGTCGGCGCCTCGTGCGCGCGCGCGTCTCGCTCTCTCTCTTTCTTTGTCTCTGTCTCTTTCTCTCTCTCTGGGAGTGCGGGTTGCTTGCCGGCCGCTAGCGGCTCGCTGGCATCGGGCTCCTCGATCAGGAAACCGGCGCCAATCAACGGCCCGAGGGCGGCGTCGACCTTGTCGCTGGTCATGTGGAGGCGGAACGCGATGGTCTCCAGCCTGTAGGGGATGGCGCCGTCGGCGGTCTCGCTGGCGAGCAGCCAGAGCATCGGCCCGAGCGCCCGGCTGGCCTCGGGCAGGCAATGCCAGGCGAAGTCGTCGAGCAGGCCGCGGTGCAGCTTGATCCAGGGCGGCCGGCGGGTGCGGTAGTGCTGGAACTCGGCCCAGTTCTTGATGCGCAGCCGGGTCATGGCGCCACCCGCCGGCCCTCGGCGCCCGCCGTGGCATCGCCGTGGCAACGTGCGACTGTCCACAGGGCCGGTTGCCTTGTGAAGGGACGCTTGGCTACCGTTCCCCCGGGGATTGGGAGGATGGGAAAATGTACAAAGTCTGGTATTGGACGATGGTCGATCGCGACAGCGAAGGCCGCTTCATCGCGAGCATTCCCGACCTTGTGGATGTCGCGGCCTACGGCGTGAGCGAAAAGGACGCCTTGGCAAACGTCACCCAGCTGGCCGAGGAACATGTGCGGGCGCTCGTCGAGAGCGGTCAATCGGCGCCCCGCGCCAGTCGTGCCGCTGAAATGCCGAGCGCCACCCGAGCCAAGGAATTCGGCCGGGCCCTGATCCCGGTCGATATCGGGCGGGCAGCGGTCAGGCCAGGTGCTGCGCACAGCGCTCACCATTGAGCCGTCGCGAGGCCGACTTGTGTCGGCGTGAGGCCAGGCGCTGCGGGCGACCGCAGATCCGCCGCAATACGCGCGAGAGTAGTGGGCATGAAAGCCCCTCCCCTCGCCCCTCCTGTTGCTTTGGCCGTTGCCTTGGTCCTCGCCGCTGCCTTCGCGTCCGACGCCGCCGCCCAGCCGCGCAAGCCGCCGACGCCCGAGGCCAAGGAGGCGAAGCCCGCCGAGTGCGCCGCCCTGGGCGAGCTGCCCAAGGCATGGGACGGCCAGGCCTTCGCCATCGACGGCCAGACGCTGGGCGGCACCGGGCTCAAGGTGCATCTCCGCATCTGGGGCATCCAGGCGCCCGAATTGCGCGACACCACCCGGGTCGAGAACGTGCCGGGCATGCGGGCGCGGGCCTTTCTCGCCGATCTGCTGGCCAAGGCCGACCACAAGGTGAAATGCCGGCCGGCGCGCTTCGATCGCGAGTGCCGCATCGTCGCGCAATGCAGCGTCGGCGACGGCGGCGACCTCGGCGGCTCGATGATCGCCGGCGGCATGGCCTATGGCTTCGAGCTCGACGAGGCGTTGCCCTGGGAATCGCGCGCCGGCCAGCGCTACGCTGATGCCGAGTTCGAGGCGCGCAAGGCCCGCCGCGGCCTGTGGCCGGCGTGGCTCGGCGACCAGTAGGCGGCCGCCTTCCGGAACAGGGGCGGGAATAAAGGCGGGCCGACGGCGCGGAGGGGACGGCGCCGTCGGCCCTATCCTGCGGCGACGCACTGCCGCACACGGGGCGGCAGACAGGGAGGGGGCGTCGAAGCCGCAGGAATGACGAAGCAGAAAAGCGGGAGCGCGCCGAGCCATCTAGCCGGCCCCCGTCACGAGCGCGCGCACCAGGCGATCGAGCGTCTCGGTCGAGAGGGCGCGGCACTCGCTGCCCAGCACGCGCTCGACGATGGCCGCGCGGGTCGGCGGGTCGTCGGCCGCCTCAAGACGCAGCGCCTCGACGGAGCCGAAGGCCACGTAACCGGCGCGGCTCGAACGGCCCGCCCGATCGCAACAAGCCTGCAGCGGCGGCAGGAACTGTCCCGCCTGCATGAAGGAGCGGCAGGCCGACACGATGGCGGCACGCGTGCGCGCCTTGCGACCCTCGCCACGCGCCGGAGCGTCGGGCCGCGGGAAGCATTCGACGATGATGCCGCTCATGCCGGCGCCTCGCGCTCCGCCCCGGCGGGGGCTGGCGCGCCGAACAGGTCGGGCCGCAGCTCCGCGCGCGTGACCCGGCCGGCAGTGCGGGCTTCGATCTGCAGCGCCCGGCGGTAGGGCACCTGGACCCACTGGCTGATCGCCGAGGGGGTAATGCCTAAAAGCCTGGCGAGGTCGGCGTTCCTGCCGCCGGCAGCCTGGCGGGCCTTTGTAAGTCCGGGATCTTCCATGACCCGAACATAAGTGACACTTAAGGAATATGCAAGAGAAACTTTGAAGAAAGTTAGTGACATTGCCAGCGCTGTTTAGTAGAACTTAACAATGGCCATCGGCAAACGAATCGAGAGCGCGATGAAACGAGCCGGCAAGAAGCCGGTCGACATCGCCAAGCGCCTCAAGATCACCGAATCGGCGGTGTCGCAGTGGTTCGCCAAGGACACTGGGCCGAAATCCGTGCGGCTGTCGGAGCTGGCGTCGTTCCTGGGCACCACGGTCGACGACCTGATCAGCGACAGCGAGGCGACACTCTTCGCCTCGTCGTCTGCCGCGGCGCCGCCGATGGCGCTCAGCGCCGGCCGGCCGGACCTCGCGGTCTATGCCTCGGCGGCGGGCGGGCCGGAGGGCGCCTGGGTGCTGTCGGGCGACGCCATCGCCTGGATCCATCGCGACCAGCGGCTGGTCGGGGTGCGCGACGCCTTCGCCTGCTACGTGGTGGGCGAATCGATGTTCCCGGCCTACGAGCACGGCAACCTGTTGCTGGTGAACCCGGCGGTGCCGCCCAATGCCGGCGACGACTGCCTCTTGATCCAGGAAGCGTCCGACGGCGCGCGCTATGCGCTGATCAAGCGCCTGGTCCGCTTCAACTCGACGTCGTGGACGGTCAAGCAGTGGAACCCCGACAAGACCTTCAGCCTGCCGCGCAAGGAATGGCAGCGCGCGCTGCTGGTGATCGGCAAGTACAACAGGGGGTGAGGCGATTCCCGCGGCGATTTCCGTCGTCTCGATCAGACCGCCCCTCGAATACCTCGGGATAACTCCACGCGGAGCGGAGAGATGACGGGAAAAGTTGCTTAAGTAATTATTGACTAGTGCTTAAGTTATGCTAAGGTTGCTTCATGCAGCCTGGCGCCCGCCCTCCCCATTTCGGCTTCCATGAAGCCCCCGACAGCGTCCATGCCGCGATCCGCCGCGAGCGCCGTCCGCTGCCGCCGCACGAGCTCGACGGCGGCAACTACCGGCGTTGGGCCGCCGCGGTGTGCGGGGCCGAGGCCAAGTATGCGGCCGACGACTTCTGGGCCTCTGTCTACCGCCTCGGGCTGGCCGGCCTGTTCGACCGCGACGACGGCTTCGGCGGCCACGAGGCGCCCTTCCGCTTCGCGCACGAGACCCACGCCTTCGCCGCCCTGAGCTGGCTCTCCCATCTGCAGGCGCATGAGAGCGACCGGCGCGGGCCGTGGGCCGCCGTGCGCTGGAACACCTGGGACGACGGCCAGCGCCGCGAATGGTTCGCGCGCCGGCGCTATCTGTGGTCGGGCTTCGTGCGCCAGGTCGAACGCTATCGCGCGGCGCGCCGACGACTGGCCGCCGCTTCTCTGTCCTTGGCCGAAATCGCCGAACTGGTGACCAGGGTGACGGCGCCGTCGAGCAGCGGCTTGGCGATGCCGAAGGACCTCGCCACCACCGCCGAGCCGTTGTGCCGGTCCATGGCCGCGCAGTCGGTGAAGCGTTCGTAGGTCGTGAAGACGCAGGGATCTTCCAGGGGCATATACCGATCGCTTGGAATCATGTCATTGCTGGGGGCGCGCCACTGCGCGCGGAGTTTACTCCGCGCGACCGATCAAGATCATGAGCGGGCGGGACGCCGAAGGCGCATGTGAATGCGCCGAGTCCGGAAGACCGGTCAGACGGCGTCCGGATAGATCTCATTCTCCACTTCGACCGCCTCATCGCGCCCGGCGGTCCGTCCGAGGAGATCAACGCGGACGCGTTGAGCCCGCACCTTCAGGCGAACGAGGGCCGCCCGGGCGGCGCGCTGCCGACCGCAAAACCGATCGCGCGATCGTACTCGGCCTCCGGGATACCGTAGAAACCATTGGCCGCCTGCAGCAGGCCGTCGCGGTCGAGGATGCGAACATGGCTGCGCGTCGAGCGGATCAGGCCTCTGCCTTCGAGCTCGTGCAGGGCGACGGTGACGCCCTGGCGGCGCACACCCAGCAGCAGTGCCAGGAATTCGTGGGTGATGAGGAGATCGTCCTGGGGCACGCGGTCATGCCACATCAGCAACCAGCGGGCGAGCCGTTCGTCGAGCCGGCCGCGGCCGTTGGCGAGCGCGGTCTGGCTGCCCTGCACCATGAAGACGTTGACATAGCGCAACAGCGTGGCGGTGAGGCTGCGGCTCGCCGCCATCATCTCGCGCAGCAGCGCGGTCGAGATGCGCATCGCCGATCCGGCGGACTGCACCATCGTCTCGTTGGCCGAACGGTCGTCGCCCAGCACGATGCCGAGCCCGGTCATGCCTTCATAGCCCACCATGCCGACCTCGATGCGATGATCGGGCTCGGTCGCGCCGACCACTGAGACCAGGCCGCTTTCGACAAAATAGACGTGGGAGATCGGGTCGCGCGGCGTTTCCAGGATCTGGCGCGCATCGAGCCCGGCCACTTCGAGGCAGGGCGCCAGCAGGTCGCGGTCGGCGTGCGAGAGCACCGCCAGGAGGCGGTTGCGCGAACCGTTGTTCGGGGAATTCACAGCTCTCCTCCACCTCGTGGGGCAAGAGCACATGAACTCCTAGCCACCAATCGCGAGCTCGCTCCGAGACTCGGCAGGCGGTTCCACGACGGTGCCTGACAAGACAACCATTAGCAACGAGCATCGCAGTCGTGGTGATATGTCCGTTTCCGGACAATCGACTATTTATCCTAGTGCCCGCCGGTTTTGAGGCCCCGCGGGCGCAACGGCGGAAGGCCGGACGCCATGGCGTCGACGGCGGCAGCGTCGAGCTCGAACGCGCGCTGGCTCGTCCAGCCAAGGTAGCGGCCGGTCGTGGCGGCTTGCACCGAATCGGCCAGCTTCCGGGCATCGAGCTCGTTCTCGAAGGCGAGATGCACCTCGGGCTGGCCGGTTTCGCGCACGATCGACGTCGCATAATCGCCGCCCGGCGCGAGCGTCTTGACCAGGCGCTCGAGCACCGATTTTGCGGTCTTGAGGTCGGGACTGCCGACCCGTTCGGCAGCCGCAATCGACGCGGCCACCAGATGGGCCCGCGGATGGTCGCTCCTGAAGACGTGCCACGGCACTTTGGACATGGGCGCTCATGTGAAAAGGCCCGCCGGTGGGGAGCGGGCGGGCCTGACAGCCGGCCTGGGGGAACCGTCCGGCGCGTTGCGACTGGGAAGGCACTCTCGATGAGAACGACGCGCGCTCGCGAAGGTTGCTCTTGTCCCGGCCCTTGTCGCGCGCCTAGGCGCGCTCAGCGCAGCTTGCTCGCGTCGTCGAGATGGGACCGCATGGTGAGCAGCAGGTCCTGGGCGAACTGCCGGATGCGTGCGTCGTCGCCGCCCGTGGCGTAGGCTCGGAAGAGGCCGGCGAGCTCGCGGAGTGCCTGGTACTGGGCCTCGACATAGGCCTTGTCGAAGGACGAGGCGCCGCGGGCCTTGAGGTCGTCGAGGATGGCCTGATGCGGAGCGTCGAGCTCTTCGGTTGGCGGCGGAAGCTTGGCCTGGGCGACGGCCTGCTTGAACCTGGCGCCGGCCGAGGTGTGTTCGTCGACCAGGCGGTGGGCAAAGATCTTGACCGCGGCGGACTTGGCACGCTCGAGCGCGAGCTTGCTGCTGTCGATCTCGAACCGGTTGCCCGCCGCGACCGACGCCAGGAAGCTCTCGGTCGACGGCGTCGCCATCGGCGGCGCCTGGTTGATCGACGGGTCGGTAGGCTGGCTGGCCGGGAGATCGGCGGCGAAGGCCACCCTGCCGACGCCCACCGTGCCGATGCCCATCGCCAACAACAGGCAAAGCACGCAGCGGATCATCGAAGCGCCGATCGCCAGGACAGGAAAGCGAGCTACACCATGCACGACCAGTAAAACGCGGGGCAGACCCTTGGAGTTGCGAGAGAAATGCCGGTCAATCGCCGGTCACCTGCAGGACGGCGCGCCGGCGCAGCCGCTGCGGTTGGGCGCGTAAGGCGCCGGGGCGCCCGGCAGTCTGCCCGCACCATACGCGTTGTAGAACGACGTGTTGCCGATATCCTGGCGCGTGACGCCGCTGTTATAAAAGGTCGTGTTGCCGATCGTCTGGCTGCTGAGGCCATTGTCGCAATAGGTCGAGTTGCCGATCCGCTGACAGTTGGTCTGCGCTTCGGCCTGCGACAGGAGCGGCAGCATGGCGGCGACGGCAAGGACGATGACCCTTTTCATGAAAAACCCTCCGGCGTGCCCGATACTAATGCGCGAGAAGGGACGATTTCCACAACCTCAAGTTACAAAACGACGGGGCCCGCCCCACCCACGGGCGAGGTCGTGGCCCTCATCGACGCGGCGGAACCGGCGCATACGAAGCGCGGTCCGTACAACAAGCGGCTCGGGCGTGAGGGCCGCATCTCAGGCCAAACCGTGTTTATGATGCTCGTCCTGCAGGCACACTTAGCGCATTGAGAATCGCTTGTGCAAACTGTCTGGCATCCTCCGCCACCATGAGAACAGTCGTTCGATAGATCGGTGGATGCGGAGATATTGCTTCCCCAAACGACAATCGCGCGAGCGTGCCCCCAAGAATCGTAAATTGAAAATGGTTTGCGAAGACTGCTGGCGTCTCCAGCGACTTTGAATCGATCGGTGTGGGCGCAACCGCCATCACTGCCTCCCCTCGAGGTTGAGTGCGCGATATTGAGCCAATTCGCCGCTTGGCCAAACCATCCATTTTCACTTCCACAACTTTCTCCTGGAGGCATGGATTTCAAACTGGGACAGTGCCTGACGAAGCCAGGGTTTCCCGCCTCTGCGCTTCTTGTTAAGAGTGCTTACGCTCATGTCCAACCGACGCGACCCGGGTCTGCGCGGCCCCCTCATCGGCATCTACGGCTTGCTCGGGTTGGGCAATCTGGCCGCCTGGGCGTGGGCGCTGCTGACGTTCCACGATCACCCGTTGCTGCTCGGCACGGCGCTGCTGGCCTACGGCTTCGGCCTGCGCCATGCCGTCGACGCCGACCACATCGCCGCAATCGACAATGTCACGCGCAAGTTGATGCAGGAGGGCAAACGGCCGCTTTACGTTGGCCTGTTCTTCGCGCTGGGCCATTCGACCGTGGTGGCCCTGGCGGTCGCGGGCGTGGCGGCGGCGGCCACCCTGCTGTCGGCGCATTTCGAGCCGTTCAAGTCTGTCGGCGGCGTGGTCGGCACGCTGGTCTCGGCGCTGTTCCTGTTCGCAATCGCGGCGGCCAACCTCGTCATCCTGCGCTCGGTCTGGCGGACCTTCGAGCGCGTGAAGAACGGCGGACGCTACGACGCCGAGGATTATGATCTCCTGCTCGCCGACCGCGGCCTGCTGGCGCGCCTGTTCCGCCCGCTGTTCGGGCTGATCACCCGGAGCTGGCACATGTTTCCGCTGGGCTTCCTGTTCGGGCTGGGCTTCGACACGGCGACGGAAGTGGCGCTGCTCGGCCTCTCGGCAACGCAGGCCGCACAGGGCGTGTCGACGTGGTCGATCCTGGCGTT
This sequence comes from Reyranella sp., assembly GCA_035947815.1. GTDB lineage: Bacteria > Pseudomonadota > Alphaproteobacteria > Reyranellales > Reyranellaceae > Reyranella. Next base: position 18,106 of record DASZJU010000600.1, read on the forward strand.
CCCCGCCCTGTTCGCCGCCGGCATGGCGCTGATCGACACGACGGACGGCGTGCTGATGCTGGGCGCCTATCACTGGGCATTCGTGAAGCCGATCCGCAAGCTCTACTACAACCTCATGATCACCCTGGTGTCGGTCGTGGTCGCCGTCCTGATCGGCGGCATCGAGCTGCTCGGGCTGTTGGGCGAGCGGCTCAGCCTGTCGGGCTGGTTCTGGCGGGCGATCGGCGGCCTGAACGACAATCTGAACGCGCTGGGCTTCCTCATCATCGGCGTGTTCGTCGCCGCCTGGTTGGGCTCGGTCGCCTTCTATCGCTACAAGGGGCTCGACAACATCGAAGTCGCTGGCGTCGCGCCTGAGTCCGCAGGCTCTCCCTAGGGCACGCCCCAACCGCTCGTCTAGCCGCGCGGCGGCAGATCAACCTTGGCGTCGCGCAACTTTTTCTCGAGGACGGGGATGCCTGCGGCTGTGTTGCCGGACTTGCACTTGTCGATCGCGATGGTGCCGTCGATCGCACCCGGGGTCGGCGAGCGGCCGACCGAAATGTTGGAGATGTAGACTTCGTATTTCTGGGTCAGTGCCTTGCAGTAGTCGGCGTCGCTCATCTGCGCCGATGCGCCGACCGGTATCAGGACGGCCAGCAGCACCAGCCAATGGATGGATTTCATGACATTCCTTGTCGTCGGATCGAAGGGTGAAGCTTCTATGCGTCCTTCAGCTTCCGCTCGAAGAACGGGGATGGCGGCGGCCAATTGTAGAAGTCTCCGGCTGCGCCTGGCCAGCTTTCTCCAACGGCCTTCTACTCGATAGCTGAATTCAGCCACCAAGTCCTTGTGCTGCGCAGGCAACCAGATTCGCAGTCCTTCGTCATTGGCCCATTCGCACGTGGGGACGATCCCATAGTTCTGAGGCGGACAGGGCCAGTTGAACCTCCCCGTCATACGCCAGGCGGTGGGGCCGGCAGGCGGCTCGAACTGGATTCGCAGGGGCCGACGCACTGACGAAGCCAGCCCATCGCCAAGCGGGTCGGCTAACCTGACACGATTTGGCGCTTCGATTGGTGCACGCTTGGCCATCATTGTCCGTGCTGGTCGGAGGGGAACAAGAGCCTTGTCGTTGCTGCAGGGTACGTACCGAGCTACCGGCAAGAGCGTGGCAAATTCGCATAGCTCCGACGCCGACGCCTACCTATCGGAATAGATAGCTAGCCCTCAGAGGCCCATGAAACGCACCCTGCAACGCTGTCTCAGCGTGTAGGCCATGACCGACAAACCACACACCATGCGGGAGCGCCTTGCCATGGCGCTGATCCAGGCGCCAGCCAACAAAGAAAGAGAGAAAGCCTACTGGCTCGGCTTGGCTGATGCCGTCCTCGAGGAGCTGAAACACCCGAGCCCAGAAATGCTCAAGGTCGGGGCCATGTTGATCGAAAACGCCGGGGCCAAGCCCGGTACTGGCGAAACCCACTGCAGGGTTGTGTTTGAGCAGATGATCCGGTCAGCTCTGACAGAGAAATAGGGGCAGCCAGCAGCCGGTCATTGGCAAGGATTGTCCCGAATCTGAGATGCGGGATAATCCAGCAGTCTTCCGGATCGCGGGCGTCCCGCCCGCATCTTCATCTTTGCTGGGAGCGGGCGGGACGCCGCAGGCGCCTGTGAATGCGCCGAGTCCGGCATGACACCCTAGAGCTTCAGCAGCCAGGCCTCGACGCCGCCCTTGCCCTTGACCTCGATGGTGCCGCGCGGCTCGAACACGAATTTGTCCTTCAACGTCTCGTAGACCGCGCGCGTCACCTGGATGGTATCGGGCATGCCGCCCGATTCCATGCGGCTCGCCAGGTTCACCGTGTCGCCCCATAGGTCGTAGATGTACTTGCTCTTGCCGATCACGCCCGCCACCACCGGCCCGCTGTTGATGCCGACCCGCAGCTTCATCTCGACATGGTGCTCCATCGCGTGCTCGCGCGTGATGTGGACCATGCGGATCGCCATGCGCACC
>DASZJU010000601.1:0-20657 GCA_035947815.1 Reyranella sp.
ATGGGATGGCGCTCGTTACACAAATCCGCCGTAGGGTGCAAACGCACTCATCATCTTCCGGACCGCGGGCGTCCCGCCCGCTCATGAGCGGGCGGGACGCCCGCGGTCCAAATGAGCATGAGAAGAGAGGAGGTCCAGTCAGTCCTTCAATGCAGCCGCCAGCGCATCCAGCGCCACTTCACGTTGCGCGCCGCTGTCGAGGTCCTTGAGCTGGGCGACGCCTTTGGCGAGTTCGTCGTCGCCGATGATGAGGACGGCACGGGCGTTGAGCTTGTTGGCGCGCTGCAGGCGCCGTTTCATGGTGCCGCGATAATCCTGTTCGACGGCGATGCCGTGGCGGCGCAGCGCCCGGGCGATGCCCAGCGCCTTGGCCTCGGCCGCCGCTCCCAATGGCGCGATCACGACAGGTCGCGGCAGCGCTGCCGGCTCGTTACAGAGCATCATCAGGCGTTCGATGCCGCCCGCCCAGCCGATGCCGGCCGTCGGCGGGCCGCCCAACTCGGCGATCAGCCCGTCATAGCGGCCGCCGCCCAGCACCGTGCCTTGCGCGCCGATGTGAGTGGTAACGAACTCGAAGGCGGTGTGGGTGTAGTAGTCGAGGCCACGCACCAAACCAGCATCGACCTCGAACGGGATGCCGGCTGCTGAAAGCCCGTCCTTCACCGCCGCAAAGAAGTCCTTGCTGGCCTGGTTCAGGTGGTCGGCGAAGGAGGGCGCATTGGCGTTGATCGCCTTGTCGCCCTCGTCCTTGCTGTCGAGGATACGCAGGGGATTGCGCTGCAGGCGGTCGCGCGAATCCGCCGAAAGCTTGGCCGCGTGGCCGGCGTAATAGCCGACCAGTGCCTTGCGATAGACCGCGCGGCTCTCGGGATCGCCCAACGAATTGAGCTTGAGCACGCAGCGATCGAGGATGCCCAGGCGCTCCAGGATGTCGGCCGCCACCGAGATCACCTCGATGTCGGCGCCGGGCTCGGGGGCGCCCAGCACTTCGAGGTCGATCTGGTGGAACTGGCGTTGCCGGCCCTTCTGCGGCCGCTCGTAGCGGAACATCGGTCCGGCGGCGAAGAGCTTCAGCGGCAGTTGTTGCGCGAACTCGCCGTTGGACACGAAGGCGCGGCAAATGCCGGCGGTATATTCCGGCCGCAGGGTGAGCGATTCGCCACCGCGATCCTGGAACGTGTACATCTCCTTGGAGACCACGTCGGTCGTCTCGCCGATGCCGCGGGCGAACAGCTCGGTGAATTCGAAGATCGGCGTCGCCATCTCGCGATAGCCGTAGAGCCGCGCCACGTCGCGCGCCGTGTCGATCACGTGGGCGAAGCGCCGATACTCGTCGGGAAGAAGGTCGTGCGTGCCGCGCACGGGCTGCATTTTGCTCACGGGAAGTCGCCCTGAATCGATCGCGAAGGAAGGGAGGTCGAACCGCTACTCAGCGGCTGCGGCGGCCTGGTGTCGACCCGTCTCCGCCGCCTTCGCGGCCTCGATCTCCGCCGCCTTCTTCTCGATCAGCCCGACGAGATGGTCGACGATGTTGGCGTCCTTCAGGCGATGATGCGGCACGCCGGCGATGTAGACCTGGTGCGTTCCGTTGCCGCCGCCGGTGAAGCCGATATCGGTCTCGCGCGCCTCGCCCGGCCCGTTCACCACGCAGCCGATGACTGACACCGTCATGGGCGTGGTGATATGGGCGATGCGCTTCTCCAGCGCCTCGATCGTGCGGATCACGTCGTACTGCTGGCGTGCGCAGGACGGGCAGGAGATCAGGTTGACGCCGCGGTGCCTGAGGTTGAGTGCCTTCAGAAGGTCGAAGCCGACCCGCACCTCTTCCTCGGGTTCCGCCGACAGCGAGACGCGAACCGTGTCACCGATCCCCGCCCACAAGAGCGAACCCAAGCCGATCGACGACTTCACCGTACCGGTCCGCAACGCGCCCGCCTCGGTGATGCCGATATGCAGCGGATAGTCGCAGGCATCCGCCAGCTGCTGATAGGCGGCGACCGCCAGGAAGACGTCGGACGCCTTCACGCTGATCTTGAACTCGTGGAAGTCGTGATCCTGCAGGATGCGCGCGTGATCCAGGGCGCTCTCGACCATCGCCTCGGGACAGGGTTCGCCATATTTCTCGAGCAGGTCCTTCTCCAGCGACCCGGCATTGACGCCGATGCGCATGGAGCAACCGTGATCCCTGGCGGCCTTGACGACCTCGCGTACCCGCTCGGCGCTGCCGATGTTGCCGGGATTGATGCGCAGGCAGGCCGCGCCCGCCTTGGCCGCCTCGATGGCCCGCTTATAGTGGAAATGGATATCGGCCACGATCGGCACCTTGATGGCCTTGACGATGGCCGACAGGGCAGCGGTCGAGGCCTCGTCGGGGCAGGAGACCCGCACGATGTCGACGCCCGCCTCTTCAGCCCGGCGGATCTGCGCGATGGTCGCTTCGGCATCGGCGGTCAGCGTATTGGTCATCGTCTGGACGGTAATCGGCGAATCGCCGCCGACCGGCACGGAGCCAACCATGATCCGCCGCGATTTGCGGCGCATGATGTCGCGATAGGGCCTGATGCTCATGCCTGCCAATCTAGCCACTCAACGGCGGCTTATCCAGCCGGTGCGACCAGCCAGCCGGACGATATCTAGCGTGCGTTTATGACAATCTAGCGCGCGTCTATGACGCGGTAGGCGATGCCTGCCGGCACGACATAGCTTTCGCCGGCCCGGACATAGGTCTGGGCGAGGACGTCGCCATCGGGCGCCCGCAACTCGACCCAGCTGTTTCTCCAGACTCGGACCGGCGTATCGACTTTCACCGGAAGGTTTGCGGCCGCTGCATCGGCCGCCGGGTTGCGAGCCACGGCTTCCTCGACGGGAGCAGGCGCCGGCGCGACGCGCGGCTGTTCGACGGGTGCCGGCGGTTGGGCCGCCTGCGCCTGACCGATGGCGGGTGTCGAGATGACCGGCGGGGGCGGCGGCGCAGGAACGGCAACGACTGCCGGCGGTGGCGGTGGCGCGGGAACGGCCACGACGACCGGCGGTGCAAGCGGCGCGGCCTGGCTAGGAGCCTGGGTCGGCGGTGCCACGCTGTCCCGCCGCGCCGGCCACGCTTCGGCAGGCAGGACAGGCGGGGTGCTGCGGACTTCCGAAGCCGTCGGGGCAGGCGCCGCGGCCGTTGGCGCGGGCGCCGCGGGTCCGGATGCAGGCGTTGCGGTATCGGTCGCCGCGGGGGTCGCAGGACGCGACGCCAGCAGGCGATCAGGCACCGGGGGCACCTTCTCGGCGACGACCGCCTGCTCGCGCGGCAGATAGTGCCAGGCGGCGTAACCCGCGCCGACGACCAGCAGCACGGTCAGCACGGCCAAACCGATCGGCGCGCGCTTTTCGACGATCGGGAAGTCCGCCGGCAAGGTGAGAGGACGCTTGATCGGAACCGGACCGGAAAGATGATAGGCCGTCATCACCTTCTCGGGGTCGAGACCGACATACGCTGCATAGGCGCGCAGGAAGGCCGGTATGTAAGCGGCGCCGGGCAGCTTGTCGAAGCGCCCTTCTTCGATGGCCTCGAGATGCTGATGACGAATGCGCAGGCTTTTCTCGACCTCGGGCAGACCAAGGCCCCGCGCTTCACGCTGGTCGCGCAGCAAACGACCAACCGCGCGGCCCGGTGAGGCCTCGCGCTCCAGCGCACGCCAATCGACCTGATCAGGCATGATGAACCCTGCTTGTCCCCTCGTCGGTGATTTTTAGCAGAGCCCTCATGACAGGGCAAAACCGATTCGACTTCTTGCCGCTAAATTTCGATCGAATGATCAAAAGCGAACAGTCGCAACGTCTCGCGCATCGGCCGGTCAGGTTGCGAAAGCGCAGCGTTCATGAAACCTGTTGCCTCGTTGAGATCGAGCGAGCGGATCATCGCTTTCACCGGTCCGATGGCGCCGGGCGCCATCGACAGGCTGCGCACGCCGATCGCCAGCAGGGCAAGCGCCTCCACCGGGCGGCCTGCCATCTCGCCACATACCGCGAGATCTACGCCGGCTGGCCGTACCCTCTCAACCACAAAATGTAGCAGTCGAAGCAAAGCTGGGGACAAGCTGTCGTAGCGGCCCGACACACGGCTGTTGCCGCGATCGGCGGCGTAAAGGAACTGCACTAGATCATTCGTGCCCACCGAAATGAAGTCGACCTGAGGCAGCAAACTGTCGAGCTGCCAGGCCAGCGACGGCACCTCGAACATAACGCCAACACGCAGTCGCTCGGGCATGGCCTGCCCGCGCCGCTTGGCGCGCTCCATTTCGAGGTCGAGCAGCCGCCGGGCGCTCATAAGCTCGCTCACATCGGCGATCATCGGGAACATGACCGACAAGGGCCGGCCGTTGGCTGCCAGGATCAGCGCACGCAGCTGGCGGCGCAACATCGCCGGCCGGTCGAGGCCGATGCGAATGGCGCGCCAGCCCATCGCGGGATTGTCGTCGCCCAAGGCGCCGACATAGGGCAGCACCTTGTCGCCCCCGACATCGAGCGTGCGAAAAGTGACCGGTCGACCGTCGGCCAGATCGAGAACGCGGCTGTAAAGCCAGGCCTGCGCGTCGACATCGGGAAACTCCGACCGGACCATGAACGGGATCTCGGTGCGATAGAGGCCGACTCCATCGGCGCCGGTGTCGTCGAGATGCTGCATGTCGATCAGCAGACCGGCATTCATGTTCAGCGAGATGCGGGCCTGATCGCGCGTCGTCGATGGCAGGTCGCGCAGCGCCGCGTACTTGCGCCGGCGCTCGTCACGCGCGTCGATCGCGGCATAGACGGTCTGCAGGATGTCCTCGGCCGGCCGCACCAGCACCTGGGCGCTGTCGCCGTCGACCACGATCGGATCGCCCGCCTCGATCCGCGCCAGCACGTCGGGCGCGCGGCCGACGACGGGGATGTCGAGCGCGCGCGCCACGATCGCCACGTGGCTGAGCGCCGAGCCCTCCTCGAGCACCAGTCCGCGCAGCCGCGTGCGGTCGTAGTCGAGCAGTTCCGCCGGGCCCATGTCGCGGGCGATGACGATCATATCGTCGGGCAGCGAACTCGGATCGGCGGCGACGCGGCCCGACAGGCGCAGCAGCAGACGGTTGGTGAGATCCTGCAGATCGCTCAGCCGCTCGCGTATATAGGGGTCGCTCGACTGGCCGAGCCGCGTGCGCACGTCGTCGAAGGCGCGCTGCACGCCGGCCTCGGCGGTGAGGCCGGATCCCACCGCCTCGCGCACCCGCTCGAGCCAGCCGCGATCATCGATGAACATGCGGAATGTCTCGAGGATCTCGCGCTGCTCGCCCGACTGCATGTCGTGCGCCTCGAGCATGCGGTCGATGTCCTCGCGCACGCCGTGCGCGGCATCCTCGAAGCGCGCCAGTTCCTGGCCGACATCCTCGGCCACGACCTTCTGGATGGCGATGCGCGGCTCGTGCAGAACGGCGCGGCCGATGGCGACGCCCGGCGTCAGCTGCACGCCGTCGACGCGCAGCGGCAGCAGGCCCAGCCCGTCGACCTGCTGCATTTCGTTGGGGCTGACGAAGTGACCGGCCGAAATCAGCTCGGCCAGCACCATGGCGATGGTCTGCAGAGTCTCGATCTCTTCCTCGTCGTACTGGCGACGGGTCCGATTCTGGACGACCACCACGCCGAGCATGCGACCGGCGCGCACGATCGGCACGCCAGCCAGCGAGTGATAGATCTCCTCGCCGGTTTCCGGGCGGTAAGCGAACTGCGGATGGCTTTGCGCGTCGTCGAGCGCCAATGGCCGGGCATGGGCCGCGATGTCGCCGACCAGGCCCTCGCCGACCCGCAGCCGCGTGCGGTGAACCGCCGACGGATTGAGGCCCTGGGTGGCGAACAGTTCGAGCACCTCGCCGGCGCGCAGGAGATAGATCGAGCAGACCTCGGCCACCATCTCGTTGGCGACCAGGCGCACGACCTCGCCCAGCGTGTCCTCGACGGAGTCGGCACGCGCCATCGTGTCCCGGAGCCGCTTTAGGAGCATTCGCGGTCCGGCCAGAGGAGTCGATCTCTCCATGGTCAGACCGCTAGATGCTTGAGTCGGATGATGACAAAGCTACGGTCGATTACGCATGCGCAGATGCGCCATGCCGCCGCGGACCCCTGAATCAGACTGGGGGTCAGGCGGGCATTTCGGCAAGCCATAGGGGCGTGGTCGGCGCGCATGGCGTGCTTATAGCAAGACCCGCGCCGAACTGCCTACCCGCTTGTTCTCGGGCTTGTTCGAAGCTTCTTCGCACAAGCGAGAAGAAAACCGGCACCGTCAGGCGGCGTCGAGCTCGTAGGCAGTATGCAGGGCGCGGACAGCGAGTTCGGTGTACTCGGCGGCCACCAGCACGCTGATCTTGATCTCCGATGTGGAGATCACCTGGATATTTATCCCCTTGGCGGCCAGGGTCTCGAACATCTTGAGCGCCACGCCGGTATGGCTGCGCATGCCGACGCCAATCACCGAGACCTTGGCGACGTTGATGTCGGCCTTGATCTCGGCGAACTTGAGGTCCGCCTTGGCGCGCTCCAGCCGCTCGACCGCCCGTGCGAGGTCGGCGCGCTGCACGGTGAAGGTGATGTCGGTCGAGCTGCCGTCGAGCGACACGTTCTGCACGATCATGTCGACGTTGATATTGGTGTCGGCCAGCGGACCGAAGATCGCAGCCGCCACGCCCGGCCGGTCGGCCACGCGCGTCACCGTGATCTTGGCCTCGTCCTTGGAGAAGGCGATGCCGCTCACGACGGATTTCTCGAGTCCCTGGGCCATGATCTCATCCTCGTCCACAACCATCGTGCCGGGCAGGTCGCTGCCCAGTGCCTCATCGAACGACGACAGCACCTGCACGCGCACATGATGATTCATCGCCAGCTCGACCGAGCGTGTCTGCAGCACCTTGGAACCCTGCGACGCCATTTCGAGCATTTCCTCGTAGGTCACCTGGTCGATCTTGCGCGCCTTCTCGACGATCCGGGGATCGGTCGTGTAGACGCCGTCGACGTCGGTATAGATGTCGCAGCGGTCGGCCTTGAGCGCCGCCGCCAGCGCCACCGCCGAGGTGTCGGAGCCGCCGCGGCCCAGCGTCGTCAGGTGGCCCTCGGGCGACACGCCCTGGAAGCCCGGCACGATCGGCACCTCGCCCGCCTTCATGGCGCGTGCCATGTCGGCCGTCTCGATGTCGACGATGCGCGCCTTGGTGTGGGCCGCATCGGTGCGGATGGGGATTTGCCACGACATCCAGGAGCGCGCCTTCACGCCCTGCTGTTGCAGCGCCATCGCCAGCAGGCCGATCGTCACCTGCTCACCTGTCGCCACCACGACGTCATACTCGCGGGCATCGTGCAGCGGCGCGATCTCGTTGACCCACTTCACGAGCTGGTTGGTGGCGCCCGACATGGCCGATGTCACGACGGCGACCTCGTTGCCGCGATCGACCTCGGCCTTGACCTTGCGCGCGGCATTCCTGATGCGGTCGATATCGCCGACCGAGGTACCGCCGAATTTGAGAACGATGCGCGCCATGGACCTGCTCGAAAGCGGGGTATAGACACCGTGAGCACCGTAGGGGTCAAGGGCAGCCATGGCCGATTCAGCGCATACCACCGTCGATCCGGCCGAGATCGAGCGCTTTTCGCGCATCGCCGGGGAGTGGTGGGACCCCGCCGGCAAGTTCGCGCCGCTGCACCGCCTGAACCCGCTGCGCATCGGCTACATCCGCGACCGCGCCGCGCAGCACTGGCAACGCGATGCTCTGTCGGGCGTGCCGCTGCAGGGCCTGTCCGTGCTCGACATCGGCTGCGGCGGCGGCCTGCTCAGCGAGCCGATGGCCCGGTTGGGCGCCCGCGTCACGGGTGTCGACGCGGCGGCCCGGAACGTCGGAGTAGCCGCCCGCCACGCCGAGAAGCAGGGGCTGGCCATCGACTACCGTCGGGGGACCGCCGAGGCATTGGCCGCGTCAGGCAACCAATTCGACATCGTGCTGGCGCTGGAGATCGTCGAGCACGTGGCCGACGTCGACTTGTTCCTCAAATCGTGCGGCCGGATGGTGAAGCCGGGCGGCCTGCTTTTCCTGTCGACGCTCAATCGCACCGCCAAAGCCTGGGCACTGGCCATCGCCGGCGGAGAATATATTCTGCGCTGGCTACCGCGCGGCACGCACGACTGGAAGAAGTTCCTGAAACCTTCGGAAGTCGTGAACGGCCTCGACGCCGCCGGCATCGCGGCGCAGGAGATCGTGGGCGTGGTCTACAGCCCGCTCAGCCGCGCCTGGTCACTCAGCAAGAGCGACCTCGACGTGAACTACATGCTGTATGGAAGCAAACTGTCATCCTGAGCGAAGCGAAGGATCTCATGCCCGCGGCAAGCGGCGATGAGGTCCTTCGCTGCGCTTCAGCGCGGGGGTTACCCCGCGCGAGACGACTGAAACTAGTTGCCGCGCGGGATCCAGGGCAGACGGCCGAACTCGATGCCTTCGTCGGCCAGCGCTTCGGCCTCCTCGTCGCTGGTCTCGCCGTAGATGCCGCGCTTGTCGCTCTCGCCGTAATGGATCTTGCGCGCCTCATCGGCGAACTTGTCGCCGACATGCTCGCAGTTCTTCTCGACCTGCTCGCGCACCTTGAGCAGGGCTTCGCGCAGCTCCTTCGGCATGTGCCTCGCCATGGCCGCCATCTGCTGCTGCTCCGGCGAGGGCGTGGCTGGGGCCGCAGCCGGCACTTCGACGTCCGCCTTCTTGCTGCCTTTGCCAAGCCGCGGCGCCATGGGCGCGCGCGCGACCTTGGCGTCGCCGCACACGGCGCAGCCGATCAGGGACTTCTTTTCCTGGCGTTCGTAGGTCTTGCTGTCCTTGAACCAGCTTTCGAACTCGTGGCCTTTGGAGCAGCGCAATCGATATAGGATCATGAAATTACAGGAAATTCCGCTGTTGGCGCTCCCAACCGGGGAGTGCCAAAGATGATGGGGTGCGATTGTGGCTGACGCAAGAGGGACGCCATCGTCCTGGATCGGGTTCTGCTCGGAGTCATCGGACCGCGGGCCTCCAGGCCCGCCTCATATGTGCCTTCAGCAAAGAGCATGAGCGGGCCTGGAGGCCCGCGGTCCGCTGAGCTACTCGGCAGCCTTGGCGATCGCCGCCTTGTGCAGCACCGGCGCCGTGTAGTTCCGGTCGTGCGTCAGCGACGGCACCATCTTGCGCGCGTCGGCGACCTTGCCGAGGTCGACCTCGGCCACGACGAAGCCCGCCTTCTCCCCGCCCGCATCGGCCAGCACTTCGCCCCATGGCGCCACGGCAACCGAATGGCCGTAGGTCTTGCGGTTGGAGCCCTTGTGCGTGCCGACCTGGGCCGGCGCGAACACGAAGCAACCGGTCTCGATGGCACGGGCGCGCATCAGGACGTGCCAATGCGCCTGCCCGGTCGGAACCGTGAACGACGACGGGATTGACAGCATGGTGGCGCCGGCATGCGCCAAGTCGCGGTAGAGATAGGGAAAACGCAGGTCGTAGCAGATCGTCATGCCGAGCACGCCCCACGGCGTTTCGGCCAGCACGGACTTCTCACCCGGCTTGAAGGTCGAGGATTCGCGATAGCTCTCGCCGCCCGCCAGCTGGACATCGAACATGTGGATCTTGTCGTAGCTCGCCACGATGCCGCCGGAAGAGTCGATCAGGTAGGAGCGATTGCGGATCTGCTCCTCGCCCGGCACGCGTACATGGATGGAGCCCAGCAGGAACCAGGCACCGGTCTCGCGCGCGCTGGCGCGACAGGCGGCCAGCATCGCATGGGTCTCTTCGGTCTGGGCTTTTTCCAGGGTCTCGGCGCGGTTGGCGCCGATCAGGCCGGTATTCTCCGGCGTCATGATGAAGTCGGCGCCGGCTCCGCGGGCGAGCCGCGCCTGCTCGCGCACGAACGCCACGTTCTCGGCCATCTCGTTGCTGACGTTGGTCTGGATCAGACCGGCCTTGAACGCGGTCGCCATCGGGGAAGCCCTTTCAGCCCGGCTGGGCGAGCAGCGCGTCGAGCTTGCCCGCCTGCTCGAGGGCGGCAAGCTCGTCGGAACCGCCGATATACTGGCCGTTGATGAAGATCTGCGGCACCGTCGAGCGCTTGGCGCGCTCGCGCATCTCGGTCCGCTTCTTCTCGTCCATCATCACGTCCATTTCCTCGTAGGCCGCGCCCTTCTTCTCGAGCAGGCTTTTGGCCCGCGCGCAGTAGCCGCAGAAGGGCGTGGTGTACATCTCGATCTTGGCCATCGTGAACCTCTTTGGCGGACTATACCGTCGGGCGGACGACCCGCGCCAGCGTCAGCACATCGACATGGCGCGCCCCGCCGCGCTGCAAAACGCGGGTGCAGGCCTCGATCGTCGCCCCGGTCGTCAGCACGTCGTCGACCAGCAGCACGGTTTTGCCGGCGACCTCGGCCACCCAGCGCGGGTGGATGTCGAAGGCCTGCCGGACATTGCCCCGCCGTTCCTGGGCGCGCAGCCCGCTCTGCGAGCCTGTCCATCGCCGCCGACGAAGCAAATCAGGGGCCAGCCGAGGTCGGGTGCCGACGGCGGCTTCGCGCACGACGACGCGGGCCAGCAGCTGCGCCTGATTGTAGCGGCGCGTGAACAACCGGCGCCAATGCAGCGGTACCGGCGCGACCAGGTCGGCCTCGGCCAGAAGCTCGCTGCCGGCGCGCGCCATCCAGCGGCCGCAGGCACGGGCAATGTCGGTCCGATCGCCGTGCTTGAACGGCAGGAGCAGACGACGGCTCCGCGTGTCGTAGATCAGCGCGGCGCGGGCGCGGCGATAGCGCGGCGGCCGGGCGAGGCAGGCGCCGCAGAGCGCGCCGCGGCCCGGATCCTCGGCGAACGGAGCGGCGCAGCGCGCGCAATAGGGCGGCGCCACGAAGGCGAAGCCCTGCCAGCACGCCGCGCACAACGTGCCTGGCGTCTCGACGATTTCGTTGCATCCCAGGCAAAGCGGTGGCAGCACGGAATCGAGCAGCATGCGGCCGGCACGCGCGCAGGCATTTCCCAATCGAGTGGGGCTCAATCCGGTGGGCAACATGCTGGCATACGACCGTCAAAATACGCCGACAGGATGGCGCCTCCCCTACCGGCCCCCTACTACCGGCCATCGTGCTTTCGCCCTACATACGGGCTGTGACGGGCCCCGACCCCCTGCTGGTCTTCGACCGCGCCATGCTGCGCCGGCGGCGCGAGCGTGCGGCGCGCGACTGGAGCCGGCAGGCTTTCCTCAAGCGCGAGATCGCCGAACGCCTGGTCGAGCGCCTGGACGACGTGCGCCGTACTTTCCCACTGGCTCTCGACCTGGGCTCGCACGGCGACGAAGTCGCCTCGGCGCTGGGCGAACGCCAGAGCGTGGGCTGCCTGGTGCGCGCCGACCTGGGCGAGGGCTTTGCCCGCCGCGCGCGCGGCCCGGCGGTAGTGGCCGACGAGGAGTTCCTGCCGTTCGCAGCCGGCAGCTTCGACCTGGTCGTGAGCGCGATGGACCTGCATTGGGTGAACGACCTGCCCGGCACCCTGATCCAGATCGGGCGGATCCTGAAGCCCGACGGGCTCCTGATGGGCGCCATGCTGGGCGGCGCTACCTTGTGGCAATTGCGCCAGGCGCTGTCAGCGGCGGAAAGCGAGATCGAAGGCGGCCTCAGCCCGCGGGTTTCGCCGTTCGCCGATCTGCGCGATGCCGCGGGCCTCCTGCAGCGCGCAGGCTTTGCCTTGCCGGTGGCCGACAGCGAGACGATCGAGGTCGAATACGAGAGTGCGCTCGCCCTGATGCGCGACCTGGGCGCCATGGGCGAGAGCAACCTCGTCGTCGAACGCCGTCGCGGGCTCGCACGTCGCGCCACGCTGCTGCGCGCCGCGGAAATCTACGGCGAGCGCTTCGCGCTTGCGTCCGGCCGGGTCGCCGCGAGCTTCGAAGTGCTTTTCCTGCACGGCTGGGCACCGCATGACTCGCAGCCCAAGCCGCTCAAGCCGGGCAGCGCCGCCCGGCGGCTGGCCGACGCGCTGGGCACCGCCGAGCAGAGTGCCGGCGAGAAGGTGGAGCGGAGCTAGATCGTGCCTGTCGTGAAATTGCTGTTGGGCGACGTGCTGACGGAGAGCTTCGGCTTTTTCTTCGCCCACCTTCGCCTCTTCTTCCACCTCGTCACCATCCCGTGGATCATGTCGATCGGCATCCGCGTCCTCGGCTCGACGCTTGCCCAGGATTCCCTGGTCGCGGTGCTGGTGGAGAAGGCGGCCGACGTGGTCCCGACCGTGATGTTCATGGTGGCCTGGCAGCGAGTCGTTCTGCTGGGCCCGCGGCCGGGAGACCGCCTGCCCGGTCTTGGCTGGTCGTCGCGCGAAACCGCCTATCTCGCGCACCTGATCAAGGTCGCCGGCATCACCTTCGTGCTGGTGTCGGCCCTCATGTTCACCGTGGGTTCGCTCGATCCCAGCACGATCGGCATGGCCAACCCGCTCGATCCCGAGCTCGCGCGCCTGCAGACGATGGCGGCGCCGCTGATCACCGGATTCATCGTGTCGGTGCTGCTGGCTCTGCGCGTCAGCTACGGCCTCGCCGCCACCGCGGTCGATGTACCGTTCTCGCCGCGCCTCTCCTGGGCCTATAGCCGAGGCAACGCCTGGACCATCATCGGCACCCTCTTTCTCACGTTTTTTGTCGGCGCCATCGCCACCATCGTGACGACCCTGGTCGCCTTTGGCCTGATGCGCGCCGCGCTCGGCGCCCAGGAGGCCGCCGCCGTGGTCAGCTGGACGGCAGCGATTCTGGTTTCCTACGGCGGCGCCGGCCTGGCGGCGACCGTCCAGGCCGTCATCTTCCGCCGGCTGCTCGAGTGGCGCGAAGGCGCGCCCCTGCCGGCACTGTCGCCGTCATAGAAGGTCGCGCAGCAGCCCGACCAACGGCAGGTCGGCCGGCGGCATGGGGTAGCGTCCGAGCTCGCCTGGCATGACCCATTTCAGCGCCTGGCCTTCGCGCGGTCGCGGCAGGCCGTTCCACTTGCGGCAGGCGAAGACGGGCATCAGCAGATGGAATTTTTCGTAGCCGTGGCTCGCGAAGGCGATGGGCGCCAAGCAGCTCGTCGCCGTCTCGATGCCGAGTTCCTCGTGCAGCTCGCGCACCAGCGCCTGTTCCGGGGTCTCGCCGGGATCGACCTTGCCGCCGGGAAATTCCCAAAGCCCCGCCATCGACTTGCCGGCGGGCCGCTGGGCGATCAGGACACGGCCGTCGGCATCGACCAGCGCGACCGCGGCGACCAGCACGAGCGGCCGGTCGCCCAGCGGCGGCGGGTTCCCCGGGCACTCCTCGTCGAAGGCGGGACTCAAGAACGATAGCTGCCGTTGATGTCGATGTAGCCGTGCGTCAGATCGCAGGTCCAGACCGTGGCGCGGCCGCGACCGATGCCGAGATCGATGTCGATCACGATGTCGGTGCCCTTGATGTGCTTGGCGACCGGCGCCTCGTCGTAATTGGGCAGGACCTGGCCGCCGTCGGTGATGCGGATGCCGCCGATCGAGATCCGCAGCTTGTCGCGGTCGGCGCGCTCGCCCGACTTGCCGACCGCCATGACGATGCGGCCCCAGTTGGCGTCCTCGCCGGCGATCGCGGTCTTGACCAGCGGCGAGTTGGCGACCGACAGCCCGATCTTGCGCGCCGCGCCGTTCGACGAGGCGCCCCCGACATTGATGGTCACGAACTTGCTGGCGCCCTCGCCGTCGCGCGCCAAAAGCTGCGCCAGGTCGATCAGCACCTCGTCGAGCGCGCGCTTGAAATCGACCAGCACGGGATCGTCCGCTTCCTCGATCGGCGCGTGGCGGGCCGCCCCCGTGGCGACCATCAGCAGCGTGTCGCTGGTCGAGGTGTCGCCGTCGACGGTGACGCAGTTCAGCGACTTGTCGGCGGTGTCGGCCAGCAGCTTCTGCAGCACGCCGCTCGGCACCTTGGCGTCGGTGAAGACGAACGCCAGCATGGTCGCCATGTCGGGCGCGATCATGCCCGAACCTTTGAGGAAACCGTTGATGGTCACGGTCCGCTCGCCGATCTTGGCCTGGCGCGTGGCGAGCTTGGGGAAGGTGTCGGTGGTCATGATCGCGCCGGCGGCGGCGGCCCAGCCGTCCTCGCGTCCCGACTTGATGAGCGCGGGCACGACCGCGGCGATCTTTTCCCAGTCGAGCGGCTGGCCGATGACGCCCGTCGAGGCCATGAACACTTCGTTGCGTGGGCAGCCCAGCGCCTGGGCGATGGCGCGCGTGCTCTCCTCGACCGCCTTGTCGCCGGCCTTGCCGGTGAAGGCGTTGGCGTTGCCGGCATTGACGACGATGGCGCGCACCTTGCCGCGTGCCAGGTTCTTGCGGCACCAGTCGACCGGCGCCGAGGACGTCTTGGACCGCGTCAGCACGCCCGCGATGGTGGCGCCCGCCGGCACCACCGCCAACATGATGTCGTCGCGGTCCTTGTAACGCACGCCGGATCGCGCCGCCCCGAGCTTGACGCCGGCGACACGCGGCAGCGTCGGCGTCGTTTTAGGCGCGAGCGGCGATTGGGCGGGCTTGACGACCATAGGACTCCCCTTGCGGGCAGCCGAGACGAACCCGGCCGCTCCGAACGGGGGAGCCTACACCAGAAATGCCCAAAAACGGGAGTTTTACTTAGGCGCGGCGGGCGGCGTGACGGGTACTGCGGCCGGCGGACGGGCAGGCGCTGCGGGCGCCGCCGGCGCGGCCGACTTGGCCGGGGCCGCCTCGACCTTGCTGCCATCCATGTTGAACTTCTCGATCTTGGCGCCGGACCGGAGCTGGTCGAGCTGAGCCGTCACCGCCTCGCGGGCCATTTCTTCGCGAAGCTGGTCGGCAAGCTCCTCGAACGCCGGCGGCGGCGCCTTGCGGCGGTCCTCGAGCTTGATGACGTGGTAGCCGAACTGCGTCTTGACCGGCGTCTCGGTAAGCTCGTCCTTCTTCAGCGCGAAGGCCGCATCGGCGAATTCCTTCACCATGTCGGACTTCTTGAACCAGCCGAGATCGCCGCCCTCCGCGCCGGAGGCCTTGTCGGTCGACTTCTCCTTGGCGAGCTTGTCGAAGGCAGCGCCTTTCTTGAGGTCGGCGATGATCGCCTTGGCCTCATCCTCGGTCGAAACCAGGATGTGCCGCGCGTGCACCTCCTCCTCGGCGGGCATCGACTTCAGGCGCTCCTCGTAACGCTGCTGGAGCTTCTCCGGCGTGATCTTGCGGGCGACCTCGCGCTGGATCCAGAAATCCTGCAGCACCTGGTCTTCGACGAAGGCCATGCGTTTCTTGAAGGCGGGATCGTCGGTCACCTTGTTCTTCTTGCCCTCCTGGACCACGAGCTTGCTGTCGACGATGCGATCGAGCAGCGCCGGGAACACCGCCTGCAGCGGCATGTTGCGATATTGTTGCGGCAGCGCCTGCTGGGCGATCTCGAGCTCCGACAACCGGACAGGCTGGCCGTTGACCGTGGCGACCACCGGATCCTTGAGCGGCTGGGCGGCTGGCGCCGCCGCCGCCGTCGGCGGTTTGGCCGGGGGCTTCTGCGCCGGCGCTGGCGCCTGGGCGGCGGGCGGCGGTGCGGCCTGAGGCGCCGCGGGCTGCTGGGCGGCGACCGGCCCTGCCATTGCGGCGGCTGCGCAGAACAGAACGATCGGGCGCAGGGGGCGCAAGCGATGACTCATGACACGCTCCGGAAACTTGGCTTGAGAAGGAATTGGGGGAACGAAAGCGGCGCAATCGGTTTACACAGGCCCGCTCGGGCCAAGCAAGCTTTGCCTCCCCGGCAAAAGTCGGGATGGCAGTGGATTGCGGCACTTTTTCGTGAGCACCGTGGCGACGGTGCGGCTCCCGCGGCCAGCCGGTGTCATGACGGCCCCACCCTGTCTTCTTGGCGAGTCTCGCCACGCGTTGACACTTGCGGATGCGCTCTCTATCTCTGGCTGGGACGGCGGGCCGGAGTGCCCGCCTAAGTCGTTACAATATCGAGGTTTTCATGCTGGGGGCGCTCGCCCGAGGCCTGTTCGGCACAGCCAATGATCGCGTCGTCAAAGGCTTCGACAAGCCGGTGGCGAAGATCAATGCGCTCGAGCCGGAGCTCGCCAAGCACTCCGACGAGCAACTGCGCGCCAAGACCATCGAATTCCGCGAGCGCCTGGCCAAGGGCGAGACCGTGAACGACCTTCTGGTCGAAGCCTTCGCGACGGTGCGCGAGGCGGCCAAGCGCACGCTCGGCCAACGCCACTTCGACGTCCAGCTCAAGGGCGGGATGGTGCTTCACCAGGGCAAGATCGCCGAGATGAAGACCGGCGAAGGCAAGACGCTGGTCGCCACCCTGCCGGTCTATCTCAACGCCCTCGAAGGCAAGGGCGTGCACGTCGTGACGGTGAACGACTATCTCGCCAAGCGCGACTCCGAGTGGATGGGCCAGATCTACAAATTCCTCGGCCTCAGCGTCGGCGTGATCGTGCACGAGCTGAACGACGAGGAGCGCAAGGCGGCCTACGCCTGCGACGTCACCTACGGCACCAACAACGAGCTGGGCTTCGACTACCTGCGCGACAACATGAAGTACCGGCTGGACGCCATGGCCCAGCGGCCCTTCAACTACGCCATCGTCGACGAGGTCGATTCGATCCTGATCGACGAGGCGCGCACGCCGCTGATCATCTCCGGCCCGGCCGAGGATTCGTCGGAGCTCTACCGCCGCGCCGACACCGTGATCCCGCGCCTGCAGGCCGACCATTTCGAGAAGGACGAGAAGAACCGCACGGTCGTCCTGACCGACGCCGGCGTCGAGGCGGTGGAGGATATCCTGCGCAGCGACGGCTTGCTGCCCGAGGGCATCAGCCTCTACGCCCCGACCCAGGTCTCGGTGCTGCATCACGTCACGCAGGCCCTGCGGGCCCACAAGCTGTTCGCCCGCGACGTCGACTATATCGTGAAGGACGGCCAGGTCGTCATCATCGACGAGTTCACCGGCCGCATGATGGCCGGCCGGCGCTACTCCGAGGGCCTGCACCAGGCGCTCGAGGCCAAGGAGAAGGTCGAGATCCAGCGCGAGAACCAGACGCTCGCCTCGATCACCTTCCAGAATCTGTTCCGCATGTATCCCAAGCTGGCCGGCATGACCGGCACGGCGATGACGGAGGCGGGTGAGTTCGGAGAAATCTACCGGCTCGAGGTCGTCGAGATCCCGACCAACGTGGCGGTGGCCCGCAAGGACGCCGACGACGAGATCTACCGCACGCTTTCCGACAAGACGCGCGCCATCGTCAAGCTGATCGAGGACTGCCGCGCCCGTCAGCAGCCGATGCTGGTCGGCACGGTGTCGATCGAAAAGTCGGAGGCGCTGTCGGAGGAGCTGAAGAAAGCCAAGATCCCGCACAACGTGCTGAACGCGCGCTTCCACGACCAGGAGGCCGAGATCGTGGCCCAGGCGGGGCAGCCGGGCGCCATCACCATCGCCACCAACATGGCTGGCCGCGGCACCGACATCCAGTTGGGTGGCAATGCCGACATGCTGGCGCGCCAGTCGGAAGCCGCGATCGCCGCCAAGTTCCCCGACGAAGCCCAGCGCAAGGCCGAGCTCGAGCGCGTCGCGGCGGAGATCAAGGCGGAAGTCTTGCGCAATCGCGAGATCGTGCTGAAGGCGGGCGGCCTCTACGTGGTCGGCACCGAGCGTCACGAGAGCCGGCGCATCGACAACCAGCTGCGCGGCCGCTCGGGCCGCCAGGGTGATCCGGGCGCGTCGAAGTTCTTCCTGTCGCTGGAAGACGACCTGATGCGCATCTTCGGCAACAACAAGGTGCTCGACTGGGTCCAGAAGAAGGGCATGGCCGACGACGAGGCGCTGACCCACCGCTGGCTCAACAAGGCGCTGGAGACCGCGCAGGGCAAGGTCGAGGCGCGCAACTTCGAGATCCGCAAGAACCTGCTGCGCTTCGACGACGTCATGAACAGCCAGCGCAAGGAGATCTACAAGGAGCGCGTCGAGCTGATGGCGACCGAAGATGTCTCGGACACCGTCGCCGGCATGCGCAGCGACGTCGTCGACGCCCTGGTGACGCGGACGATCCCCCAGGATGTCTATGCCGAGCAATGGAAGACGGCCGAGCTCAAGGACGAGGTGCAGCGCCTGTTCGGTCTCGACCTGCCGGTCGACGCCTGGGCCAAGGAAGAGGGCATCGCCGACGAGGAGATCAAGACGCGGCTGAACGATTCAGTCGAACGGCTGTTCGCCCAGAGGGCGGCGCAGCACGGCCCGGACGTCTGGCGCCAGGTCGAGAAGAGCGTGCTGATGCAGCTTTTCGACCAGAGCTGGAAGGACCACCTGCTCCACCTCGACCATCTGCGCCAGGGCATCGGGCTCCGGGCCTATGGCCAGAAGGATCCGCTGAACGAGTACAAGCGCGAGGCGTTCAATCTCTTCAACGACCTGCTGAGCGGCCTGCGCGAGCAGGTCGTCAGCCTGCTGGCCACTCTGCAGTTGCGCGTGGAGCCGGCGCCGATGCCCGAGATGCCGGCGCAGATGCACGAGATCCACGAGGATCCGGCACTCGCCACCCAGCTCAGCGACGATCCCGCCTTCGACCCGGCCGATCCCGACGGCGGCGGCGTTGCCACCCTGCCGCGCCCGCGCACCGCCAAGGCCGCGCTCGACCCCAACGATCCCTCGACCTGGGGCAAGGTCGCGCGCAATGCGCCCTGCCCCTGCGGCTCGGGCAAGAAGTTCAAGCACTGCCACGGGCGAGTTTAACGACAGGGCGTCGGCCGGACCGGCTGCCCCGCGCCCTCGTTGGCCTGGTAACCAAACCGTCAGTTCTCCAAGCCGCTGGTCGTCCGATAAGCTCGGCCTGTTGGACAGACCGCGCCGGAGCAACCATCAACCAACGCCGGCGGGAATTGAGGGGGAAAAATGAGTCGTATTGCATTGATGGCGGCCGCACTGGGCGCAGCACTGATGACAAGCTCGGCGGTCCTGGCCCAAGTGGCGCCGAATCCGAACAACCCGAACGACACCGTGCCGGACACCTTCACGCCGCCGCCTTATGGCGAGACGATCAATCTCGAGACCGCCAAGAAGGCCGCTGCAGGTGCTGCCGCCGAGGCAGCGAAACGGAAATGGGACGGCTTCTGCATCGCCATCGTCGGGCCGTCCGGCGACCTGGTCTACTTCGAGAAAATGGACAATTGCCAGTATGCGTCGATCGCGATTTCCCAGCACAAGGCGCGCACGGCGGCGCGCTATCGTCGCCCGACGCTGAATTTTGAAAACCTGATCGGCAAGGGTCCGTACTTCAACTACCTGACGACGCTCGACGACGTGATCGCCTCGCGCGGCGGCAATCCCCTGATGGTCGGCGGCAAGGTCGTCGGCGCCATTGGCGTGAGCGGTGGCGCCGGAGCGCAGGACGATCTGTTGTCCCAGGCAGGCGTCGCCGCCCTGAAGTAGGACAAGAGGCGCCGGGCATGACCGGCGCCTCTTGAAGTACTCCTGAATCGCGCCGTGCGGATTTCGCCCCATGGCGATGGGCGCATCGGCATTGACCGACTTTGATGTTATATTATAGCGTCACCTCTGCGAAGGCGGATCGTGGGGGAAGCCATGCGGCGGCGTGTTGGCAGTTTGACGTTGGTCTCGGGCCTGATCGCGGCGGTAGCGCCAGCCGCCGCGCAAACGCCGCCGACCCCACCGACGCCGGCCATCGATCCGTTGCTCGGCATTACCGTCACCGCGACCCGGCTGGACGAAGCGCGCAGCTCGATCCAGCCGAGCCTCGGCGCCACGGTCTACGACTTCAGCCAGCGCACCATCTCGAACGTCCCGCAGGGCGAGAACGCGCCGCTCAACCAGGTGCTGCTGCGCGCGCCCGGCGTGGTGCAGGACAGTTTCGGCCAGATCCACGTGCGCGGCGAGCACGGCAACGTGCAGTACCGGCTCGACGGTGTGCAGTTGCCGCCAGGCCTGTCGCTGTTCAACAACATCCTGGCAACGCGCTACGCCGACCAGATGTCGCTGCTCACCGGCGCGTTGCCCGCCCAGTACGGCCTGCAAACCTCGGGCATCGTCGACATCACCGTGAAATCCGGCACGACCAATCCCGGCGCCGAGATCTCCGTCACCGGCGGCTCGCGCGACTATTCGCAGCCCGCCTTCTCCTATGGCGGCCGTACCGGCGCGATCGACTATTTCGCCGCCGGCCAGTACATCCACAACGGTCTCGGCATCGAGAACCCGACCTCCTCGTTTTCGCCGATTCACGACGACACAGACCAATGGTATGGGCTGGCCAAGATCACCGGCATCGTCGACGACAACACGCGGCTCGCCTTGATCGCCGGCGGTGCGAGCTCCGCCTTCCAGATTCCACAAGTTCCCTTCCAGACGGCGAACTTCACCGTCAACGGCCAAACGGACTTTAACAGCGCGATTCTCGACCAGCGCCAGTGGGAACAGAGCTACTTCGCCATCGCCTCGCTGCAGAAGAGCTACCAGGACATCAACTTCCAGCTCTCGGGCTTCGCCCGCTATTCGAAGCTGTCCTACCAGCCCGATCAGTTCGGCGACCTGGCGTTCAACGGCATCGCGCCGTGGACCCAGCGGACGAGCTTCGCCACCGGCGTACA
>DASZJU010000602.1:0-4098 GCA_035947815.1 Reyranella sp.
ATCACCGGGTCGGGTCCCCACAGGCCAAGCGCGCGATAGCGCTCGATGGCGCCGGCGAAAATCGGCTCGCTCACATCGGGGAAGTAGCTTTTGAGCGTGCGCGCGATCTCGATCGCCGGGGTCGCCGCGAACCAGCGCAAGGTGCGGTGCATGCCGCTTGTCATGGCCAAAAGTTCATCGGCGCGGCGGTCGAGCGTCTGGCGGCGCGTCACCAGGGTGGTGTAGGCGGTGAGCCCGCGCGAGGCGGCAGCGTTCCAGACGTGACCGGCGCCCGAGGCGATCAGCTCTTCGGCATAGGGTTGGAAAAGCTGTGCGGCATCGAGCTTGCCGCTGCGCAGCGCAGCGGCGTTCTCGGCCATCGACGGGCCTGAAACGCGATCGAGGCGATCGAGGTCGACGCCGGCGCGCCGCAGATCGTCGGCCAGGCAGATCCAGGGCGTCGGCACCTCGGACACCGAGGCGAATTTCACCTTGGCGAGGTCGCTCATCCGGAAGTCCGGCCGCGGCTTGGCGCCGATCACGAAGAAGGGATCGCGCGCCACGACATCGGCGAAGCAGACGAGGTCGGCGTCGGGCTCGCTGTCGTGCACGATCATCACCCGCAACGGGCCGCCCCACATCACGTCGGCCTCGCCTGCGCGTAACGCACGCGCGGCGGCGGTGGGATCGGGCGACGGTCGCAATGTGACTTCGACGCCCGCGTCGCGGAACGCACCGGTGGCGGAGGCGGCATAGAACGGAGCATAGAAAAGGGCGCGGAAATTCTCGGACAGGACGATTGACACGGCGGTTGGCCTCCCTCGGAGCGCAGCACGGATATTGCGGCGCGGCGACAGCACTTTACACGCAAGTCCGGCTGCACGCCTTGGGAGGGTTTCAATGAACAAGCTTCGTCGTCGCCAGGCGCTCGCCTTGACAGGCTCAAGTCGGAGGCCCTCAGGCACATGTGAATGCGCCGAGTCCGCTTGACACGAATAGCGCCGTCAATCGCCGTCGGCGACGCGCAGCAGGGGCTCGCTGCCCAGCAGCGTCAGCAGCACGCCTTCGAGCGCGGCCGCGTCGATCGGCTTTTGCAGCACCGGAACATTGGCATACCGGCGATCGATGCTCTCGCGCTGGTAGCCGGTCATGAACACGAACGGCACGCCGCGCGCCAGCAGGAGGTCGGCCAGCGGATCGGCCGATTCGCCGGCGAGGTTGAGGTCGAGGATGGCACAGTCGAAACGCTCGACCTTGGCCGCCGCCAGCCCGTCGGCCAGCCGCCCGTAGGGACCGGCCACGGTGGCGCCGAGATCGCGCAGGATCTCCTCGATCAGCATGCTGACGAGCAGCTCGTCCTCGACCACCAGCAGGCGCATGCCGGAGAGGCTACGCCGCGCACCACTGTCGGCCGGTGCTGACGCCGGCGCCTCGGCAGCGGGCGATGAAGGGGCGATCTGGGCGGCCGGAATGGAGAGCGTGCAGCGCAGGCCCTCGCGCTGCCAGTCGTAGCTGACGCCGCCGCGGAACTGCGCCTCGATGCTGGACCGCACGATGGTGAGGCCGAAGCCCAGCCGCGCCGGTTCCGCCGTGGATGGACCGCCGGTCTCCGTCCAGTCGAGCACCAGGGCCTCGCCCTCGGCCCGCCAGGTCACGCTGAGCGTGCCGGCCTCGGTCGACAGCGCGCCGTACTTGGCGGCGTTGGTGGCAAGCTCGTGCAACGCCAAGGCCATGGCCTGCGCGGTCGCCGGCAGCAGCACGACGGCGGGACCGCGGGTGATGACGCGCTGGCGATGATTGGCGTGATAGGGCGCCATCTCCTCCTCGACAATCTTGCCGAGATCGGCACCTTCCCAGCGCGTCGCGGACAGCAGATTGTGCGTGGCCGCCAGCGCATGGACGCGGCCCTCGACGGCGGCGATGAAATCCTTGGTGGTGGGCGCACGTGTCAACCGCAGCATCGACAGCACGACGGCCAGCGTGTTCTTGGCCCGATGATCGACCTCGCGCGCCAGCAGCACCTGGCGCTCCTCGGCGCGTTTGCGATCGGTGATGTCGACGGTGACGCCGTTTACGCGCACCGCCTTGCCGGCGGCGTCGCGCAAGATGATGCCGGCGCCGTAGCACCAGCGGACCTCGCCGCTCGGCCGCACAAGGCGGAATTCGACCTGGAAGCGGGACCCACCCAAGGCGACGAGGTCGGCCACGGAACTCTTTTTGCGATCGTCGGGATGCATCATCGCCTCGATGCGCTCGACGGTCGGCTCGAAATGGGCAGGGTCTACGCCGAAGATGCGATACGGGCCTTCGTCCCATTCGATGTGACCGGTCGCCAGATCGACCTCCCACGAGCCCATGTCGCCGGCCGACAGCGCGATCGAGCGGCGCTCCTCGCTGCGGCGCAGGCGCTCGGTCTGCGCCTCAAGCTCAGCGGTGCGGGCGGCGACGCGCTCCTCCAGTTGGGCGTTCAGCATCTCGAGCTGGCGAGTCTTGCGGTACAGATCGACGAACACCCGTACCTTGGCGCGCAGCACCTTGGGCACCACCGGCACCGACACGTAGTCGACGGCGCCGATCTCGTAGCCGCGCAGGTGGTCGGTCTCGCCGACCTGGATGGCCGAGACGAAGATGATGGCAAGTTTCTGGAAGCGCGGATGCTCGCGGATCATGGCGGCGAGCTGGAAGCCGTCGAGCTGCGGCATCACCACGTCGATCAGCACGACCGCCACGTCTTCGGTCTTGAGCAGGATGCCGAGCGCCTCGTGCGGCGAAGTGGCCTTGATCAGGTTCTCGCCCAGCTCGGCGAGGATGACCTCGTAGCTCAGGAGCTTGGCCGGCTGATCGTCGATCAGCAGGATGTTGACCTTGTCCATGGGGGCTGATCTGCCGGACACGTCAGCGATGCAGCCAGAGCCGCAGCGCCGACAAAAGCTGCTCCGTGTTGACCGGCTTGGCGAGATAGTCGGACGCGCCGGCTTCCAGGCACTTCTCGCGGTCGCCCTTCATCGCCTTGGCGGTCAGCGCGACGATCGGCAGCCGGCGCAGCGCGGGGTTGCCGCGGATCAGCGCGATCGTCTCGTAGCCGTCCATCTCCGGCATCATGATGTCCATCAGCACGATCGCCACCTCGGGCGAACCCTCGAGGATGGCGATCGCCTCGCGGCCGGTCGTCGCCGTCAGCACCCGCATGCCGCGGCGCTCGAGCGCGCTCGACAGCGCGAAGATGTTGCGCGTGTCGTCGTCGACGACCAGCGCGGTGCGGCCGGCCAGCATTTCGTCGGAGCTGTGCAGGCGCTCCAGCATGCGTTTCTTGTCTTCCGGCAGGTCGTCCGCGACCTGGTGCAGGAACAGCGCCGTCTCATCATACAGCCGCTCCGGCGAGGCCGCGCCTTTGACCACGATGCTGCGTGCCATGGTGTGCAGCCTGGCATCCTCTTCGGGCGTCAGGTCGCGACCGGTAAACACCACCACCGGCAGGTCGGCCAGCGCCTCGTCCTTCTGGATTTCCTCCAGCACCTCGAAGCCCGAGATGTCGGGCAGGCGCAAGTCGAGCACCATGCAGTCGAAGCGCTGCTCGCGCAGCTTGTCGAGCGCGGCGCGGCCCGAATCGGCGGTAGCGATCTCGACGTCGGGATGGGCCAGCAGCTCGCTGACGCCCAGCCGCTCGGCCTCGTTGTCCTCGGCGATCAGCAGCCGCTTCTTGCGCGGCCGCACGAAGTCGTTGATGCGCGACAGGGCGGCACTCAACCCCTCGGTCGTCGTCGGCTTGTTGAGGTAGGAGAAAGCGCCGCGCGCCAGGCCCTGCTGGCGGTCCTCGTCCATGCTGAGGATCTGCACCGGGATGTGCCGCGTCTCGAGCGTGCGCTTGAACTGGCTGAGCACGTTCCAGCCCAGCATGTCGGGCAGGAAGATATCGAGCGACATGGCCACCGGCTTGTACTGCAGCGCAAGGTCGAGCGCGTCCGCGCCACGCGCCGTCACGATGGCCTTCAGACCCGCGGCGTGGGCGGCGTCGAGCAGGATGCCGGCGTAGTTGGGATCGTCCTCGACGATCAAGAGCGAACGCTCGCCGGGCTGGATGTTGGGGCGATCGTCGGGGAACTGGTCGACCAGGTGCTC
>DASZJU010000603.1:0-3446 GCA_035947815.1 Reyranella sp.
TCGGGCCGGAGCCGCGTGATATCCTCGCCCGCCAGCAGGACTCGTCCGGCGGAGGGCGCGAGCACGCCGGTCAGCAGGTTGACGAAGGTCGTCTTGCCGGCGCCATTCGGCCCAATCAGCGCATGGCGCGCGCCACGCTCGAGGCGGAAGGTGACGTCATTGGTGGCGACGATGCCGCCGAAGCGTTTGGCGAGGCCGTGGGTTTCGAGCGCGGCATTCATCGGCGTATCACGCGTGCCAGCAACCCGCGCATCCCGCCGCTCAGCCGCTCGCGGCCGACCAACGCCAGAACGACCAGGAACAGGCCCATCCAGAACATCCAGAATTGCGGCGCGTTGGACGACAGCGTGTCCTGCAGGATCTTGAACACGATGGCGCCGGCCAGGCCGCCATAAAGCCAGCCCGCGCCGCCGATGATGAGGGCGAGCAGCACGTCGGCCGAGCGCTGGAATTCCAGCACTTCGAGCGAGACGTAGGCCGTCGTCTGGGCAAGCAGCGCGCCTGCGGCCCCGGCATAGGCCGCGGCGAGCGTATAGACCGCGACCAGGCGCCGGTTGACCGGCACGCCGAGGGCCGAGGCGCGCAAGGTGTTGCGCCGGATGGCCATCAACGACAGGCCGAACGGCGCATTGACGATGCGTCGCGCCAGCAGGAAGAAGACGAACAGTGTCGCGAGGCTGTAGGCGTAGGCGGTGCGTCCGTAGAGGTCGAAGTCGAAGCGGCCGAGCAATGGCCCCACGACCATGCCCTGCAACCCATCGGCGCCGCCGGTCCATTGCGGCAGCGCATTGGCTACTTCGTGCAGCACCAGCGCAACGCCCAGCGTCACCATGAGGCGCGTGAGATCGCTGCCGCGCAGCACGAGGAAGCTGGTGAGCAGCCCCAGCAGCGCGGCTGCCGCGATGGCGACCAACAGGCCGGCCAGCGGATCGGGGGTCACGAGCTTGCATAAAAGCCCGGCGGCATAGGCGCCCGCCCCGAAGAAGGCGGCATGACCCAGCGATATGATGCCGGCATAGCCCAGGATCAGATCGAGCGAGAGCGCGAACAAAGCGAGGATCGCCACTTCGTTCAGCAGCAGGTGCTTGCCCGGCGGCAGGAACAGCGCCGCGAAGGCCACCACCCAGAAGACGATCTCGGGCACGCGCCAGCACGCCCGCCGCGCCAGGCCTCGCGCCGCGATCGTCTGGTTTCCTGTCATCGGGCTCTAGCGAACAAGCCGTTGGGCCTGAGCACCAGCACGACGATCAGCACGACGTAGATGACGAAGCCGCCCAGCGCCGAGGAGAGGTAATACTTGCCGGCCACGTCGGCGATGCCCAGCAGCAGGGAGGCGACGAACGGACCCATGATCCCCGACGTGCCACCGACAGTTACCACGATCAGGAAGTAGATCATGAACTTCAACGGGAAATAGGGATCGAGTCCCAATAGCTCGACGCCGAGCGCGCCGCCCAACCCGGCCAGGCCGGAGCCCACGGCGAAGGTCGCGGCGAAAACCGTCGCCACCGGGATGCCGAGCCCGCGCGCCACACGCGCGTCGTCGACGGCGGCGCGCAGGCGGCTGCCGAAGCGGGTTCGCATCAGCCCGGCCTGCAGCCCGACCGCCAACGCGCCGCACAGCACGATGAGGAAGGAGCGGTAGATGCCGACATTGACGCCGAGGATCTCGCGTCGTCCCTGCAGCCAGTCAGGCAGCCTGATGTTGCGCTGGCTCGAACCCAGCAGGTAGTCGGTGATCGCCACCGCCATGAACACCAGGCCGATCGAGAACAGCACCTGATCGAGATGGTCTCGGCCGTACATGTGCCGGTAGAGCGTGCGCTCCAGTACGAAACCCAATGCCGCCGCTGCCGCGAACGCCAACGGCAGACAGGCGATGAACGGCACGCCCCAGCGGTCCATCAGGATTACCGTCACGTAGCCGCCTGCCATGGCGAAGGCGCCGTGCGCGAGGTTGACGAAATTCATCAAGCCCAGCGTCACAGCAAGCCCGCAGGCCAGCACGAAGAGCAGCATGCCGTAAGCCACGCCGTCGAAGAGGATCGTGGCCATGATCTTATGTCATCCTGAGCGCAGCGAAGGATCTCATGCCGGTGGCAAGCGGCGATGAGGTCCTTCGCTTACGCTCAGGACGACAGATCACTTCTTCGCGGCTTTCACCGGGTCCTTGACGTTGGGGATCGTCGCGAACTCGACATTGTAGAGTTCGCCATTCACCTTATCGACCTTGCGGATGTAGATGTTCTGGATGATGTCGCGCGTGTCGGGGTCGATCGAGATCGGGCCGCGCGGGCTCTCCCACGCCATGCCCTTCATGGCGGCCAAAAGCTTTTCGCCGTCGGTCGAGCCGCCGGTCTTCTTCAGCGCCTCGTAGATCAGGTTCATGCCGTCATAGCCGCCGACCGACATGAAGTTGGGCCGCAAGCCGCCATTGGCCTTCTTGAAAGCCTCGACGTAGCTCTTGTTGAGTGCACTGTCGTGGTTGGCCGAGTAGTTGTGCGCGTTGATCACGCCCACCACCACGTCGCCCATGCCGTTCAGCTGGTCGTCGTCGGTGACGTCGCCGGTGGCGATCAGCTTCGTGCCCGACTTGTCCAGCCCGCGCTCGACGAACTGCTTGACGAACTGCGCGCCGGCGCCCGACGGCACGAAGACGAACAGCGCATCAGCCTTGGCATCGGCGGCCTTCTGCAGGACCGGCGCAAAGTCGGGGCTGCGCAGCGGCACGCGGAGATTCTCCACGATCGTGCCGCCATCGGCCTTGAACTTGTCGCTGAACGACTTCTCGGCATCGATGCCAGGGCCATAGTCGCTGACCATGGTCACGACCTTCTTGATGCCGTTCTTGAACGCCCATTCCGCCATCGGCACGGAAGACTGCGCCAAGGTGAAGCTGGTGCGCACGATGAAGGGCGAGGCTTCGGTGATCGACGAGGTGCCGGCAGCCATCACGACCTCCGGCACCTTGGCCTGCGTGGCTATCGGCGCCGTCGCCATCGCCGAGGGCGTGATGCCGAAGCCTGCGAGAATGGCGACCTTGTCGTTGACCACCAGCTCCTGCGCCAGCCGCTTGGTCACGTCGGGGACGCTGGTGTCGTCCTTGAGGATGACCTCGACTTTCTTGCCGGCGACCGTCGTGCCGTGCTGAGCCTGGTAGAGCTTCACCGCCGCATCGATCTGCTTGCCGGTCGAGGCCTGCTGGCCGGTCATCGGCAGGATCAGGCCGATCTTGACGGTGTCCTGTGCAGCGGCGGCCGAGGAGAACAGCGCGAGCGCGGCAATGGTGACGATTTCACGCCTCAACATTTTTTGTTTTCCTCCCAAACAATCTGCTTGCCAACTAGTAGCACAAAAGACTGCGGGATGCTCTATGCTCCCGCCGCCAAAGGCTCGGGAGCACGCTCATGAAAAGCTACAAGGTCGTCGAATTCGGCAAGCCGCTG
>DASZJU010000604.1:0-4013 GCA_035947815.1 Reyranella sp.
CCCGAAGCGGCGCTCGACCCAGTACTGGGTGATCGCCTTGCGGCCGCTGGTCTTGCGTACCGCCATGCGCTTGCGGTCGACCGGATGGCGGCCGATGGCGGCGTCGATGGTGCCCTTGGGCAGCTTGGGACCGCCCCACGCCAGCGCCTGGTAGATGCGGGTGAGGTCGTGGCTGGCGAACAGCTTGGAGAGCGCCTGATGGGTGAAGTCGTTCTTGGCCACCACCATCACGCCCGACGTGTCCTTGTCGAGGCGATGGACGATGCCGGGCCGGCGCACGCCGCCGATGCCCGACAAGCTCGTTCCGCAATGCGCCAGCAGCGCATTGACCAGCGTGTGGTCGGGATTGCCCGGCGCGGGATGGACGACCAGCCCGGCCGGCTTGTTCAGCACCAGGAGATCGGAGTCTTCATGCAGGATGTCGAGATCGAGCGCCTGCGGCTGGGGCTCGGCCGGCTCGGGCTCGGGAATGTCGACGACGAAGCGCTCGCCTGTTTTGACCTTGCGGGACGGCTCTTCTATCGTCCGGCCATCCGCCAGCGCCACGCGGCGGCTTTCGATCAGCGCCTTTACGCGGCTGCGCGTGAGGGACGGCAAGGCCGCCGCGAGGGCACGGTCGAGCCGCTCGCCGGAGGCGCTTTGGTCGAAGGTCACGAAGTGGCGGCCGGCGTCGCTCATGGAGTTTTCTTGGCGTCCCCTGCTCAGGCCTCCGCACCGCTCTGGCTGAAGGTGCTGGTCATCGTGATGGGCCTGCTGATCGTGGCGGGCTTCGTCGTCATCGCGGCCGAAATCGCCCGCCGCATGTCTACGCCCAACGCCGGACGGCCGCCAGCATCGGGCACCTTCAGCGAACGCATCGCGCTGCCCTCCGGCGCCCGCGTGGTCTCGATGACCGCGGCGGGCGACCGCCTGGTCGTCCATGTCGAGACGCCGGGCGGGCCGTCGGCCGCCTACCTCGTCGATCCGCGCAACGGCGCCCTCCTGGGCACCGTCGAATTCCCGCCCAGCGCGGGCCGCTAGTACCGGGAATCCCAAATGCCTGATACGGACCCACTGTCATCCCGAGCGCAGCGAGGGACCTTTACTGCGGCCTCAAAGGCCCCTCGCTGCGCTCGGGGTGACAGTTGCGACTCACCCTTCAGCGATCGTCGGCTGGGGGCGCGTCCCTCCAGTGGCGCGTCTTCATGCTCTTCCGGACCGCGGGCGTCCCGCCCGCTCATGACTTTGAGGCGGGCGGGACGCCCGCGGTCCGGAAGACATGACGCGCGACTGGACGTGCGTCCATCCAAACGGCAGCGGCGCTGGCGATGATCGATCACCTGTCGATCACCACGTGAAGCCGTAACGCGCCGACCCGAGGAATGAACATGAACTTTCGCAGCGACAACGAAGTGGGTGCCCATCCGAGCATCATCGAAGCCGTAAGCCGAGCCTTCGCGTCGGGCAGCGCCTTCTCCTACGGCGCCGACGACTGGACCCATAGGGTCGAACATCGCCTGCGCGACCTGTTCGAAAAGCCCGACCTCGTGGCCTTCCCGGTCCTTACCGGCACTGCCTCCAACGGACTGGCGCTGGCCTGCTGTACGCCGCCATGGGGTGCGATCTACTGCCATCCGACCGCCCACATCGCCGCCGAGGAGGCCAACGCGCCGGAGTTCTTCACGTCGGGCGCCAGGCTCTTCCGGGTCGATGGTCCGGTCGGCAAGATCGACCCGCGCAAGCTGGCCGATGCGCTGGCCCAGCCGGTTTACGGCGTGGTGCATTTCCCGCAGCCGGCCGCCGTCAGCATCACGCAGGCGACAGAATGCGGCACGGCCTATGCGCCCGAAGAAATCGCCGCCATCGCCACCTCGACGCACCGGCATGGCTTGAAGCTGCACGTGGACGGCGCACGCTTCGCCAACGCGCTCTCCTTTGTCGGTTGCTCGCCGGCCGAGCTGTCGTGGAAGGCGGGCGTCGATGTGCTGAGTTTGGGCGCCACCAAGAACGGCGCCATGGCGGCTGAAGCGGTGGTCTTCTTCGACGCCGACCTTGCCCGCGAGTTCGAGTTCCGCCGCAAGCGCGGCGGGCATCTTCTCTCCAAGATGCGCTTGCTGTCGGCGCAGCTCGACGCCTACCTCGCGGATGGCCTGTGGCTCAGCAACGCGCACCATGCCAATGCCATGGCGCGCCGGCTGGTGGCCGGGCTCACGGCACTCAAGGGCACGCAGCTTCTCTATCCGGTCGACGCCAACGAGATCTTCGTGGTCCTGCCCGCCCATATGCACGATGAGTTGCAGGCCGCGGGCGCGCAGTACCATCCGTGGCCCTCCGACCGGCCGGGCGAGCGCGCCTTCCGGCTCGTCACCGCCTTCGACACCGACCCCAAGGACATCGACCGTTTCCTCTCCATCGCCAAGGCCGCCTGACACCATGACCCGCCAGCGCACCCTCACCGCCGCCCATTGGGGCGTCTACGAGGTCGAGTACGACGAGACCGGCAAGGCCACCCGCCTGCATCCCTTCGCCAAGGACCCCGATCCCTCGCCGATCGGCCTGCACATGCTGTCCGACGAAGTGACGCGGCTGCGCGTGCGCCGGCCGGCGGTGCGCAAGAGCTGGCTCGAGCATGGCCCGGGCAGCCATCCCGAGCAGCGCGGCCAGGAGCCGTTCGTCGAGCTGCCGTGGGACGAGGCGCTCGACCTCGTCGCCAGGGAACTGGCGCGCGTGAAGACCACCCATTCCAACCGCGCGATCTTCGGCGGCTCCTATGGCTGGTCGAGCGCCGGCCGTTTCCACCACGCGCAAAGCCAGGTCCATCGCTTCCTGAATTCGGTCGGCG
This sequence comes from Reyranella sp., assembly GCA_035947815.1. GTDB lineage: Bacteria > Pseudomonadota > Alphaproteobacteria > Reyranellales > Reyranellaceae > Reyranella. Next base: position 2,822 of record DASZJU010000604.1, read on the forward strand.
GCTATGTGCGCCACCAGGATTCGTACAGCCTGGGGGCGGCGCGCGTGCTGATGCCGCACATCGTGGCGCCGATGGAAGAGCTGATGGCCATGCACACGAGCTGGGACGTGCTGGCTGACAACTGCAAGCTGTTCGTCACCTTCGGCGGCGTGCCGCGCAAGAATGCCCAGATCAACGCCGGCGGCGCCACCTTGCATCACGTCAAGGGCGGGCTCTACGCGATGCGCGAGAAGGGCGTGCGCTTCGTCAACGTGACGCCCACCGCCGAGGACCTCGACACTGGCGGCGCCGTCGAATGGCTCGCCATCCGACCCAACACCGATACCGCGTTGATGCTGGCGCTCTGCCACACCCTGCTCGTCGAGAAACTGTACGACCGCGACTTCCTCGATCGCTGCACGGTGGGCTTCGACAAGTTCGCGTCCTCGCTCGCCGGCAAGGATGCTGCCTGGGCGGAACAGATCACCGGCATTCCGGCCTCGCGCATCGTCAGTCTCGCACGCGAGATGGCGGCCACGCGCACGACGGTCAGCATCAACTGGTCGCTGCAGCGCAGCCACCATGGCGAGCAGCCGTTCTGGGCGCTGGTGACGCTGGCCTGCATGCTGGGCCAGATCGGCCTGCCGGGCGGCGGCTTCGGCGTGGGCTATGGTCCGGTCAACCTGATGGGCAGCGCGCATCCCAAATATTCCGGCCCGACGCTGCCGCAGGGCACCAATGCCGTGAGCGACTTCATCCCGGTCGCGCGCTTCACCGACATGCTGCTCAATCCCGGCGGCAGGATATCCTACAACGGCCGCGAGCTCGTCTATCCCGACATCAAGCTGGTCTACTGGGCGGGCGGCAATCCGTTCCATCATCACCAGGACCTCAACCGGCTGCGGACGGCGTGGCGCAAGCCCGAGACCATCGTGTTCCACGAGCAGTTCTGGACGCCGGCCGCGCGCATGGCCGACATCGTGCTGCCGGCCACCACCAGCCTCGAGCGCGACGATATCGGCTACGGCAGCCGCGAGCCCTTCCTGATCGCCATGAAGAAGGCGCGCGAGCCGATCGGCGAGGCGCGCGACGACTATTTTATCTTCTCCGAGCTTGCCAAGCGCATGGGCGCGGGCGACGGCTATAGCGAAGGCCGCGACACCATGGCGTGGCTAAAACATCTCTACGAGCTGTCGCGCGTGAAGTCGGCCGA
>DASZJU010000605.1:0-5838 GCA_035947815.1 Reyranella sp.
GAGCTACCAGGACATCAACTTCCAGCTCTCGGGCTTCGCCCGCTATTCGAAGCTGTCCTACCAGCCCGATCAGTTCGGCGACCTGGCGTTCAACGGCATCGCGCCGTGGACCCAGCGGACGAGCTTCGCCACCGGCGTACAGGGCGACGGCTCCTGGAAGGCCCTCGACAAGCACACGGTGCGCGGCGGCTTCCTGGTGCAGCGCGAGCGCGCCACCGCCAACACCCAAGGCAATACCCTGCTGCAAGTCCTCAGCGATCCCACCGACCCGACCAGCGCTCTGGTTCCGTCCGACCAACCCTTCGGCTTCACCGACAGCTCCGATCTCACCGGCTGGACCTACAGCGTCTACCTGCAGGACGAATGGCGGATCGTGCCCACCGTCACAGTGAATTTCGGCCTGCGTTTCGACGCGATCAACGCCAACACCCAGGAGAACCAGTTCAGCCCGCGCATCAACGTCGTGTGGAAGCCCGACGAGATGTTCACCTTCCGCGCCGGCTATTCGCGCTACTTCACGCCGCCACCCCTCATCCAGGTGAGCGCCAACTCGGTCGCGACCTTGGCCGGCACCGTGGCCGCGCCCGAAGTGACAACGGCCGATCCGGCGAGGGCGGAGCGGGCCGACTATTTCGATGTCGGCGTCTCGGCGAAGCCGCTGCGCGGCCTGACGCTTGGTCTCAGCGCCTACTACAAGATCTCCCAGAACCTGCTCGACGAGGGCCAGTTCGGCGCACCGATCTCGCTCACCTCGTTCAACTATGCCAATGCCATCGGCAAAGGCGTCGAATTCAATGCCAGCTACGACGAAGGCCCCTGGTCGCTTTACTTCAACGGCGCCTACTCGGCCCAAATCGCCACCAACATCACCTCGGCGCAGTTCAACTTCGCCGCTGCCACGCTTGCCTACATCGCCAACAACTACATTCTCACCGACCATAACCAGGGCTTTACGATGTCGAGCGGCGCCGCCTACACCTTCAACGCCGACAAGGACTGGGCGACCAAGGTCTCGACCGACATGCTGTTCGGCAGCGGACTGCGCACCACAGTCGTCACGCCCAACGACCTGTCGCTGCCCAACTACGCCGTCCTCAACGCCTCGCTGGTGCAGAAGATCCCTATCGGCCTCGGTAAGGGCACGCAGTTGCGCTTCGACGTCATCAACCTGTTCGACAACAGCTACCAGATCCGCAACGGCTCGGGCGTCGGTGTCGGCGCGCCGCAATTCGGCCAGCGCCGCACCTTCCTGCTCGGGCTCACGCAAAAATTCTGACTAAGCCGGACGAACCAGCAATGTGAAAGAAAAACGCCCGGACGGCGATCCGTCCGGGCTCTTCGTCGCGGCAGGATCGGCCCTAGCGGGCCACGACCTCGAGCGCGCCGTGATTGTCGCAATGGCTGCCGTGTGGATGGTGCAGGTGGCCATCGACCAGGTAGTCGACATGGTCGCCGTGCGGCACGGGTTCATGGCCGCAGCCCGCACCGTGCTTGTGACCTCGCTCATGGCCGCCGCAATCGTGATCCGGCGTGCAGGTGTCGGGATTGCGGCCGCTCACTTCGACCACATGTTCGTCGAAATGGTCTTCGTGCGGGTGATGCAGGTGGCCATCGTGGAGATAGTCCACGTGATCGCCGTGCCGGACCGCGGTGTGGCCGCAGCCCGGACCGTGCTTGTGCGGGTGTTCGTGATGGATCTCGTGCTTGCTGTTGGCCATGGTCTTCTCCTTTCCTCTCTTGCGAACTCAATACTCTTCGCCGGCATGCGCGACAGCATTCTCGACCAGCGTCAGGACGTGATCGTCGGCGATGCTGTAGATGACGCTCTTGCCTTCTCGCCGGCGTCCAATCAGCCGGGCGGCATGCAGGATCTGCAACCGGGCCGAAACGGTCGTCATCTTCTCGCCTTCGGCAGCGGCGATTTCCGAAACGCTGAGACCTTTCTTCGCCAGCAACATCAGCGTCCGGAGCCGAGACGGGTCCGACAGCGCGTCGAACATGGCTGCCGCAGCCTCCAATTGCCGCTCGCCGGGCGTTGCCGACATGCCGTCACTCCCTCATTCCATGGATGCATGGATTAACAGAATGAGAGCGTCAAGACTCGCTGAGCGGTCGCCGCGATTGCCAAGCGGCGACCGGTCGGCCGCTCGTTGATCTCAGTAAATGTTATAGTATAACATTTACTGAAGGAGACAGATCATGGACCAGGTCCCCGTTACGGTGCTGACCGGCTATCTCGGCGCCGGCAAGACGACACTCCTCAATCGCGTGCTGAGCGAGCAGCACGGCAAGAAGTACGCCGTCATCGTCAACGAATTCGGCGAGCTCGGCATCGACAACGAGCTCGTGGTCAATGCCGAGGAAGAAGTCTTCGAGATGAACAACGGCTGCATCTGCTGCACTGTGCGCGGCGATCTCATCCGCATCATCGAGGGACTGATGAAGCGCAAGGGCCGCTTCGACGCCATCCTGATCGAGACCACCGGCCTCGCCGACCCTGCGCCGGTGGCCCAGACCTTCTTCGTCGACGACGAGGTACGCAACCGAACCAAGCTCGATTCCATCGTCACCGTGGTCGACGCCAAGAACTTCCTGCAGCGGCTGGAGGACAGCCACGAGGCGGCCGAGCAGGTCGCCTTCGCCGATGTCGTTCTGCTCAATAAGATCGACCTGGTATCGGCCGACGAGGCGGCGCGGGTCGAGGCCCGGATCCGGTCGATCAATCCGATGGCGTGGCTTCACAGGACCGACCATTGCACCATGCCGGTGGCGGAGCTGCTCGATCGCGGCGCCTTCGATCTCAACCGCATCCTCGAGATCGAGCCGAATTTCCTGGGAGAGGACGACCATGAGCACGACGATGCGATCACCAGCGTCTCGTGCAGGACCACGCGCCCTCTCGACGCCGAGAAATTCGACGCCTGGATTACCGAGCTGTTGCGCGTCAGCGGCGTCGACATCCTGCGCTGCAAGGGCATCCTCAACCTGAAGAACAATCCCAGTCGCTTCGTCTTCCAGGGTGTGCACATGTTGATGGAGGGCCGCGCCGGCAAGCCCTGGCAGGACAACGAGACGCGTGAATCGAAGTTCGTCCTCATCGGCCGCAACCTAAGCGAAGCGAAGCTCAGGGCGGGATTTGAAGCTTGTCTCGTGTCCTGACACGCGACGTTGCTCGCCGGCAGCGGCTACTCTTCCTGTGCCTTAACGAGGACAAGAACGAGGATTAGACGCGGATGAAGGCTGCCATATCCCCCATCGCGCCATGAGAGAAGCTGCATCGCGGGGTCCAGTTGCAAAGTGATCTTTCCGCTTCGACCGTCCTGGCGACCGAGGGCGTCGTTCTGGCGCGTGACGGCCGGGCGTTCGCCGCCCTGCCCGACCTCGCGATCCCGCGCGGACGGTCCGTCGCCATCCTCGGCGCCTCCGGATCCGGCAAGACGACGGCCCTGATGGCGCTGGCCGGCATTCGCGCACCCGCGAACGGCGAGATCGTCGTCGAGGACACGGCGCTGTGGCGATTGTCCGCTTCAGCGCGCGACCTCTTCCGCGGCCGGCGGATCGGCCTCGTCTTCCAATCTTTCCATCTCATCGACGCCGTGAGCGTCGCCACCAACCTGGCACTCGCGGCGCGCTGCGCCGGCCTGCCACCGGACAGCGGGCGCATGGATCAGCTTCTGGAGACGCTCCAGATCGCCGAGCTTCGGCGCCGGCGGGCGGATCGCATCAGTCATGGCCAGGCGCAGCGCGTGGCCATCGCGCGCGCGCTTTTCAACAAGCCGGCCGTCGTGTTCGCCGACGAGCCGACCTCGGCCCTCGACGATGCCTCCACGGCGCGCCTGCTGGCATTGTTGAAGGGCACCGCGGCGATCGAGGGGGCAGGCCTCGTCATCGCGACCCACGATCGGCGGGTCATCGACTCGGTCGATGAGACCATCGAGCTGCGGTCGGTCCCATGAGCTTCGTCGCCCTCGCTTTCGCCTATTTGCGCCGGCGCGGGGGCCAGGCGCTTCTGTCGATTTTCGTCGGTGCCCTTGGGATCGCGGCGGTGGCGACGGCCGTCGTCGGTTTCGACGCCCTGCCTCAGGCGGCGCGGCGTGCGTGGGGCGGCATCGATCTCGTCGTCGGTCCCAAGGGATCGGCGCTCGACCTCGTGCTCTGTTGTGCGCTGCACGTCTCCGATCCACGCGGGCTGGTTCCGGTGAAGGCGGCGATGGACGCCGTCGCCAACCCGATGATCCGCGCCGCCGCGCCCATCGCGCTGGGCGACAATGTCGACGGCTGGCGCATCGTGGGCAGCACGCCCGCCATCCTGGGCGTCTACCGCGCCAAGATCGCCAGCGGGCAAATGTGGACGGACAAGCTCCAGGCCGTGCTCGGCGCCAGTGTCGCTCGGGCGCTGAATTTCAAGCTCGGCGATAGTTTCGTCGGTGCGCACGGTCTGGCGGCCGGCGGCGAATCGCACGAAAAGTTCCCCTACAAGGTCGTCGGTATCCTGGCGCCCACCGGATCGGCGCTCGACCGCCTCGTGCTCACCGACATCGAAACGGTGCGCTATGTGCACGTCGAACAGGCCAAGGCCGAAATCGCTGAGAAAGGCTCGACCGACGAGGAGAACGTCGCCGACCTTCCTCATGGCGCCACGGCGGTCGTCGCCTCGTATCGCGTGCCGACGGCGGCGGCATTCATGCCGCGCCAGATCGACGCGACGGACAATCTTTCTGCGGCGAGCCCGACGCTCGAGATTGCGCGCCTCATAGGGTATGTCCGCCCGCTGACGATCGCCGTGACCGGCCTCGGCCTGCTGCTTGTGGTCATCGCCGCCAGCGGTGCCGCCATCGGCCTGTTGGCGACGATGAATGCGCGAACCCGCGACCTCGCTTTGTTGCGGGCGCTTGGCGCAAGTCCGGGCAAGGTCGCGATGGTGGCCTTTGCCGAAGCGTCGATGATCATGGCAGCCGCTCTCGTCCTGGGGAGTACCCTGACGGCTGGTCTCTTGTTGATCGGCCGCGACGTTCTGGCCGACGCGACCGGATTGCTGCTGCAGCCGCACCTCGGGTGGGATCAAATCGCGATGCTGCTGCTCGGCACGATATCGGTTACCATTGTGGCCGCTGCTTTTCCCGCTCTCCGGGCCATCCACACCCAGATAGAGGAGCTCCTGCAGTCATGAAACCTAGAATCATCGCAATGCTTGCGGCGCCGTTGCTGCTCCTGGCGGCGGCGCTCTTGCCGGCCCAGGCCGTCCAGCCAACCGGCCAGCCTGCCGCCGAGTCCATGGCGCAAAAATTCCTTCCCAAGGTCCGCGACACGCTTTGGTCCAAGCTCATCAAATGCGAGGTGAGCTACGACGACAAGAAGGACGTCTACAGCATTCAGGTCACGCCCGAGGTCAAGGCGCTCGATGGACAGACGGTCACGGTGCGCGGCTTCGTCCTGCCGATGGACGGCTCGGACCGCACCAAGCATTTCCTCGTCAGCCGCAACACGCCGGTCTGCATGTACTGTCCGCCGGGTCAGCCCAACGAAGTCGTCGAGGTGCTGTCACCGAAGGCCATCGAATGGACCGACAAGATCACGACGGTGACAGGCAAGCTCAGCCTGATCAATGACGGGGAGAAGGCGCTCTTCTTCAAGATCGAGAATGCCCGGGTGGGGCAATAATACGCGCGCACGCGGCCAGCAGGTTGGCCGCCCGGGCGACTGTGAGCCGGCCCGACCATTTGGCGCAGACTGCGCCGTTTGACGTGACGCTGCGCGCATAGGGAAGGATGCCGGTATCGTTGCCGGCGTCGCGCAGGACGGCATTCGGCGCTTCCCCGACCTTGCTTTCGGCGACGG
>DASZJU010000606.1:0-2564 GCA_035947815.1 Reyranella sp.
GTCCAGTGCATCGCCTCGTCGGCCGCCAGCCGCGCCGAAACCTGCGCCAACGCCCTGTCGCCGAACGACGGGATGACGCCGATATAGGCATTGGCCGCCCCCCTCTCGAGACGTTGCGCCAGACGCAGCACGTCGGTCTGGCTCTTGAGCGCCGACGCGTTCAGGGCCTGCGCCACCTGGGCGTCGCTCTTGGCCGCCACCGGCGTGCCGCCCAGCTTGCGGATGGTGGCGATCAGGGCGTCGCGATGTTCCTTGTGGTGCGTCTGGAACATCACCGCGACCTCGAGCACCGGCTTCTGCAGCAGCCCGCTGGTCGCGCCGAGCTGATAGGCGCTGATCGCCTCGTTCTCGAGCGCCAGCGCGGTGTTCAGGATGCCGACGTCGTTTGCGGTGTTGCTTGGCTGGGCGACGGCCATCTTCTCAGAGCCGGCGAGCAGCGCCACCGTGGACGCCGAGAGGACACTGACGCCGGACACGCGCAGCAGGCCGCGGCGGCGGAGATCGATCGACTGAGTCACGTTAAGTCTCCTGGTTCGTTGTCGGAAAAGCGGATCGCTTCGTCCGTGCGTGACCTACGCGCCGCGTCGTGTGGCTGGATCGATCACCCGGCGTCACGCCTCGGTGAGAGGCGCGCGACCGGTTTATGCGATTGAGAAGCACTCTTAATTGAAGCTCACGCCTTCGTGTCCCACCGGCCAGCAACCCGCGACCAAAATGCGTCTGCGGAAACGACGCCGGGCCGACTAAGATCAGCGCGCGGGAGACAACGGCAAAATGGATTACGAGGCATTTTTCGCGGGCCACCTTCGCCGCCTGCACGACGAAGGCCGCTACCGCGTGTTCGCCGAGCTGGAGCGGATCGCGGGCGCCTTCCCGCGCGCGCGCCTGCATCGCGAAGGCCAACAGCCGCGCGACGTGACGGTGTGGTGCAGCAACGACTATCTCGCCATGGGCCAGCATCCCGCCGTCGTCGAGGCGATGCGCCAGGCGATCGATGCGCAGGGCTCGGGCGCCGGCGGCACGCGCAACATCTCCGGCACCAATACGCTGCACGCCGCCCTCGAGCGCGAGCTGGCAGCGCTGCACGAAAAGGAAGCCGCCCTCGTCTTCACCTCGGGCTATGTCGCCAACGAGACCACCCTGCAGACCCTGGGCGCCCTGCTGCCGGGCTGCGAGCTCTATTCCGATGCGCTGAACCACGCCTCAATGATCGCCGGCATCCGCCACTCGGGCGCCGTGCGCCGGATCTTCCGCCACAATGACGTGGCCCATCTCGAGGAACTGCTGGCCGGCGCCGATCCGTCGACGCCCAAGATCGTGGCCTTCGAATCGGTCTATTCGATGGATGGCGACGTCTCGCCGATCGGCGCGATCTGCGACGCCGCCCATCGCCATGGCGCGCTCACCTATCTCGACGAGGTCCACGCCGTCGGCATGTACGGCGCGCGTGGCGCGGGCGTGGCGGAGCGCGACGGCGCGCTCGACAAGGTCGACATCGTGCAGGGCACGCTCGCCAAGGCATTCGGCGTGGTCGGCGGCTACATCGCCTCGACCGCCGCGACCGTCGACTTCGTACGCTCCTGCGGCACGGGCTTCATCTTCACCACGTCGCTGCCGCCGGCCATCGCCGCGGCGGCACTGGCCAGCGTGCGCCATGTCAGCGCCCATCCCGACCTTCGGGTGCGCCACCAGGAGCGCGCCGCTTCCTTGAAGCGCAAGCTGGCGGTGGCCGGCCTGCCGATCATGGACTCGGCGACGCATATCGTGCCGGTGTTCGTGGGCGATGCCGCGCTGTGCAAGCAGGCCAGCGACCTCCTGCTCGAGCGCCACGCGATCTATGTCCAGCCCATCAACTATCCGACGGTGGCGCGCGGCACCGAGCGGCTGCGGCTCACGCCGACGCCGCTGCATGGCGACGAGGACATGGCGCGTCTTGTTTCGGCGCTGCAGGACGTCTGGCAGACGCTGGGCCTCGGCCTCAGGGCCGCCGCTGAGTAACTCTTGCCGGACTCGGCGCATTCACATGCGCCTGAGGGCCTCCAGGCCCGCTCAAGGTTCATGATGCGGGCCTGGAGGCCCGCGGTCCGGCAAGAAACTCCTACTCCACCGTCCGCATCGTCCACAGGCGCGAGCGGATCAGCACCGCGGCGATCAGCAGCAGCATCGCCAGCGCCGGCAGCAGCATCGCCACCTGGAGCCCCCACAGCGAGCAGATCGTGCCGGCGATGAAAGCGCCAATCGGCCCGCCCCCGCCCAGGCCGAGCTGGAACAGCGACATCAGGCGCGCCCGATGCGTGGGCGGCGCCACGATCTGCACCACCGTGCGGCTCTGCGTCATGGTGATGCCGGCACCGAGGCCCCACACGAAATTCAGCGCCACGAACACTGGAAACGGCGGCAGGGTCGACAGTGCCGTCAGGACCAGCGCGCCGGCCGAAACGGTCACGCCGATCAGGCGCCCGCGCAGCGTGAGCCGCCGCGCCAGCCCGACCAGCGCCATGCTGGCCACGATGGTGGCGGCCCAAAAAGCCAGATTGACGTAGGAAAGCTCGAGCGCGCCGCCG
>DASZJU010000607.1:0-10517 GCA_035947815.1 Reyranella sp.
GGCCGCCAAGCATCACGAGGCCGACTCCCACGAGAAGGCCGGTCATCACGCCCATTCGGCGCACGGCCATTCGGAGCACGCCGCCCACCACGCCGGCGAGGCGAGCAAGCACCACGCCGAGCACCACGGCAAGCACTGAGAGGCCGCGCGGCCGGCGCCCTTCCCATGCGGCGCCGGTCATCGGATGGACGTCATCTCGAGCTGCTTGAGCTCGGCCTCGAGCGCCTGCTGACCTTCGACGCCGTCGCGTCAGTTGAACAACCCTGATCGCATGGCTATGCGCACGGCGTCGGCTCGATTGCCGGCGCCCATCTTGCGAAATGCGTTGCGCAGGTGCAGACGCCCCGTGACGTCGGCGATGCCGAGACTATGGGCGATCACCTTGTTGCTCATTCCGCGTGCGAGCAGGCGTACGACCTCAATCTCGCGCGGTGTGAGATTGAAATGTTTCCAGCCCTCGCCGTGTTCGCCACCCTGTTCGGCCGGCGGCGATAGCGGCTCGACCCAGGCCATAGGCGCGACGACGCTCTCGCCGGAGAGAATACGCTCGAGCGCTTCGATGAGCGCCCTGCCGGTGAGATCCTTCGAGACTACGCCGGCAGCGCCGCGCCTTACGGCCTCGGTCATCTGCTCGCGCGTCATGTTGCCGGAGAGAATGACGACGGGGATATCCGGATGGCGTTGCCTGGCGACGTCGATGCCGTGTGCGCCGTCCATTCCCGGCATGACGAAGTCCAGCAACAGCGCGTCGGGCTGTGTCGCCGCGGCACGGTCGAGAGCTTCGCCCAGACTGCTCGCCTCGATTATCTCGGGCGCGAGCAAACTTTGCCGCAGGTAATGGCAGAGCGCCTCGCGAAACAGGTTATGGTCATCGGCGACTACGAGCAGCATCGCGCGCCTCCTGTCGGAGGCGGAATCAGCACCGGCATCGATCAATCCGACCGCAACACGGGCAGATAGACCGAGAATCGGCTGCCCGTGCCCAGGCTGCTATGGAGCTGCACCGCGCCGCCATGACCGACGATGACCCCGTGGACGATGGCAAGCCCAAGACCGGAACCCTCGCTCATCGGCTTGGTGGTGAAGAACGGCTCGAAGACATGTTCCTGGACGCCCTCGCTCATACCAACACCATTGTCACTGCATTCGATTTTTACGAACCGCCCGGCGCGGACAGCGAGCCGTTGCGCTGACTCAACATCGAGGAAGAAAATTTCCGTGGATATCGTGATCATGCCTGCGCGGGCACCAATCGCATGGGCCGCATTGGAAATCAGATTCAGCAAGACGTCCCTGAGCTGCGATGGATCGCCGATAAGGGTGCCGTCATAATTTTTGTTGAGAAGCAGGCGGATATTCTTGGGCAGGTTGCCTTCGGCCAAGGCGATCGCGTCATCGACCAGAGCCGACACTCGGATCGTTTCCCGGCGTGCGAGGTCGCGATGGCTGAAAGTGAGGATCTGGCGCACCAGGCCGCGTCCCTGATCGACGGCGCCGATGATCCGCTCCAAGCGTTTGGCGGCGCTACTGTCCGCGGGTAGCTCGGCGCGGGTCATCTCAAGGAGCCCGGACATGGCCGGAAGCAGGTTGTTGAAATGGTGGGCAACGCCGCCGGCCAGCCGGCCGAGAGCTTCCATTTTCAATGCTTGCCGGACTTGCGCTTCGCGCCGCAGCCGATTCCTCACCTCGTCCTGCCAGGCTTGCTGCGCGATTCGCTCGCTGCGGGCGATCCGCTGAAGGTAGAGCGAGAGCAAGACAAGGATCAGCGAGGAACTGAGCGCGACGATGGCGAAAGGCTTGAGGCGATCCAGCCATTCCTTTTGGATGGCCTGCATGTCAACCGCGTAGGTCACGAAAATAGGATAGTTGCGCAGCTTCCTCGCGGCACCCAACCGCTCCACGCCATCGACTGTCGAGGTAAAGATCGTCGACACTGCCGGGTGGAAAGCGACGAAGTCAGAATCGAGCTGACCGTCCGGCGTGAAGGTGCTCTGCGGGACGGTGGGATTGCGCGCCAATATCATGCCATCGGCGCGGGAGATGGTAATGGCACCCGCCGGTTCCTTGATAATCTTCCCGAAGAATTCTTCGAAGTATTTTGGCGTCAGCCCCACCACCAGGATGCCGTCGAAGTTGCCATCTGCCGACGACCGGCGGCGCGCCACGCGAAACGCCAGCCGGCCGCTCGATCTGCCCGGCACCAACCTTCCGACATGTATTGTGTCCGGCGTTCCGTCCTTCGCGGCAATGAAATAATCGCGATCGCCCACGAATCTGGGCGGCCCTTCCGAGGGAAAATGGCGCTCCGACATCCGGATCCGACCATCGCGGTCGGCGAGAAAAACGGAATCGATATAATCCGAACCTTTGTCCAAACCCGTAATGAAGTCATGAAGTTCCGCCGAGCGTTCAATGTCGTCCCATGTCCACCCCTTGGTGCGCTTGTCGATCCACTCGAGCGCCACCGTGTGGCTCTGGAATACCTGTTCGGTCTGTTCGGCCAAGACGGTCAAAACATTCTGTATCTCGCTTCCCTCGTCGTCGATCGCCATGCGCCAGGTCTGCCACGCCGCTACCGCCAGCAACAGCAGGGGAACCAGCCAGACCAGCGCAGCTATCGAGGCGAGAAGGCGCGGCGAGCGCGCGCGCGCAACGACGTTGTCATCGCCCGCGGCGACCGAGCCGGCAGTAGGTATCGCAGTCGACGAGGGTTCGATTTGTGTGGTCATGGATTTGTCGTCGCCGCAGGTGCGTGCTGAAAGAATCGATCTTGCCACGGGACGAGCCGCTACGCAGCCTCAAGAAACACCCAAATCCGTTCAGCCAACGCGATCGGCGTGGACTATCGGCGGACCCCCGAGAAAGTGCGCGATCTCCGAATATGTCACGCGTCGTAGAAGCGCTCGCGCAGAAGCGCTCAGCGGAAGATGACAATCGCCGGATGCCCGGACTTCACGCCTACAACAAACTGATAGCTATTAAGTTTTCTCTCGCCGACTAGGTTGCCCACCGACGAAATCACCATTCGAGTCCGTGAGGGGTAGCCGGTCGGCGCATAATGTGCGGAATTGCAGCATATTTCGCATATAGATGCAGTGCGCCGCCGATAGATCGCGAGGCTCTTGCCGTCGTTTCAGCTGCTATGAACCGTCGAGGCCCGGACGCCGCGGGAGAATGGATCAGCGCTGACGGCCGATTGGGGTTGGCCCATCGCCGCCTCGCGATCATCGACCTCAGTGCCGATGGCGGCCAGCCGATGGCCTTGCACGAGGAGGGACGCTCCGAGCCCTCGCTTATCGTCACTTTCAACGGCGAAATTTACAACTACCGCGAACTGCGAACAACCCTGGCCGCGCGGGGCCACGTTTTTCACACGAACTCGGATACCGAGATCCTGCTCCATCTCTACCAGGAGCTTGGGCTGGATATGATCGAACATCTGCGCGGGATGTTTGCCTTTGCGTTATGGGACGCCGCGGACCAAAAATTGGTGTTGGCGCGCGATCCGTTCGGCATCAAGCCGCTCTACTACGCCGATGACGGCTCCACGATCCGGATTGCGTCGGTGGTGAAGGCCCTGCTGCGCGATCGCCAAGTGGGGCGCACCCCGGAGCCGGCTGGGCACGTCGGCTTTCTCGTCTGGGGTCACGTCCCGGAACCATACACACTGTATCGCGAAATCCGCTCATTGCCGGCGGGCTCGATGCTCGTCCTGCATCGTAGCGGCGAGCGTCAGGAGCGTTGTTATTTCGACCCCGCGAAGATCCTGTCTGAGGCGGAGTCGCTGGCGGTACCGGTACACCTGCCCAAGAGCGAGCTGCTGCGCGAGAAATTGCACCGCTCGGTCGCCCGCCACCTCGTTGCCGATACGCCGGTCGGGATCTTCCTTTCCGCCGGGATAGACTCGAGCATACTTGCCGCCGTCGCGAGCGAGGAGGCGACTGATCCGCTTGCCGCAGTCACGCTGGGATTTCGCGAATTCGAGCGGACAGCAAAAGATGAAGTGCCGCTCGCTGGGATGACCGCGCACATTCTCGGGCTCAAACATCATGTGAGCTGGATAACGCCTGACGAGTTCCGTGGCGACATGGAGCTGGCGCTCGATGCCATGGACCAGCCGACAACCGACGGCCTCAACACGTTTTTCGTCAGCAAGGCCGCGCATCAGGCCGGTCTCAAGGTGGCTCTATCGGGTGTCGGTGGCGACGAGCTGTTCGGTGGCTACCCGAGCTTTCGCGAAATTCCTCGACTGGTCCGCGCACTCGCCCCGGCATCGTTGCTTCCGTACGGCGCCGCGCATCGGCTGGGATCGGCGTTCCGTCTCGTCGGCGCGTCGCTGATCCGCCGTCAGATCTCGCCGAAATACGCCGGCCTGTTCGAATACGGCTCGAGCTATAGCGGGGCATATCTGTTGCGCCGTGGTCTCTTCATGCCATGGGAACTCGCGGAGATCATCGACGCCGACATGGCGCGACTGGGCTGGGAAGACCTGCAAAGCCTGGCGATGATCGATCGCCTGCACAGACATATCAGGCGGGGCCGCACCAAAGTGATGGCCTGCGAGCTCAGTCTCTACATGCGCAGCCAGCTCCTGCGCCAGACGGATTGGGCCGGCATGGCGCATTCGGTAGAGATACGCGCGCCGCTCGTCGACAGCGAGCTGTTCTGCGCCCTCGCCCCGGCGCTCGTGTCGTCCGATCCACCGACGAAGGCCGATTTTGCATCGGTAGGCAAGTGGCGACTGCCGCCGGCAGTCCTGACCCGTCCCAAGACGGGGTTCGAGGTCCCAATCGCCACATGGCTGGGGCAACGAGCGAGACGAGGCGGCTCGGATTCGCGCGACTGGGCCAGGCACGTCTATGCGCACGCGACCGCTTCGCCCGCTCCGCCTCGGTCGCCTGCGCCATAGTTTGGCCGGTAGCATGTTCGGTGCCGGTCCACGTATAATTTTGTAGCGCACGCTCCAAAATCATGCGTTGATGCCCACATGGGCCGCCTAAAAGCCTTCGACGAGGATCGGGCGATCGACCGCGCGGTCGATCGCTTCTGGCTGCGCGGCTACGAGGCAACCTCGGTGCGCGACCTGGCGGAGCGCATGGGCATCGGCGGCACGAGCCTCTACAACGCCTACGGCGACAAGCGTGCCCTCTTCATCACCGCACTGGCGCGCTACGCCGACCGCTCGATGCGCGAGCGCATCGCCCGATTGGAGAAAAGCGGGCGGCCGAAACAGGCGATCCGGGCGTTCCTCGCCGAGATCATCGACCGCTCGCTCGAAGATCCCGACCGCAAAGGCTGCCTGCTGGTCAATTCGGCGCTCGACGTGGCACCGCACGATGCCGCGATCGGGCGGGTCGTCGCGGATTATCTCGGCGAGCTCCGGGCCTTCTTCCGCCGCAATCTTGAGGCTGCCCGCACCGCCGGACTTGTGTCGCGGCAAACCGATCCGGACGAACTCGCCGGCCATCTGCTGGGCGTCGTGCTGGGCATTCGCGTGCTGGCGCGCACCGGCGCCGATCGAGCGCAGCTCGAAGCGGTCGCCCGACCGGCGCTGCGATTGCTCGACCTGCCGCGCCGCAGGGCACCCGCCAGGAGCGCCCGCTCGTGACCGGTCGCGCGCCGACCATCGAGCGCCTCAACATCGAGGCGCTTTCCGCGATGCCGGACGAGGCGCCGGTCGTGATGCTGAATCTGATGCGGTTTCGCGAGCAATCGCTCGATGGCAAGGGCAGCGGCTGGGACGCCTACCTGCGGTACAGCGCGCTCGCCATCAAACTCATCAAGGCGCGCGGCGGCACGATCACCTGGACCGGTACGGTGGAGGCCGTGGCGCTCGGCGTGGCGGCGGACAATCGGTGGGATTACGTCGCCCTGGTTCGCTATCCCTCGCGCGCCGCGTTCATCGGCATGATGACATCGCCCGAGTACGCAAAGGCGAACGTCGAACGCGAGAATGGATGCACGGCGCACACGATCATCGCCATCCGTGAGACCTACAACAAGCTGGCCCCGACAAAGGAGTAGACCATGTCACTGGAAGACAAGCTGGCGGCAACACGCGCGGCAGGCGCCGGCCGCATCCCGGTGGACCGCCAAGCCATCATGCATCGCGCGACCGAGGACCTGCGCAAGTCCGGCATTCTCGACCGCATCGTGCCGGTCGGCACCCGGGCGCCGGACTTCGAGCTCGCCAACCATGACGGCCGCAGGGTCTCCTCGACCGAGCTTTTAGCCGGCGGGCCGATGGTCCTGTCGTTCTTCCGAGGATCCTGGTGACCCTACTGCCGGCATGAGCTGGAGGCTCTGCAAAGCGTTTACGCCGACATCGCGGGCCTCGGTGCCTCGCTTGTCGTGATCTCGCCCGAGCTGCCGCAACGCACGGCAGACATGGCGGCCCAGCTGAAGCTCACTTTCCCGATCCTGTGGGACGAGCAATCGCGGATCGCCGAGGCGTTCGGCCTGGCCTTCACCCTGCCCGAGGACCTGAAGGCGGTGTATCTCGGGTTCGGCAACGACCTCGCCATCCGCAACGGCGATCCGTCCTGGCGCCTGCCGGTACCGGCGCGGTTCGTGATCGACGCCGGCGGCATCGTGCGCTCGATCCAGGCCGATCCCGACTATACCTACCGGCCGGAGCCGGAAACCACCGTCGCCGTCCTGCGCGAGGTCGTCGCCACTTGATGCCTATGCCATCGGATAGTCGTAGCGGATGAAACCCACGAAGCGCGCCACCTTGTCGTAGAGGACGCGGGCGCGCGTGTTGTCCTGCTTGGTGAGCCAGTAGTAACGCGGACAGCCGCGCGCACGCGCCGCGGCTGCGACCGCCTCGATCAGCGCCCGCGCCGCGCCCTGGCCGCGCACCGTCTCGTCGACGAACAGGTCGGCAAGATAGCAGACGTCGTCGAACCAGATGCTGGTCTGGAACATGTAATGCGCGATGCCGACCAGTCGGCCGTCGAGACGCGCGGCGAGGCCATGCATCGCCTCGCCCTTCATCAGCCGGCGCCAGGTGCGGTCGTAATCGGCATCGGGCAGCACCCTCTCATAGAAGGCGTTGTAGCCGACGGCGAGCGGTCGCCAGGCCTGCCGGTCGGCCTCGCGCAGCGGTGTGATCTCGATCATGCCGCCTTGTAGCCTAGCCGTTCATACCGAGACCAGCGTCTTGAACCCGCCATAGCTCATGCGCTTTATGTCGAACGGCATGACTTTGGGCATCTTCTGCAGCCGTTTGTCGGCCATCACCTTGGCGTTGACCTCGTCACGGTGAGCGCGCGACTTGAAGACGATCCACGAGAACATGATCGTCTCGCCGGCCTTGGGCTTCACCAGCTTGGCGAAGGGCAAGCCGAACTTCACGCTGAGGTCGTCGCCCACGCATTCGCGATAGTCGAGCGCTCCGAGCTCGCGCCAGATCTTTCCGGCCTTGCCGGCCAGGCGCTTGTAGGCCGCCAGGTGCTTCTTCGGCACCGGCAGGATATAGCCGTCGACGTATGACATTGGCTGCCCTCCAAACACTTAACTTGATGGTTAAGTGACAGGGAATCGCCTGCCGTGTCAATCCATCCCGCGACATCCCCTCTTATGCTTCGGTCGACGCCGCAACGACGACCACCCGCCGGTCCGCATAGTCCGCGGCCCAGCGGCAGGAGGGTTGCCAAGTGGTTTCTGAAACAGTGTTTCCGGCGTCCTTCTTCGGATGGCGCGTCGTTGCCGGCACGTTCGTGCTGGCGGTGTTCGGCTGGGGGATCGGTTTTTACGGTCCACCGGTCTATCTCCATGCCGTGCAGGAGGCGCGTCATTGGTCGGTGGCGTTGGTCTCGTCGGCCGTGACGTTGCATTTCCTGGTTGGCGCCCTCGTCGTTGCCAATTTGCCGGCGCTCTATCGACGGTTCGGCTTGCCCGCGGTGACCAAGAGCGGCGCCGTCGCCCTGGCGCTGGGCGTGCTGGGCTGGGCGATGGCGCGCGAGCCGTGGCAGCTGCTGCTGGTCACGCTGCTGAGCGGCGCCGGTTGGGTGGCGATGGGCGCTGCCGCCGTGAATGCCATCATCGCGCCGTGGTTCGTGCACAAACGACCGGCGGCGCTGGCCATGGCCTACAACGGCGCCAGCATCGGCGGCGTGGTGTTTTCGCCGCTGTGGGTTTTTGCGATCGCATCGGTCGGCTTCCCGATGGCTGCAGCGGTCATCGGCGCCGTCATGATCGTGTTGGTCTGGCTGCTCGCCGATCTGGTCTTTTCACGCACGCCGCAAAGCACTGGCCAGTCGCCGGACGGCGAACCTGCGGGCGCGCCGCCGGTCGCCACCCAATCGACCGCGCAGGCGTTGCCGGGTCGCCTGTTGTGGCGCGACCGGACTTTTCTCACGCTGGCGGCAGCGATGGCCTTCGGCCTGTTCGCCCAGATCGGACTTTTGGCGCATCTCTTCTCGTTGCTGGTCCCGGCCCTGGGGGAGCAGGCGTCCGGCATCCTGATGGGCCTGGCGACGGCGAGCGCGATCGCGGGTCGGACCCTGGTCGGCTGGCTGATGCCGCCGGGCAGCGACCGACGCCTGATTGCCTGCGCCAGCCTGGTCGTTCAGATCGCCGGGTCGGTCATCCTGATGCTGGCCGGCGGCAGCGAGGTCGTGCTGCTGATCACCGGCGTCCTGCTGTTCGGCGCGGGTATCGGCAACACCACGTCGCTGCCGCCGCTGATCGCGCAGGTCGAGTTCACACGGGCGGATGTCCAGCGGGTCGTCCCGCTGATCGTCGCCCTCGGTCAAGCAACCTATGCCTTCGCTCCCGCGGCGTTCGGGGCCTTGCGCGCGCTCTCCCCAGCGGCCGCGACCTGGGTGTTCGCCGCCGCCGCCATTGTGCAGGTCGTGGCGATCGCGGCGTTCCTCGCGGGACGCCGTCGCCGCCCGGCTTAGGCGCGCGCGCCGCCCGCTTCGGATAGGACCGGCAAGGCCACGAGACGCCGCGCCGCGAAATCCAGAAACGCATCGATCTTGGGCGCGCGGTGGGCACGGCCCTTGGTGACGAGGTGCACAGGCAACGGCGGCCGTTCCCAGGACTGCAGCAGGCGCACGAGCCGGCCGGCCGCCAGCTCGTCGGCCACCTGGTAGGACAGCAGTTGGGCGATGCCGCGCCCCTCGCGCGCCGCGCGCAGCCGGGTCTCGACATCGTCCGCCCGCAGCCGTCCGTTCAGTCGCGGCGGCGCGCCGCGACGGGCGCCGGCGAACTGCCACTCGGTGTTGCCACGCAGCGTGCCGAGAAGCGCCTCGTGATGCGTCAGCTCGGCGGGGGTGCGAGGCGTGCCGCGGCGCTTGAGATAGGCCGGGCTCGCCACCCACAGCCGGCGCACATGGCCAACCCGTCGCGCCGACAGCGCCGAATCGGCCAGTGGGCCGATGCGCAGCGCGATGTCGACGCCCTCCTCGATCAGGTCGATGTTGCGGTCGCCCAGCAGCAGCTCGACCTCGACGCCGTCATGGGCGTCGAGAAAGCGGGCGACGATCGGCGCGATGTGGCGGCGGCCGAACTGCACCGGGGCGGTGATGCGCAGCAGGCCGCGCACCGGCGCGTCGGGCGCCCCCGCCGTCGCCGCCTCGTAGTCGGCGACCAGCGTGCGCGCCCGGTCGTAGAGCGCGCGCCCGGCTTCGCTCGGCGCCAGCCGGCGGGTCGTACGGTCGATCAGGCGGAGGCCAATGCGGTCCTCGAGGGAGGCCAGCGCCCGCGTGACGGCCGGTGGCGAACGGCGCAGGCGCGACGCTGCCCGCGCCAGGCTGCCCTCCTCCACGATGCGCACGAAGATCGCCAGCTCGTCCAGACGGTCCATGGGATTATTCCAATAAATGGAAGAGTGATTTCTACATTGCTGAGCTTAACGGCGCAATCGCCGGCGCCTATCTTTGCCGCGACGATCAGGAGGACCGACATGCTGACGGGAAGCTGCCTTTGCGGCGCCATAGCATACGAAGCCGACGCGCCGCTCGAGCGCATCGCGCACTGCCATTGCCAGACCTGCCGCAAGACTCATGGCGCGGCCTTCTCGTCGGTGACCGCGGTGCCGCGCGAAAAATTCCGCTGGGTCCGCGGCCAGGACCTTCTAGGCGCGTTCGAATCCTCGCCCGGCAAGTTCCGCCGCTTCTGCACGCGATGCGGCTCCCACGTCATGGCCGAGCGTACCGCGCAGCCCGTGGTCATGCTGCGGCTGGGCTGCCTCGATACTCCCGTCTCTGACCGGCCGCAGGTCCATATCTGGCGGTCCGACGCGGCGCCCTGGTACGACCCCAAGGCGCAGTTTCCCGAGAAGGCGGAGGGCCTCACATGAGCCCGCAAGACGGTTCAGGCTTCCTGTCGTTCCATCGGGACGAGCTGGCGGCGCAGAGCCTGGCCGGACAAGGCGCCGGACGGGCCGCCATCCGGCCCTTCATGCCCGACCAGCACCGCGCTTTCTTCGCGCTGCTGCCCCACCTGTTCACGGCCACGCTCGATGCACGCGGCTGGCCCATGGCCTCGGTGTTGACCGGCGAGCAAGG
>DASZJU010000608.1:0-11529 GCA_035947815.1 Reyranella sp.
CAGAACTGCATCTTCTTGCTGAACGCCGGCCATGAGACGACCACCAACCTCATCGGCAACACGATCGACGCCCTGCTGCGTTTTCCCGACGAGCTGCGGAGGCTCAAGGGAAATCCCGGGCTGCTGAAGACCTGCGTCGAAGAAGGGTTGCGCTTCGAGAGCTCCAACCAGCTCGGCAATCGGCGGCTTTCGGCGGACCTGGAGATCGGTAGCGAGACGCTTGCCGCCGGCACCTACATCCATATCGGAATCGGCGCCGCCAACCGCGATCCCGAGCAGTTTCCTGAACCCGACCGCTTCGATGCCGGCCGCGAGCCCAACCGCCACCTAGCCTTCGGCTCGGGCGTGCATATGTGCCTGGGCGCGGTGCTGGCGCGCATGGAAGGCACGATCGCGGTCGGCCGCCTGGTCTCCCGCTTCGATGGATTGGTCCGCGACGGCACGCCGGAGCGCGGCGGGCGCGCCCGTTTCCGCGGCTTCAACCGCTATCCCATCACCTGGGACGCCTAAAACACCTTCGCCATGTGGACGCGCATGTGGGCGTCCTTGCCGTGAGATGGCAGGCCGCGGCTCACGATCTCGAAGCCGTGCCGACGATAGAGCCGGATGTTACCTTCCGCCATCTCGGCGGTCTCGAGCGACAGTCCCTTGAGTCCGCTCGACCGCGCGATTTCCTCGATACGCACCAGCAGGAAGCTCCCGAGGCCGCTGCCCTGGCGTGCTGGATCGACGCCCAGCCGGTCGATGTAGATGTCGCTGTCGCGCCGCTTTGTGGCGGCAACGCCCACGACCTCGCTGCCCTTCAGCGCAAGGTAGACGTCGCCCCGTTCGATGGCCGCGGCAAGGAAAGCATAGGCATCGTCAGTGATCTCGCGTCCCAGCCGGCGGACGTAGGGCGTGAACGATGTGCGCAGGATGCGCTCGGCGGTGTCATGTTCCGAAGCGAGCGCTTGTCTGAATATCAACGCCATGGACGAAGACTAGCGCAAACGAAAACGCCCGGTCGATGACCGGGCGTTGCGTCGTTTTGGTTCGCTAACCCTGACTCTAGGCTGCTTCCTGTTGCTCCGCCGGCTCAGCCGACGGACCGGAGTCCTGGCCCTTGGCGGCAGTGTCGCGCTCGATGAACTCGATCACGGCCATCGGGGCGGCATCGCCGAAGCGATAGCCTGCCTTGAGCACGCGCAGGTAGCCGCCGTTGCGCTTGGCATAGCGCGGGCCGAGCGTGGTGAACAGCTTGTCGGCGACGTAGGGATCGCGCAGGAAGCCGATCGCCTGGCGGCGGGCGTGCAGGCCGCCCTTCTTGCCCAGCGTCACCAGCTTCTCGACGATCGGACGCAGGTCCTTCGCCTTGGGCAGCGTGGTCGTGATCTGCTCGTGCTTGATGAGGGCACCGGCCAGATTCATGAACATCGCCTTGCGATGCTCGGCGGTGCGGTGGAACTTCCGGCCGCGATTGTTGTGGCGCATGACTTGATTCCTTCTCTCGGCCTAGTACGGCTCTTCCAGCCGCTTGGCCATCTCCTCGATGTTGTCCGGCGGCCAACCCGGGATTTCCATGCCCAGGTGGAGGCCCATGCCGGCCAGCACTTCCTTGATCTCGTTCAGCGACTTGCGGCCGAAGTTCGGCGTGCGCAGCATCTCCGCCTCGGTCTTCTGCACCAGGTCGCCGATGTAGATGATGTTGTCGTTCTTCAGGCAGTTGGCCGAACGGACCGACAATTCGAGCTCGTCGACCTTGCGCAGGAGGTTGCGGTTGAACGGGAAGTCGTCCTGCTGCTCCTCCTTGCGGACCTCGCGCGGCTCCTCGAAGTTGATGAAGAGCTGCAGCTGGTCCTGCAGGATGCGCGCGGCGAGCGCCACGGCGTCATCCGGGCGGGTCGTGCCGTTGGTCTCGACCGTCATCGACAGCCGGTCGTAGTCGGTGACCTGGCCGACGCGGCTGTTCTCGATCTTGTAGGAGACGCGCTTGACCGGGCTGAACACCGAATCGACCGGGATCAGGCCGATCTGCGCGTCTTCCGGCCGGTTGGCCGAGGCGGGCACGTAGCCCTTGCCGGTGGCGACCATCAGCTCCATCGAGATCGAGGCGCCGTCGTCGAGCGTGCAGATCAGGTGCTTGGCATCCATGATCTGGACGTCGCCCGGCAGCTCGATCATGCCGGCGGTGACTTCGCCCGGCCCGACGGCGCGCAGGTAGAGACGCTGCGGGCGGTCGCCCTGCATCTTCACCGCCATTGCCTTGATGTTCAGCACGATGTCGACCACGTCCTCGCGGACGCCGGGAATCGACGAGAACTCGTGCAGCACGTTGTCGATCTTGATCGACGTCACGGCGGCACCTTGCAGCGAGGACAGCAGCACGCGGCGCAGCGCATTGCCGAGCGTGAGGCCGAAGCCGCGCTCGAGCGGCTCGGCGACGATGGTCGCGGTGCGACCCGAATCGACGCCGGCCTCTGTCACAAGCTTCTCCGGCTTGATCAAGTCTTGCCAGTTCTTCTGAAGCACGGGGGCTACCTCTCTAAACCGATTGGTTCGGGCGAATCCTCAAAAGGACTCGCGACAAAATTTTCACGAGCATGCGGCGCGGAGTGCGCCGCCTCCACTCGAACTCAGACTCGACGCCGTTTCGGCGGGCGGCAGCCGTTATGCGGGATCGGCGTGACGTCGCGGATAGCCGTGACGGCAAGACCGACCGCCTGCAGCGCACGCAGCGCTGACTCACGGCCCGAACCCGGGCCGCGTACTTCGATCTCGAGCGTGCGCATGCCGTGCTCCATCGCTTTGCGGCCGGCGTTCTCGGCCGCCATCTGGGCGGCGAACGGCGTCGACTTGCGCGAGCCCTTGAAGCCCTGCTGCCCCGACGACGACCAGGCGATGGTGTTGCCCTGCGCGTCGGTGATCGTGACGATCGTGTTGTTGAACGAGGCGCTCACGTGAGCCACACCCGCGATGATGTTTTTGCGTTCCTTGCGGCGAGGACGCGCGGCGGTGGCGGCGGCGCCAGTAGCGGCGGCGGCAGGCTTGGCCATATGATCCGGTTCCCCTCAGGCTTACTTCGTGACTTTTTTCTTGCCGGCGATCGGCTTGGCCGGGCCCTTGCGGGTGCGCGCATTGGTGTGCGTGCGCTGGCCATGGACCGGCAGCCCGCGGCGGTGCCGCAAGCCACGGTAGCAGGCGAGGTCCATCAATCGCTTGATGTTCATCGCCACTTCGCGCCGCAGATCGCCCTCGACCGTGTAGTCGCGGTCGATCGCCTCGCGGATGCGGATGACCTCATCGTCGGTCAGCGTGTTGACGCGCCGCGACTCATCGATCCCCACTTTCCCCAGAATCTCCTTGGCCTTCGCCAGGCCGATCCCGTGGATATATTGCAGCCCGATCACCGCCCGTTTGGCGGTCGGAATGTTCACACCGGCTATACGAGCCAAAGTTTCAACTCCTTCAAAGACTTACGGCGCGCTTGCGCGCGCCCGTCGAACGTTCCGCTGGCCCCGGAAAAGCGCGCGATTATAGGGAGAAGCGCCCCCGAGTCAACGGAACACAAAGCTTGTCAAGCCCCCGCCAAAAGCCCGGAAATTTGGCGGTGAACCTCATCCATGGACGCCATTCCGTCGACCTTCCTGAGCACGCCCCGGCCGCTGTAGTAGGGCAGCAGGGGCTCGGTCTGGCCCCGGTAGGCGGCCATGCGTGTCTTCATGGTCTCTGCATTATCATCCTTGCGGCGGACGAATTCCTTCGAGCCGCAGACGTCGCAGACCCCTTCGACCTTGGGCCGCTTGAACTTTTCGTGGTAGCCCGTGCCGCACACGGCACAGGTGTAACGGCCGACAATGCGCTCGGTCAGCGCCTTCTCGTCGACCTCCATTTCGATCACGCGGTCGAGCTTCTTGCCGGTCTCGGCCAGCATCTGGTCAAGCGCCTTGGCCTGGGCCTCGGTGCGCGGAAAGCCGTCCAAGATGAAACCCTTGGCGCAATCGGGCTGCGCGATACGGTCGCGGATCAGGCCGACCATCAGCGCGTCAGGCACCAGCTCGCCCCTCTCCATGATGCCCTTGGCCTTGTTGCCGAGCTCGCTGCCCGAGGCCACCGCGGCGCGCAGCATGTCGCCGGTCGAGAGCTGGACCAGGCCGCGCTCGCGCTGCAGGAGCTGCGCCTGGGTGCCCTTGCCGGCGCCCGGCGGCCCGAGAAGGATGAGGTTCATCGACCCTCCCTCATCGGCCGCGGCCCCGCAACCGGGCCTTCTTGATCAGCCCCTCGTACTGATGGGCAAGCAGGTGGGCCTGGATCTGGGTCACCGTGTCGAGCGTGACCGAGACCACGATCAACAGGCTGGTGCCGCCGAAGTAGAACGGCACGCCGCCGCGGGCGATCAGCAGTTCCGGCAGGATGCAGACTGCCGACAGGTAGAGCGCGCCGATCACGGTCAGCCGGTTCAGGATGTATTCCAGGTACTCGGCCGTGTTCTTGCCCGGCCGGATGCCCGGCACGAAGCCACCGTTTTTCTTCAGATTGTCGGCCGTGTCGGTCGGATTGAACACCACCGTGGTGTAGAAGAAGCAGAAGAAGACGATCAGGCCGATATAGGCCAGCAGGTACAGCGGCTGGCCGTGACCGAGATAAGTGGCGATCCACTGCACCCAGCCCGGCTCACCGGCATTGCCCTGGAACGAGGCAATGGTCGCCGGGAAGAGCAGCAGCGAGGAGGCGAAGATCGGCGGGATCACGCCCGAGGTGTTGATCTTGAGCGGCAGATGCGAGGCCTCGCCGCCATACATCTTGTTGCCGACCTGTCGCTTTGGATATTGCACCACGATTCGTCGCTGCGCCGTCTCGACGAACACCACGACCGACACCACGAGCACCACGCCGACCGCGAGCGCGATGATGAACAGCGCCGACAGCGCGCCGGTGCGGCCCAATTCCAGGGTCTGGATCAGGGCGTTGGGAAGGGCGGCCACGATGCCGGCGAAAATGATCAGCGAAACGCCGTTGCCGACGCCGCGCGCGGTGATCTGCTCGCCGAGCCACATCAGGAACAGCGTGCCGCCGACCAGGGTCACAACGGTCACGAAGCGGAAGAACAGGCCGGGATCGAGCACGACGGGACCGGCCGACGCCGTCTGGCTCTCCAGGCCGACCGCGATGCCGTAGGCCTGGAAGGTCGCCAGGATCACCGTGCCGTAGCGCGTGTACTGGTTGATCTTCTTGCGGCCGGCCTCGCCCTCCTTCTTCAGCGCCTCGAGCGACGGCACCACCGTCGTCAGGATCTGCATGATGATGGAGGCCGAGATGTACGGCATGATGCTGAGCGCCAGCACCGACATGCGGCCGATCGAGCCGCCCGAGAACACGTCGAGGAGGCCGGCGATGCCGCCGGCGGTACGGGCGAAGATCTCGGCCAGGGCGTGGGGATCGACGCCGGGCACCGGGATATAGGCGCCGATGCGGAAGACGACCAGTGCGGCCACGGTGAACCACAGGCGCTTCTTGAGCTCGGTCGCCTTACCGATCGCGCCCCAGTTCAGGTTGGATGCAAGTTGCTCGGCGGCGGATGCCATGGAACCTCACGCGTGACGACAACGACACAAAGGAGGCTAAACGCCCCCAACTCACGCCGTCGGGCTTTAGGCCGCCTCGGCCACGGGCTTGGGCGGCAGCTCGACCTTGCCGCCGGCCTTCTCGACCGCGGCGATCGCCGACGCCGAGGCGCCCGCGACCTTCACTTCGATCTTGGTCTTGATCTCGCCTTTGCCAAGGAGGCGCACACCGTCTGACGGATTCTTGAACAGTCCGGCGGCCTGCATGGCGGCGGCATCGATCGGCTTGTCGGCGTCGAGCTTCTTGTCGTCGATCGCCTTCTGCAGCGACCCGAGATTGACCAACTGCCACACCTTCTGGTTCGGCGGCAGGAAGCCGCGCTTGGGGATGCGGCGATAAAGCGGCATCTGGCCGCCCTCGAAGCCCTTGATGGCGACGCCGGTGCGCGACTTCTGGCCCTTGACGCCGCGACCCGCGGTCTTGCCCTTGCCCGAGCCGATGCCGCGGCCGACGCGCATGCGCGGCTTGCGGGCTCCCGGGTTGTCGGCGATTTGGTTGAGTTTCATCGTCAATTCCTCAAGTCGATTCCTCGTCGATGCGCACCAGGTGCTGCACCTTCCTGATCATGCCGCGAACCTCGGGCGTATCTGTGAGTTCGCGGCTGCGATGGCGCTTGTTCAGCCCCAGTCCGATCAGCGTGCCACGCTGGTCTTCCGTGCGGCCGATATGGCTGCCGGTCTGGGTGATCTTGATCTTCTTGCCGTCGGCCATAGCCTACTCCTTAAGCCGCCGCCTCGGCGGTCGTCTCATCGCGGCGGCCGAGCAGGTCACCGACCTTCTTGCCGCGGCGGGTGGCGACCATGCGCGGCGAGTTGAGCTGCTGCAGCGCCTCGAACGTCGCCTTGATCATGTTGTGCGGGTTGGACGTGCCGACCGATTTGGCGACGATGTCCTTGATGCCGAGCGTCTCGAATACGGCGCGCATCGGGCCGCCGGCGATGATGCCGGTACCGGCCGGGGCCGCGCGCAGGGTCACCTTGCCGGCGCCGAAGCGGCCCTTGACGTCGTGATGCAACGTGCGGCCGTCGCGCAGCGGCACGCGGATCAGCCCGCGCTTGGCGGCTTCGGTCGCCTTGCGGATCGCCTCGGGCACCTCGCGCGCCTTGCCGGCGCCGTGGCCGACGCGGCCGCGCTGGTCGCCGACGACGACGATCGCGGCGAAGGCGAAGCGCCGGCCGCCCTTCACCACCTTCGCGACGCGATTAATGGTGACCAGCTTGTCGGTCAGTTCGTTGTCCTCGTCGCGGTCGCGTCCCCGATCGCGCGAGGAACGGCCGGAGCCGCCGGGTGAACGAGCCATGTGCTAACTCCCGATCAGAACGACAGGCCGCCCTCGCGGGCGGCATTGGCCAGCGCAGCGACGCGGCCGTGATACATGTAGCCGCCGCGGTCGAACACGACTTCCTTGACGCCGGCCGCGATCGCCCGCTGGGCAATCAGCTTGCCGACCTCGGCCGCCGCCGACTTGTCGGCGCCGGTCTTGAGCTTGCCCTTGACGTCCTCGTCGAGCGACGAGGCCGCGGCGAGCGTGGCCCCCTTACGGTCATCGATGACCTGGGCATAGATGTGCTTGCCCGAGCGAAAGACGCTGAGGCGCGGGCGGACGCCGGCGGCCTGGCGCAGCGCGAAGCGCGTGCGCCGCTGGCGGCGGGCGAAAAGGGCGTTGCGATCGGACATGTGCTTTCGCCTCTACTTCTTCTTGCCTTCCTTGCGACGGATCTTCTCGGTCGAATACTTGATGCCCTTGCCCTTGTAGGGCTCGGGCGGACGCAGGCTGCGGATCTCCGCCGCGAGCTGTCCGACCTTCTGACGATCCGCGCCGGTGATCTCGACCTCGGTCGGCTTCACGGCCTTGATCTGGATGCCGGCCGGGATCGGAACCTCGACGTCATGGCTGTAACCAAGCTGCAGCTTCAGCATCTTGGCATCCGCCTGGGCGCGGTAGCCGACGCCGTTGATCTCGAGGTTGACGGTGAAGCCGTCCGACACGCCGCGAACCACGTTGCTCGCGAGGTTGCGCGCCGTGCCCCACTGCATGCGGGCGCGGCGGCTGTCGGTGCGCGGCGCGAAGACGAGCTTGTCGCCGTCGCGGGCGACCGAGATGTCGTCGTGCACCATGAGCTGCAGCTCGCCCCGCTTGCCCTTGGCCTTTAGATGCTGGCCCTTGAGCTCGATCGTGACTCCGGCGGGGATCGGAACCGGATTTTTGCCGACGCGCGACATGGTCAGAACACCCTGCAGATGACTTCGCCGCCGACATTGGCGGCACGCGCCTCGGCGTCGGACATGACGCCGCGCGGCGTGGACAGGATCGAGATGCCGAGGCCATTGAAGTGGCGCGGCAGCTCGCGGATCTTCGAGTAGACGCGGCGGCCCGGGGTGGAGACGCGCTTGATCTCCTTGATGACCGGACGGCCGTTGTCGTACTTCAGCTCGACGCGAAGCTCCTTCACGCCCGGCCGCAGCTCTTCCTCGAACCAGCCGCGGATATAGCCCTCGCGCTGGAGCACATCGAGAACGTTCGACCGCAGGCGCGAGGCCGGCACGGTCACGCTCTCTAGGCGTGCCGACTGGCCGTTGCGGATGCGGGTCAGCAAATCGCCGACGGGATCTGTCATCATGGTCTACGGTCCCCCGTTACCAGCTCGACTTCACGACGCCGGGCAGGGCGCCCGACGACGCGAGCTCTCGCAAAGCAAGGCGCGAAAGCTTGAACTTGCGATAGACGGCCCGCGGACGGCCCGTGATCTCGCAGCGATTGCGGATGCGCGTCGGCGAAGAGTTGCGCGGCAGCTCGGCGAGCTTGATGCGCGCGTCGAAGCGCTCCTCAGGCGTCAGCTTGTTGTCGACCGCCATCGCCTTCAGCTTGGCGCGCTTCCCGGCATACTGCTTCGCCATCGCGATGCGCCGGTTGTTCTTCTTGACTGAACTCGTCTTGGCCATGTGTTTCTCCGGCCTCAGTTCACGAACGGGAAGTCGAAACCGCGAAGAAGCGCTCTGGCTTCCGCGTCCGTCTTCGCCGTCGTGCAGATGATGATGTCCATGCCGCGCACCTGGTCGACCTTGTCGTAGTCGATCTCGGGGAACACGATCTGCTCCTTCAGGCCCATGGCGAAGTTGCCATTGCCGTCGAACGACTTGCCGCTCAGCCCGCGGAAATCGCGGACGCGCGGCAGCGCGATGTTGATCAGGCGATCGATGAACTCGTACATGCGGTCGCGGCGCAGCGTGACCTTGGCGCCGATCGCCATGCCCTCGCGCAGCTTGAAGGTCGCGATCGACTTGCGCGACTTGGTGATGACCGGCTTCTGGCCGGTGATCGCCGTCAGGTCGGCAACGGCGCCATCGACGGCCTTGCGGTCGTTGACCGCCTCGCCGACGCCCATGTTGATCACGACCTTGTCGAGCTTCGGCACCTCGAAGGCGTTCTTGTAGGAGAACTCCTTGGTGAGCGCCTCTCGCACGGTCTTGGCGTAGTGTTCTTGCAGTCGCGCGGGCATGGCCCGTTCTCCTAGCGGTCGATGGTTTCGCCGGAGGCGCGCGCAAAGCGCACTTTCCGGCCGTCTTCGAGGAACTTGAAGCCGATCTTGGTCGGCTTGTCGGACTTGGGATCCAGCAAGGCCACGTTGGAGACGTGGATCGCGGCCTCGCGTTCGATGATTCCGCCGGCGTCGGTCCGGCCCGGCTTGGTGTGGCGCTTGATGACGTTCACGCCGGCAACGACCACGCGCTGCTCGGTCGGCAGCACGCGCAGCACGTCGCCCACCTTGCCCTTGCTGCGCCCGGCGATGACCTTCACCCGGTCGCCCTTCTTGATCTTGAGCTTGTTGGCCATGGTTTCTACAGGACCTCCGGCGCAAGCGAGATGATCTTCATGAACTTCTTGGCGCGCAGCTCGCGCGTCACCGGTCCGAAGATGCGGGTGCCGATCGGCTCGTCCTGCTTGCTGATGAGGACCGCGGCGTTGCGGTCGAAGCGGATGGCGCTGCCGTCGGGCCGGCGCAGGGCGAACGACGTGCGCACGACGACGGCGCGATGGACCTCGCCCTTCTTGACGCGGCCGCGCGGAATCGCCTCCTTGATGGAGACGACGATGACATCGCCGACGCTGGCATACTTGCGGCGCGAGCCGCCCAGCACCTTGATGCACTGAACCCGACGGGCGCCCGAATTGTCGGCGACCTCGAGGTTGGTTCGCATCTGGATCATGACTTCTGCTCCGTTCCGCTAGGCCTTGGCGCCCGCGACCAGAACTTCCCAGCTCTTGGTCTTGGACAGCGGGCGGCACTCGCGGATGCGCACGTTCTCACCGACCTTGCCCTTGAAGGCGTTGGTCTCGTCGTGCGCGTGATACTTCTTCGACCTACGGATGAACTTCTTGTAGATCGGATGCTGAACGCGCCGTTCGACCTTCACGACGATGGTTTTGTCCATCTTGTCGCTGACGACGACGCCTTCCAGAACTCGCTTCGGCATATCTTGCTCCTTACCCGGCGGCCTTCTCGCCCAGCACCGTCTTGATGCGGGCGATGTCGCGGCGCACCTGGCGCGCGCGGCCGGTCTTCTGCAGTTGGCCACCGGCCTTCTGGAAACGCAGGTTGAATGCTTCCTTGCGCAGGTTGCCCAGCTCGTCCTTGAGCTGGTCGTTGGTCTTGGGACGCAGATCGGTGGCCTTCATGGCTTTCTCCCTCAACCCTCGGCGCTGACGCGGGCAACGAAGCGCGTCTTGATCGGCAGCTTGGCGGCGGCGAGCTCGAGCGCCTCGCGCGCCACCTGGACCGACACGCCGTCGAGCTCGAACAGCACGCGACCGGGTTTTACGCGCGCTGCCCAAAATTCCGGGGCGCCCTTGCCCGAGCCCATGCGGACCTCGGCCGGCTTCTTCGACACCGGTACGTCGGGGAACACGCGGATCCAGACACGGCCTGCACGCTTCATGTGGCGCGTGATGGCGCGACGGGCGGCCTCGATCTGGCGCGCGGTCAGACGATCCGGCTCCATCGCCTTCAGGCCGTAGGCGCCGAAGTCGAGGTTGAAGCCGCCTTTCGCGGCGCCGCTGATGCGGCCCTTGAAGGCCTTGCGGTACTTGGTGCGCTTGGGCTGCAGCATGGTGTCTTACGCGTCCCTCTGGTCGGTGCGCTCGACGCGGGTCGGCGTACGCTGCGGCGCGGCTTCCTCGGCGCGCTTGTCGTGCGCCATCGGGTCGTGCGCCATGATCTCGCCCTTGAACACCCACACCTTGACGCCGCAGGTGCCGAAGGTGGTGAAGGCGGTGGCGATGCCGTAATCGATGTCGGCGCGCAGCGTATGCAGCGGCACGCGGCCTTCGCGGTACCACTCCATGCGGGCGATCTCGGCGCCGCCCAGGCGGCCCGAGCAGTTGATGCGGATGCCCTGGGCGCCCAGCCGCATGGCCGACTGCACGGCACGCTTCATGGCGCGGCGAAAGGCGACGCGGCGCTCGAGCTGCTGGGCGATGTTCTCGGCGATCAGCGTGGCATCGATCTCGGGCTTGCGGATCTCGACGATGTTCAGCGCCACCTCGCCCTTGGTCATCTTAGCGAGGTCGCCGCGCAGCTTCTCGATGTCGGCGCCCTTCTTGCCGATCACCACGCCCGGTCGGGCGGTGTGGATGGTGACGCGGGCGCGCTTGGCCGGACGCTCGATGACGATCTTGGCCACGCCCGCCTGGGAGAGCCGCTCGCGCAGCACCTTGCGGATATGGATGTCCTCGTGGAGCATCTTGGCGTATTCGCCGCCTTCGGCGTACCACCGCGAATCCCAGGTCCGGTTGATGCCGAGCCGCAGGCCGATCGGATTGACCTTCTGACCCATTACTTGTCCTCCGCCTCGGCGCGCTCGCGCACCACGATCGTGAGATGGCTGAACGGCTTGATGATGCCGGCCGCGCGGCCGCGGCCGCGCGTC